>JBKPLX010000216.1:0-52885 GCA_046731855.1 Verrucomicrobiota bacterium | reverse complement strand
ATAAAATTTTGAATTCGTCACAAATCACAAAGAGGACGATCGTTGCAGAGGGACAAGTCGCTGGTCACATATCGTGCTATCCGCATGGAGAAAACATAGAAGTCACCTATTGGCTTGGAAGGGAGTTCTGGGGAAGAGGGTTAGCGACTCAAGCGCTCAATAGGATGCTCCACCTTGTTGTAGATCGGCCGATTTTCGCCAGGGCAGCAACGGACAACATCGGGTCGATAAGAGTGCTGCAGAAATGCGGTTTTAAAATTATCGGAAAAAACAAAGATTTCGCCAATGGCAGAGGCGAAGACACGGAAGAATACATTCTTCGCCTGGATCTCGATCAAGCAAATGAATGAATTAGCCTAACCAGACGCCAGGGCCAATGCCGCCATCCGTCACGCTTCGTGCTGACGCACGAGTCGCGCCGGCTGCCGTCGTGGCTCATCTTTAACGTTGGGCGATAAGATCGGATCAACTTGGGACTCACCAATGAAAGCACTCGATAATGGCGTTGGGGATGCGATGATCGCGTCTCCAAACCTCGCTCAATCCCAATCTGCACGGAGCCTGCTCGGAACCTGGCGACTGACATCGTATGAAGCGCGCGATTCGGAGGGTCGGGTTCAGCATCCATTGGGCAAAAATGTGTCCGGCCTGCTGGTCTATGACGGCGGCGACAACATGTCCGCGCATGTCATGAGAAACGATCGACCCTTCTTTGCTGCAAAGGATCCCGCTCGCGGCACAGATGCGGAACTCCGTGCGGCATTTGAGGATTACGGTTCCTATTTCGGCACCTACACCATTGATCAAGCGAAGCAAACTGTGACACATCACGTTCAGGGTGCTTGGTATCCGAATTGGATCGGCCACGATCAGGTCCGTCATTTCAAGTTCGATGGCACTCGCCTGTTATTGTCCACTCCGCCGCTCGTATGGGATGGCCAATCACTCGAGCACGTTTTGACCTGGGAACGTATCTCATGAGCACGATTCGCTTGCAAGAGGCTCTCAGTGAAGTCGCGTGCCGCCTAACCAATCGCTGCAGCCGACGGCTCTTTGGCGTTGCGTGTCGATGTCGATCTTGATTACTGTATTTTCAGTTGGAGTGCAGCCTTGCTCCCAGACTGGTGGCTGCGCTCCTTCTCGTTAAGCCCCTACACGAATACGGAATTGAGCATGAAGTACAATCACATTGGCATCCCGACCACTGAGAGATTTGATGGTGAGATTGATCTGCCGCACCTAAAGGTGACTGTTAGCGATCACGGGAACAATCCTTTTGGTATCCAGTGGCAGCGATACTGGGAGGATGCTCCTTATCCTGAAATCGTCCAGAGAATCCCCCACGTTGCATTCGAAGTTGACGATCTTGCTGACGCACTGATTGGCCACAAGATCATCATCCCACGCAACAGCCCAAGCACGGGCGTGACAGTTGCCTTCATTGAGGTGAATGGAGCGCCTGTGGAACTAATGCAGATCCGACAGTGAGATGTTTGCTTCCCAGCGGTCGCCCACGTTTTTTTTGGCGCCACACACAAAGCCCTAACCAACCGATGAAGCCAACCCGCCACTTTGTCGTAAGCATCTCGATGATGCGCAGCCGAATTCTCAAAGTGCTGGGTGGCTTATCTCCTTGACTCATGATCTTCCCAGATCATTCGCCCTCGCGGACTGTCCCGTCCATCTCGCAGATTCCCAATCTGCTCGATTCTCGTTAAAGCTGCGTATGAAACTACTCTTGACCGTATTAGCACTAATCAGTGCGGGCGTGGCTGCCGCTGATTGCCCGAAGGCTGCAGATTGGGCACGCGCCTTCTACTCCGAGCACTATTCCTTTTATGCCGACCCATCAGATCGTGTCTTGCAGTTCATCACGCCAGAGTTTGGAGCGCTGCTCAAGAGGGAATGGACATATTCGAATGGAGAGATCGGGCAACTGGATTACGACCCCTGGCTTGGAGGCCAGGACGGAAAAATTGGCAAGCCGGTTCGCTTTTCCGTCGAAACGGAGTCGCCGGATACGGCAATTGTCTCCATGTCATATCCGTTCGTGCTTGACTCCAAGCACTCGCCCGAACGGCACACGGTGCACTTGGTATTGCGCAAGCGAGAACACGAGTGCTGGCAGCTTCAAGATTTCATCACTCCACGCGGCGACTCGCTGGCATATGTGTACTCACTTCCGCAGCCCTAACCAGGCAATGCAGCCAATGGCTCGCCGCCGCGATGTTCACGTTTCATTCATGAAACAGTTGTCAATATTTGCAAAGCTCGGTTCGGCCAGCGGTAGCTGAGCCCATGTCGTTAGATGCAGAAATAAGTTCACGATTCGTTCAAGCGGTAGAAAATAGAAATAAGGAGGAATGCGATGAGAGTGTTTTTGACCGCAATAGCTGTAGCGTGCGTTTCGATACGATTGCTCGGTCAAGAGGGGGTGCAAACGCCTGAAGGCAAGAGACCATTCATGATTTCATTTACCGACCTGAAGTGGGTCGAACTCCCCGAGCGGAAGGGCATGCAGTTCGCCGTAATATCAGGCGATCCCAAAACTGGGCCATACACGCAAATTCGGAAAGTCCCAGCGAGTACAGACAATCCGCTCCATTCACATAGTAGCGAGATCACGAACGTGATCATCAGCGGGATCTGGTACACGGGCCCGGACTCGACCTCGGCCAAAGATTTCGGTCCGGGTTCGGTTATTACGATGCCGGCCGCCTGGCTGCACGTGAGTGGCTGTCGTCCCGGGAGCGAGTGCGTGTTCTACCAACAAGGCAACGGAAAGTTCGACTTTAAGCCCGCTGCAGCGCCTGCTCCTGGCAAATAGTGAGCGAATTCTGCCATGGGCGAAATGCCGCGAAAAAAATTCATCTAGAGCGGGCGGCGGAGTGCACTTAACGTCTCCGGACAAATGGAGGATGACGAGAAAATCAGACCGCGCCTGGAGATCGCGCATGTCTTGTTCATCGATATCGTCGGGTATTCCAACCTGCTGACCGACGAACAATCAGAAGCGCTTCAGGAGTTGAATCAGATTGTCCGCAATACCGAAGCAGTGCGTGAAGCAGAAGCAGCGGCCCATCTGATCATCTTGCCGACCGGCGACGGTATGGCCCTGGTCTTCACTGGTTCAGTGGAGAGGCCTGCCGAGTGCGCTTTAGAAGTCAGCCAGGCTCTGCGCGCGCAACCGAGCCTGCCGGTGAGGATGGGAATCCACAGCGGGCCGGTCCAACACGTCAGCGATGCTAACGCGCGCGAAAACATTTCCGGAGTAGGAATCAATGTCGCGCGTCGGGTGATGGATTGCGGCGACGCAGGTCACATTCTGGTGAGCAAACGCTTCGCGGATGATTTGGCGCAGCATCGTCGTTGGCAGCGTTACCTGCACGATCTAGGCGACGTGGAAGTGAAACACGGAGTTGTCGTTTCGTTGGTCAACCTTTATGCCGAGCGGATTGGCAATCCCGCGCCACCGGCGTGTGTCGCCGGGGTACGACGCACCGAGCCTGGCGCCACCCCGCGCAAAGGACTCTCGCCGTCTGCGCGCGCGATCTTTATCATCGGGGCGTTGCTCCTCACACTTGCCATCGTATCAGTGATTTTCGCGCCGGCGATCATGCGCTCGGTTGATAAGAACAGAGCGACGTCAGCACCTCAACCCACCGCTACTGCATCCCCTTCGCTTAGCGATGCCATTCAGAACATGGTCAAACAAAGAATCACAGATGAGTTGCAGAAAGGCCTTTCCGGGAAGGGTAAGCCACCTACGCCAAGCGTAGCCCCGACCGCGGGGAGTCAACCGACGCCCGCGCCGCGCCCGTAGTTCGAGCGGTGCATCTAACTAATCGATGAAGCCAACTCCGAAGAAATTGACTCATCTGCTCCCGCTCATTTGAAACTCGTTCGCTTCTCAGCTCACTCGCCGCTACCATCGCGGCTTTGCCTTCTATGTCGCTTTTCCCAAAAGCTCCATTCGACCTTTCGGTTTGCCCATCTCTGTCGCTCGCGTCCCCGCCTGAGGCAGGCTTCATTCGCGAGCAGGCCGGCCCCATTTCGAAGCAGTTTCAAAAATCGGTGGCTGGTAACATCCCTCTGCTAGATGACAACGATCCGACCCTCCACTGATTACCCGCTGGGCAACACCGACGCAGAGCACGAGCGCCTGATCCGGCAAGCTGCGCGTGTCGCTCCGACGACCGAAAGGTTTTTTCGTGAGGCGGGCATTGGACCCGGGCAACGCGTTCTGGATATCGGGTCGGGGGTAGGAGACGTGGCCATGCTAGTAGCCCGGCTCGTAGGTCCTTCGGGCGAGGTTGTAGCGATCGAGCGGGACCCGAAGTCCATTGCCAAAGCCCGTGCTCGCGTGATCGAGGCCGGCTTTGACAACGTAAGCTTCAATGAGTCTGATGTAGGTGAAATCCCGGACGGAAAGCCCTTTGATGCGGCAGTGGGCCGTTTTATTCTGATGTACCTTCCCGATCCGGTAGCAGTGTTGCGCGCAATTTCCCGATTGGTGCGGCCGGGGGGAGTGTTAGTTTTTCAGGAGCCATATTGGGTCCCGGTCCTTGCGCATTTGGCAAAGCTACCTCTGTGGTTCGCAACGGCCTCGCTCATTGACAAGGCAATGGGTGCTTCTGCCAATCACGAAATGGGAACGGAGCTTTACCACACATTCGTAGAGGCTGGATTGCCCGAGCCTGCAATGCGCATGGAACTGTCGTTCGGGAAGGAAACCTACCTGGCGCAATGGTATTACGATACCTTATGCAGTTTACGACCGCAGATGGAGCAGTTGCATCTGCCCATCGAGTCGTTGGATAGCCTTGATACCCTGGTGCACAGGCTGCAAGCCGAGGTTGCAAAATCGAAGACTGTTGCGTGCTGGTTTGCATCTGTCGGGGCGTGGTGCCGCAAGGCTGAAGCCTGATTCGAGGCGTCCTCTTTTCGGCAGCTGGACCAGGAAGATTGGATTTGTGAAATAGGTCTACCGGCTTCCCGACCCGTGTTTACACTTCAGATGACTAATTCACTTTCACTTCGATCGACGCTCGCTCTCGGTAACGATAGTTCATCTTATTCTCGTTAGGTCTTATCAATGTGTCTTTGATATTTTGAGGTACTCGACAACAGTGCTCGTTGGCATAAATGAAGTTTGAATTTCCGATACGCGCCGGCGCCAGCTTGCTGGCAAGTGTTGCTCTCCTGATCGCAGCAGCGTGCTCGCGGCCTGGTTCCACGGCCGGCTCGTCGGCGCTCAAGCGCCGACCAATTGAGTAGAGTCGGACGGAGTGCGGTTGCGTTGCAACGAGCGCACACAGCTATAAAGAAGCGATCGAAAAGATAGACGGTCAAGAAAACAATGAGGATAAAACCACAGCGACGAAAGCGGCTATGGCAGAAGCGAAGGTCTCCAATTAACGGCGTCGGGTTGTTTGCTGCTCTACCGATCAGAGTGGGAACGCCGATCATCGAGTTCAAAGGCCGCGTTATCCCGTGGGAAGAAGGCGCAGTCATGTTATTGCGCGGCGCGAACCATGTTATCAAGTTCGATGCCAAGCACGACATGGACGCCAGACCGCAATGGAGTCCGGCTGGCCATGTCAATCATGGCTGTTATCCCAATTGCGCCATCAAAAAGAAACGCGGCGGCCTCTGGTTAACAAGTATCCAGCCAATCGACCAGGGCGAAGAGCTCTTAATCGACTACGACTTCGATTTGGGCGAGGAATTTGGGCCATGCAGGTGCGGGCATCCCCGCTGTCGCGGACTGATGCTCAGAAGAAAAGACTGGCCGAAACTGCGCAGGCTAATGTCCAAGGTTTTGAATAATGGAGCGATCAGCACAAAACATCTAACCAGACGTTGAAACCAACCCAGCCACCCGTGTTCCGTCTGTGGCGAAATCGAAACTTTTGCTTCAAGCGGCTGGGTGGCTTATCTCTTTCTCGCTGGATGCGCGCAGTAGCAGTAACAACGAAACCAATGACGATATGATTACCTCAATTCATATGTTGATTTACTCTGACGATGCTAACGCAACACGGGCGTTTCTGCGTGACGTCCTTGGGTGGAAGTA
The DNA here is from genome assembly GCA_046731855.1 of Verrucomicrobiota bacterium. GTDB lineage: Bacteria > Verrucomicrobiota > Verrucomicrobiia > Chthoniobacterales > UBA10450 > Udaeobacter. The sequence goes on along the minus strand of JBKPLX010000216.1, from coordinate 46,809 downwards.
CGTCGCCGAGGATTTCGATAACGATTGGCTCATCTTTCAATCGGGGCCGAGCGAGATGGGCGTGCACCCGACGCACAGCGAATGGGAAGGCAAATCGTACGACTTTTCGCGTCACCACACGATCGCGTTGATGTGCGACGATATCGATACGACGGTTGGCGAGTTGCGGGCCAAGGGAGCGCGTTTTCGAGGTCCCATCGAGCAACGGGAATACGGCCGCGTTATGATGTTGATCGTGCCTGGCGCGGATGACATCCAGCTGTATCAGCCGACCCACAAGCTCGCGTACAATCTCTAGGACAAGCAGGTCATCGACTGATACGAGCTAACTCCTTCAAAATGGGACTCGCCACGAACGTATTTAACTCATCGCTGGAGCTCAACCCTTCAAGGAGGTGGCTTAACTCCTTCTCGTTAGGCCGCCGGAAAGCACCATGAAGCGCACATGGACGATCGTCGGGGTGAGAGACGTACCGGCGAGCTTCAAATGGTACCAGTCGCTCTTTGGCCAGCCGGAGACGCCTCCGGGCCACAACTACTTTGGTCAAATCCTGGATACGGATGGAACCGTGTTGCTCTGCCTCCACCAGTGGGGCGCACATGAGCATCCATCATTAATGAGCCCAGACGAGGCGCCACCTGGCAACGGGCTTCTCTTGTTCTTCCGTGTCGACGATTTCGATATGGCGCTGAAGAGAGCACGCGGTCTCGTCGCCCGGTTCGAAGAGGAGCCTCATGTGAACCCGAACACCCGAACGAAGGAGTTTTCGGTCCGAGATCCGGACGGATACTACGTCACCATCAGCGCGCTTTAGCGTAGATCAAGACGATGCAGAAGCTCACTGCACGATTGTGGTCACGACTGGAGGCGACATGACAAGCAACCACCGCCGGATCCGGATCAACGACGTCGAGCTTAACGTCGTCACCCAAGGCGAGGGCCCAGACGTGCTGCTCGTGCACGGTTTCCCGGACGACCACACGGTCTGGCGTAGCCAGATTCCAGCGCTCGTCGATGCCGGTTACCGCGTGACCGCGCTCGACACGCGCGGCTGCGGCGAGAGCGAGATCAAGCCGCGCGAGAGCGACTACACGATCGACAAACTCGTGGCGGATCTGGTTGCGCTGCTAGATGCGCTGGGGATCGCGAAAGTGCGGCTCGTCGGTCACGACTGGGGAGCCGTGCAGGGCTGGTGCTTCGCCATGGAACATCCGGAGCGAGTGGACTGCTACCTGGCATTATCGGTCGGGCATCCTGCCGCGTATGCGCGCGCCGGCCTCGCTCAGAAGCTCAAGGGTTATTACTTGTACTGCATCCAGCTGCGCGGACTGATCGAGTTCCTCATCACGCGATTCGACTGGTGGCTGTTCGGATTATTGCTTCACTATCGGGCCGAGTTTCCACACATCAGGAGGCGACTGTCGCGTCCCGGACGACTCACGGCGGGCTTCAATTACTACCGTGCGAACCTGCGCCTGATGCCCGGCAAGGCGTTCTCGCGCGTAAAGGTTCCGGTTGTCGGCATCTGGAGCGACGGCGATATCTTCCTCACCGAAGACCAAATGCGCGCTTCGGAGCGCTACTGCGACGCCGGGTTCGGCTACGTCCGGATCGACGGCGCGAATCATTGGCTGCAGTTGACGGCTCCTGAGAAACTGAATCCGCTTCTGCTGCAGCTCTTGCGTTGAGCGAGGAGAGATCCTTTGAAAAGATATCGCTTCGAATGGCTTCTCGGTGCCGTGCTGGCGGTGCTATTCGTCGCCTTTTGGATCTGGCAGGCCCCAGGCAACCTTCAGAAACTAAGCTCCGAGGAAGTCGACGCCTATCTGCACCGGATGGAGGGCAAATTGCCCGGAGACCCCGCAGAGCAGGCGGTATTCCTTGCGCGCATGCGCGCCTTCGGCCTCGCAGACGACGGCCGGCCCGTGTACATGCTGAACGCGATGCGCTACTACCCGGAGCTCAAGCGCGGCCCCGGGATGGAAGGCGTCCGCGGCACGCCTGCGGAAGCAAACGCGATCTACGAGAAGGCTGTAATGCCGATCTTGTTCCGCCTCGGTGCATATCCGCTGTTCGGAGGCCAGACCATGGAGATACGCACAGACGGCAAGGCGCACAGCAACCTCGACGGCTTTGATCCCGCGATCGACGACTGGAGCCGCATTCTCGTCGTGCGCTATCCGAGCCGCCGCGCGTTCTTCGAGCTGTTGACCGATCCGCAGTGGCTCAAGGTCGCGCCTTACAAGCTCGCGGCGCTTGAGCTCGTGCTCGTGCCAGCGTCGGGACAGGTGATTGTTCCGGATCTTCGCTGGGTGATGGGCGGGGCCTGCCTGGTCGTGTTCCTCGGGGCGGTCTGGCTGCGCGCCGCGCGCAAAAAAAGCGAAGCTGAGCGCGATATTGCTGGATGAAGCGGTTCTTTGTCATCGTCTTAATTGTGGGCGCAATTTATACTGGGACCTACATCCGGCTGCGGACGTCACACGTGGAGCGCTGGAATCGCGACGGGCACAATTATGTCATTTTTCCCCAGTCGCGCCTCGTTTATTATCTTTATCGACCTCTTACATATGTCGACGCTCATCTTACCGGCATGCGTTTTCATATCGGACCACACAACTAGTCATTATCACGAATTTTACGAAACAGTTCAGAGAGTTTGTTACGCTCACGGTGGCCAGCGATGGCTCAGCTCCCTCTCGTTAGGCCTTACGATGCCGTGTATATAGCCAAGTTACATGAACGACATTCCAGTGCTAGGAATTCACGAGATTGCATTCGAGATCCAGGATCTTGAACGGTCGATCGCATTTTACCGCGACGTGCTCGGGTTGCCTTTGCTGTCTCGCGGGCCCCAGCAAGCGTGGTTTCGATTAGGCGACCAGCGGCTCGCGCTGTTCGCGCACGAGCGCGCAGGTAGCGGGCAGCACTTCGCTTTCCTCATCCCCCCGGAGCGCGCAGAGGAGGCACGCCGCGCTCTCGTCGCCCACGGTTTCCCGGAAGAAACGATGCAGCAGGACGACGGCCTGTCGGTTTATGTGCGTGATCCCGATGGCAACAAGATTGAATTATATGGCAAGCGCGCAAAGGCCTAACCAGGCGATGCCGCCAACCGCCGTTTGGTCCCGTGCTTGCAGGATCGATCTTGACTAATATAACTTCAATTGTCGCGCAGCTTCGCTCTGGAGCGGCCGAAGGAGGAACAATGAGAAGAGAACTTCGCGTTGGAGAGCCGGCACCGGTACTAGAGTTGCCGCGTGAAACAGGTGAGATAGTCTCGCTCGAAAGCCTGCACGGACGGGCGGTGCTTGTATCGTTTCTTAGTCACGCCGCTTGACCTTTCTGCCGAGTTCACCTGGTCGAGGTGATCAAACGACGGGAAGAGATCGAAAGGCTGGGTGCTGAAGTCCTGGTCGTGGCCTACGACGAACCGACCTTGCTAAGCGCAAAGATGCTACATGACGTGGCTCTGCCATTCCCGCTCTTACTTGATCGAACCAGGGCAACTTACGCTCGATGGGGTATGGGCCGCACGGGTCTAACCGGCGCGATGCTGTCCCCATCGCTGAACTGGCGATACCTGAAGCTCCTTGCCAAGGGAGAACGGTTTCTGGGCTTCGCGCCTGACATGTTTCAACTGGGAGGCGATTTCCTCGTCGACAAGCAAGGCACGCTCGTATTCGCGTATCGAATGAGAAACAACGGAGACCGCGTGGGCACGGGAACGCTCCTCGATGGACTCGCACGTCTAGCGGACGGCGAAAAACACCGGCATTAGGCCTTGTCCCGTAGACGGCCATGGAATTAATGGATAAGGAGCATGATGTTCGCCATTAAAGCTGAGATTAGCAATCCGCAGGCGGAGACGTTCGCGTTCAACGCGCAGAAGACGATGTATGGAGGCAAGCACATCGTCAAAGGCGATACGATCTTCGTCTTCGCGAGCGAGAACGAAGGCGGGCCAGGTCTCATCGCAAGCGGTGTGGTCACCTTGGCGAAAGCGATCCCAAAGAAATGCGGGATCGCCCGGCAAACGCCGCGCGTGAGCATCAACGTCGAACGCATCGCGCTCGCGAAGCGACGCCTGGGACGGAGCGAGCTCAAACTTTTTTCCCACTGGAACGACGGTCGACCCGAAACCGAGCTCAATTTCAAATTCTATCGTCAGGCAACGAACAAGATCGTCGGCATCTCGGATGAAGCGGCGGCATTCCTCGGCGGATTCTTTTAGCGAGAGAATCTCGACAATGGGAACAAAAACGATCGCGGTTCTCGTCACGATTACCTTCAGCGTGATCGGCGTGCTCGGTGACTACTTCCTCAAGCTCGCCAGTGCGCGCGAGCAACCCCTGCGGACGAGTTGGTTTTACCTTGGCTTCGCGCTCTACGCGTCGACCGCTTTCGGCTGGGTGTTCGTAATGAAGCACCTGAAGCTGGCCACCATTAGCGTTCTCTATTCTGTCTCTCTGGTGCTGCTCCTTACCGCAATTGGCGTGGTGCTGTTCCGGGAGTCACTGAACTACTTTGAGGTGATCGGGATCGTGTTAGCGGTGGTCTCGCTCGTTCTATTGATGCGCTTCGCATAGCAAGCGAGCGATCGACATTGCCATTGACTGTGCGAGTTGAGGTAGGGGCGATTGACCTCAATCGCCCGCCGTGTGCGCGCGTCCAGCACCGGGATCTCCTCCTAGGTCGTTGCTGTTGATCGCAAATGACCAACGGTCACCCGGCCCGATCAGTCCAGCGCGAACAGGATTCGCACGAATGTACGCCACCTTCCCATTCTGGCTCTCATCATGTCGCAATCGGTGATCGAAAAAGTTCCGCTGCCAAGAGGCGATTCGGGCCGTGATCCGTTTGAAATCGCGAATCAGATTTGAAAGTTTCACCCCGCCCGGCACACCAATCAGCATCTGCAGATGATCGGGCATCAGCAGAGGCAGTTTCAAATGCCATCGCCGCGATGCATGGTAGCGCCGAGCGGTCTCAAACAGGAGGCTCGCAAGATCTTTCAGGCAAAGCTGATTTACGCCGCGACGCTGGCAACAAATTGTTATGAAATAGGTCGCGCCGAATCGTCCGTGGAAATGAGCCGAATGATTGAGGGGCTTTCGAACTGGCCGATTTGTTGCTGCATTCCCCTCATGAAGGTGGGCGATTGAGGTCAATCGCCCCTACCTACCTGCGCGCGACAAGGAGGCGGTCGCCACAAATTATTTCGGAGAGCGCGTGTCAGCGTGTGTTTTTATTTCGCGCCTTTGTTTGTCCACAACGCGGCGCAATTCGCGCTCCATCGTTTTGAACGCGTCATGGATCACCTTGTTGACCGGCTGGTGCGAGCCGTTGTCCATCTGCTTTTCATCAGCAACAAGCTCGTGTCCGCGCGCCACCGTCACATCGATGCGACACCGGTACGGATTTCCTTTTTGATGGGTGTGATTGGTTTGCTCGATGGCCACATCGCAGCGGTTGATGTGGTCGCAAAATTTTTCCAGTCGTGCTGCATAATCCAAAACGAGATTGTCGATCTGGTCAGATTTTTCCAGACCCCGATACGAGATCTTAACAGGCAGTTGCATGATTAATTAGATATTAGTGAGCTTACTAGCGTAGAGGGAATAAAAAATTCCGGCGGGCCGGATGCCGGATACTTGATGTTCGATAGATGGACGCAATCGCCAGGCCTTTCCCCCAGTAATCCAGTATCTAGCATCAGTTATTAAATTTGCTGCAATGAACGAAACCGCGAAATGAGTTTGGCCGGTTCCACTTTTACCAAATCCGATTTTACATGTTCGACGATTCGGTCGCGCACTGCCGCAGGCAGAAGATCGACAATCGCCCCGTGAATTTCCGCCGGCGCCGCAAACGACCAACCTTCCTTTCCATCGAGTGACACAATTTTTGTAATTTGGTCGGCGAGCTCCTTTTGAATGCGGCGGTCCATTTCTGTTGCCAACTGGGTTCGTTCGGAAATGGAACCCGGCCCGTGATGAGTCCCTGCACCGTTGGTCACAGGAAACCGCCCAGCCAAATCGCTCACTTTGTCCACAAACCTTCCATGTGCGTCCGTGATGTTAAATGCCTGCACAAGTTGCAGGCTCGGTCCGCGAGTCGGCGTCTCGTTCACCCGATATGCTTTTAACTCGCCTCGATCAGTGACGATAACAAGAGAACTTGGTGTCATGGCGAATCACTGACCAAAAAATTTGGCCGCGCATCAAAATATGCGCTCTACATCTCTATAAACTAATTCGTTTCTGGCAACAAGATTGCGTTGCTGAATTTCTCTTCCGACGCAACGGGCTATTTGCGGCGAGCGCGTTCTTCCTCTGCGCTCAGGGGTGGAAACTCCACGCGGCGTTTCTTCCAAGATTCTTCGCGGGCCTGAGCTTGTGTCCCACTTACGAGCCGGAGCATGCAGCACGCGCGCCCCCCGAGGTCGACGTCGTCGCCGGATGCGAATTTTTTTGGCTCAGCGAGGAAACCGTTCGGATCCATTGTATCGAGAATGAGTTGCCACTCGAGATGCTCCTGGCCGGGAAGGACAAATGGGATCGGTTCGTAATGCGCATTGATCAGCAGCAGAAATGTTTCGTCACGGATTGGCTCGCCTTCGAAACTGAGAACATCGCTGGTATCGCCACTCAGCAGCGTGCCAATACAACGAACGAATGGCGACGCCCAATCTTCGTCGCTCATCTCGCTCCCACCCGGATTGAACCACATCACATCCCGAATCTCAGACCCGCGTATCCGGCGACCCTGAAAAAACTTCGGCCGGCGAAACACCGGGTGCGCGTTGCGAAATCCAATCAGCTTTCGCGTGAACTCGAGAAACTGATTTTGCTTTTCGTCGCGCGCCCAATTGAACCAACTGATATCATTGTCCTGGCAATAAGCATTGTTGTTACCATTCTGTGATCGTCCCCATTCATCTCCGCCACTGAGCATCGGCACGCCCTGTGAAAGAAAAAGCGTGGTTAAAAAATTCCGCCGCTGTCGTTCGCGCAACCCGTTGATCTGCGGATCTTCGGTTGGGCCTTCCGCGCCGCAATTCCACGAGAGATTGTTATTGTCGCCATCTTTGTTGCCGTCGCCGTTGGCTTCGTTGTGCTTGTCGTTGTAGCTGACCAGATCGTTCAGAGTAAAACCATCGTGCGCGGTGATAAAATTAATACTGGCGTACGGTCGCCGGCCATTATGCTGGTATAAATCGGGGCTGCCTGTGAGCCGGTAACCCATCTCGCCGATTCGGCCTTCATCGCCTTTCCAGAAACTGCGAACAGTGTCGCGATATTTCCCATTCCATTCCGACCACGGCGCAGGAAAACTTCCGACTTGATAGCCGCCGTTCCCGACGTCCCACGGTTCCGCAATCAGTTTCACATTTGAAAGAATCGAATCCTGTTGAATGACCTGGAGAAAGGGATGCAGCATGTTTACGCCTTCGTGATTACGCACGAGCGCCGTTGCCAGATCGAAACGAAATCCGTCCACGTGCATTTCCCCGACCCAATAACGCAGGCTGTCGATCACCAACTGTAGCACGCGTGGATGGAGCAGATTCAACGTGTTTCCGGTGCCCGTGAAATCCAGATAGAAACGCGGATTGTCCGGATGCAACCGGTAGTAGGCGGAATTGTCGATGCCGCGAAAACACAAGGTGGGCCCAAGATGATTTCCTTCGCCAGTGTGATTGTAAACCACATCGAGAATCACCTCGATACCGGCGGCATGAAGATTGCGCACCATGGATTTGAATTCGGAGACCTGTTCGCCCATTTGCCCGGCGCTGGAGTACTGCGCATGCGGCGCAAAAAATCCGATCGTATTGTAACCCCAGTAATTTGTTAGGCCGCGGTCGATCAGCACCTTGTCGTCAATGTGCGCGTGCACTGGCAACAGCTCGATAGCCGTCACACCGAGGTTTTTGAAATAATCAATGGCTGCCGTCGTGCCGAGCGCCGCGTAAGTGCCGCGCAGTTGTTGGGGCACGTCGGGCCAGAGTTTGCTGAACCCTTTCACGTGCACTTCATAGATCACAGAATTGTGCAACGGCGTACCTGGCTTCTTATCACCTCGCCAGTCGAACCCGGTGTCGATGACCACCGACTTTGGCACGCCCCAGGCATCATCGCGAAAATCCTGCGTTAAATCGTCCTTCTCGCCTCCGATCACGTAACCGAACATTTCATCCGCCCAGCTCACTTCTCCGGCGATGGCCTTTGCGTACGGGTCGAGAAGCAGTTTCGAACTGTTGAAGCGCAGCCCATGCTGTGGATCGTACGGACCCGAAACGCGAAATCCGTACAACTGTCCTGGACGCACATCCGGTAAAAACACATGCCAGACTTGATCGGTGTGTTCGGTGACCGGGATGCGAACGTTTTCTTCAGTCGCCTCGTTGTTGTCGAACAAGCAAAGCTCTACACCGGTAGCGTGCTCGGAAAAGATGGCAAAATTGACACCGTTCCCCATCCACGTCGCGCCCAGTGGATAAGGGTAGCCGAGGAAGGTGCGTACCGAGGTCATAATGCGCCGCGCATTTATCCGGCATCGAATCTCAGTTGGCAATCCGAATGGTGCACTTAGTACGATCCCGGAGGGATCTTTAAGAAATTAGCCGGTGGCGCAAGCCACCGGTGATCGGTATAAAAGCGTTCAAGCCCCGATCGGGGCGTCGTAATCAATCCGTATGTCATCGACACATCTGAGCCTTCATTATCATATTGTTTTCGGAACAAAAAATCACGAACCCATAATCGAACCAACATGGCGCAGCGACTTGCACGCGTACCTGGGCGGAATCATTCGCACGGCGAATGGAATTGCCGAGAGCGTAGGTGGCGTCTCCGACCATGTGCATATGCTTATTGGGCTTCGTGCGACACATCGCCTGGCTGATGTGATTCGCGGTTGAAAGCCGTTTCTTCCGGTTGGGTGCACAATGAGATCGGCACGCGTGGCTTCGCGTGGCAGGAAGGCTATGGCGCCTTTACGGTAAGCCCTTCCCAACGCGAATCGGTTCGTCATTACATCGAACAACAGGAGGAACATCACCGCACGCGCACGTTTCGCGAAGAGTATCTAGAATTGTTGTGCCGCAGTGGCGCGGAGTTTGACGAACGTTACCTTTAATCCGACGCCCTTGCCGGGGCTGGGGCCTCTCGTGACGATATGAACACCGGTGGTTTACACCACCGGCTAATCCCCAAGCGACCCTTCGGGTCTGCTGGTTTGCGTTTTCGCTGAGGCCGCTGAAACCTCAGGATGTGAATCGCAAGATCATCCTCATATCTATCGCGATTTGCCCTTTGGTCTTCTACTTTTACGCATATCACAATTGGGATCCGCTGCCCGCTGGAACAACAATCGATCGGATTGTTGTGGAAAAATCGGCGAAAAGATTGTTGATCTTTCGCGACGGCAACCAGATCAAGAGTTATCGAATCGCATTGGGTCGGAATCCAGTGGGCGCGAAGCGGGAAGAAGGCGACATGAAAACGCCGGAGGGAATCTACAAGATCGATAGCCGAAATCCGCAAAGCAGCTTTCATCTTGCGCTGCACATTTCTTATCCGTCAGATGAAGACAACCAACAAGCTGCCGCACGCGGCGTCTCAGCCGGTTTTGACATTATGGTTCACGGAATTCAAAACGGTCGCGGCTGGATTGGTGCGTTTCATCGTTGGAAAAATTGGACTGCGGGTTGCATCGCACTCACCGACGAAGAAATCGAGGAACTCTGGCGTGTAACGCCTGACGGGACGACGATCGAGATTCGCCCGTAGTTTCACGGCTGCATTACTCATTCGCGCAAGCTGTAGCCAGAGTCGCCCCTGCGGGCATCACCAATGCCAGTTACAACGGTGCGCCTACAAATCCCGCAGGACGCGCTTCGCTTTTTCTACATCCGATGGCCGCAGAACCATCAGACCTTTTTCTACTGCGCGGCCGCCGGCGAGATATGCGTATTCAATATTGACTTCGGCTTCTGCCAGACGCTCGGCGATCTTTGCCAGGATGCCTGGTTGGCTCGACGTTTCGATCATCAGCACTTCGGTCTCCAGCGCAAGTGTTCCCGCCTCGCCGAGAAGCATGAGTGCCTTGGTCGGATCGCTTACTACCATGCGCACCACTGTGTGATCAACGGTGTCGGATGTAGCCAACGCGTGAATGTTAATTTCTGCTTTGGCCATCGCTTCACACACGCGCGCAAGCGCCCCGGGACGATTTGCAAGAAAGACTGCGAGTTGAGTGGCCGTTTCGATGGAGAGCGATTGGTCCATGCTGCTTTCAACGTGATGCCGGGAATGGCTTCTGACAACTCGGGAAAATGGCGGGTGTCATGTTGAGCAAAGCGAAACATTTCTAACTGTTGCTTCCGTGCGCCGCCAAAACAAATGATCTGAGATTCTCTCGCTTCGCTCAGAATGACAAAAGACTCATTCGCCAATTATGGATTTGAAGACCACTTCGAAAGAATTCGCCAGTCCCGATAATTTCGGGATTGTCGCCCCAGAGATGGCTACAATTACTGAATCTCGTTCAGTGAAGTCGCGGACTCCGCGGCGGACTATCGGTTTCGTTACGGCATCTTCCATCGTTATCGCCAACATTATCGGTACGGGCATCTTCACCAGCCTCGGCTTTCAACTTGCAGATATTCAGTCGGGATTTCCGCTGCTCATGCTTTGGATCATTGGCGGAATCACCGCCCTTTGTGGCGCGCTTTGCTACGGCGAACTCAGCGCCGCTCTGCCCCGCTCCGGAGGCGAATACCACTTTCTATCGCAGATCTATCATCCGGCGCTCGGGTTTATGGCGGGATTCGTTTCCGCTACCGTGGGGTTCGCTGCGCCGATCGCGCTCGCCGCCATGGCGTTTGGGAAATATTTTGTCGGAGTGTTCGGCGTCGGTTCGCCGGTGCTTCTATCATTTGTTGTTGTTTGGGCAGTAACGGCTTTTCATCTTCGAAATCTGCAGATTGGCAGTGCGTTTCAGAACCTCTGGACGATCGTGAAACTGCTCTTGATTGGTGCGTTCATCACGGCTGGATTTCTCGTGGAACCAAAACAGGACATCACTTTTTTGCCGCAGCCCGGCGATACGACGTCGATCTTTCGCGGCGCGTTCGCGGTCGCCCTTGTCTACGTCATGTATTCCTATTCGGGCTGGAACGCATCGAGCTACATCATCGGTGAAGTTAGAAAACCGGAGAAGAACGTTCCGCGCTCGCTTCTCGCGGGAACGCTTATTGTCATTGCGGCCTACGTTCTTCTGAACGCGATTTTTCTGGCCACGACTCCACAGTGGGAAATGCGGGGCCAACTCGATGTCGGCTTAATCGCGGGCAAACATATCTTCGGACCAAGCGGCGGGCGGGTTGCCGGCGCGGTCATTTGTCTCGGCCTGGTTTCCGCAATCAGCTCAATGACATGGATCGGGCCGCGTGTCAGCATGTCGATGGGCGAAGATCATTGGTTGCTGCGCATGCTTGGCCGCAAGAATCCTCACGCCATTCCGACCAACGCCATTGTGCTGCAGTTACTCACCGTGAATATCCTCTTACTCACGCGCAGCTTTGAAAGCGTGGTGCAATACACTCAATTTAGCTTGTTGCTCTGTTCGCTGCTCGCTGTGCTGGGCGTGATGGTGTTGCGCGCTACACGTCCGAAAATCGCCCGGCCTTACCGGGTGTGGGCTTATCCGCTGCCTCCGATCATCTTCAGCGTCATCACGCTCTGGATGATGTTTTATCTGTTGCGCTGGAAGACCATCGAATCGCTTGCGGGACTCGCTACCGCGCTCGTGGGCCTGTTGCTGTATTTTTGCGCGCAAAAACGACCGCGACGCTCTGCATGAAAACGCGAGGTTCGTATCTATTTAGCGCTCGCTCGCCTCTCTTCCTTCCTAAAGGGAAGCGGCGAGAGACAGCACAAGGGCACAAGTTACAGAGCAGCGTCGCATGGGTGATAACCATCGTACTCGCGACTGCGTTCAGCGTTACGGCACAGGAGATTCCCCAGAGCGCGCCGCGGGCGATTCCTGTGGCTCCGACAAGTGCCGGACCCAACGATATCGCGCGGTTCCTTGCTGGAATGCCTGTGCCAGAGAATTCTCCGCTTGCACCGCTCACGCGCGATCCGGCGTGGCAAGCCCATTCCGCTTTTTTTGAAAGCGAGTTCAACAAGCTCTACCAGCGTCAACTCCAAAAGCTGCACGCGTGGACAGCCACTAATCTTCCTGAGGTAACGCAGCCGACTCCGGTCGCATTTTATATGTTCAGCGGCCCGGATTTTTTGTACGTCGATCAATTTTTACCCAACGCCTCGGTGTACGTGCTTTGCGGGAAGGAATCAATGGGACCGCCGCCCGAGCCCTTGCGCATCCCGAATCTTTCCGGCGCACTGGGAAATCTGGAAAACGCAATGAGGTCGTCGCTGAACACAACGTACTTCATCACCAAAAACATGAAGGTGGATCTGCAACAACAAAACCTCAATGGTGTGTTGCCGATTCTCTACGTGTTTATCGCACGCGCCGATAAGTCGATAACGAACGTCATGTTTGGCTCGCTCAACAGCAACGGCGCATTCGAAGAGTCCGCGCCGGGGAAGAAAGGCGGCAGCACTCCTGGAGTGCGAATCCGTTATACAGACAATCAATCGGGCAATTCACAAACCTTGTATTATTTCACCACCGATATTTCTGATGGCGGCATCAAGTCCGCGCCCGGTTTTTTAAAATTTTGTCAACGACTCGGGAACGGTTCGAGTTTTCTGAAGTCTTCTTCGTATCTGATGTTCGAGCAAGGCTTCGCGACCATCCGCAATTTCATCCTCGACCATAGCAACCGAATCGTGCAGGACGACTCGGGAATTCCTCTGGGTTATTTCGATCCAAACAAATGGAGCCTGCGTCTTTTTGGCGTTTACCTCGGCCCGATCGATCTCTTCAAACAACATTACCAGCCCAGGCTTCAGGAAATTTTTCGACAAGGCAATCCGCCTCCGCTCGACTTCGGGTTCGGTTATCGCTGGAACTACAAGGAAGCCAATTTAATCGTGGCGGACCGCAAGTGATGATGACAAGCGGACAAATCCGCGACCACTAGAACCTGCGAAACCACGAATAGGGAAAATCGTCTCCCGGGCAGTCTGTCGGCCAACGCGGTGGATTCATTTCACGATGTGGCCGCACAGGAATCGCGCCTCTGTCGGTCTTTCCGCAACGTTCTCGCAAATAGCGGATGAGCTCCTCGGATGCGTCGAGCTGCGCGCGGGTTGGCTGCCCACGATTGAAATCGCCGACCAGACAAATGCCTAGCGAAATGTTGTTCAGATAATCGCTGTGCACGTGCCCGCCGTTAATCTGGCGCCGCCAGCGATCGCCCACTTCAACCTGGCCGTTTCCCGTGGACGTTCCGTTTCCGATCACAAAATGATAGGCGAGACCATTCTGCATCCGGCGCACGTGCCGGTGATAATAATCGAAGACACGCGCGTTCCCCTGCCGTGTGCCGCTATTGTGTACTACAATGAATTGCCAGCGACGCCGCTTCACCGGCGCGCGTCGGATCGCGTCGATCACAGATCGCGTTAGATAGCGATAGTTACCCGAACTACGAGACCAGGGCCAAAAACCTCTTTTCGGCGGCGGCGATGGCGGAGGTTCGAGACCCTGGTCCTCTTCCAGGCCAGATTTTTCGATGACAACCTGAGCGCGCTCGCCCGTTGCGGCACGTGGACCTTTTGACTGAGAGGAGGGCGCTGGTGTCGGCGCCGCAGACTCGAGAGCTTTCGGCACCGGGGTTGGACGCTCTGACGCCGTAGCACGCTCTTCTGAAGCGGGCGGTGTCTTTTCCGGTTTCGGTGTTTCCTCTTCTTTTCGCGTTGATTTGGATTTCCCCGCCTTCTTCGTTTTGCGCGAAACTTCCTTCTCATGGGATTTCTTTTTCGCTGATTTCGGTTTGGGCGTAGGCGTATGGCGTCGCTTTGATTTTGAGGAAGCGGCGGGCTCGGGCGTTTCGCGCGGAGTCGGCTTTGGGGTTGTCTCTTCTTCGTCGTCAGATTTTGACTTTGCTTCGCGAACACGCGGGGATTCCTGTGCGTCTTGCGATTCGCTATCGTCTCTTGTCGATCCTTGTTTTGCTGACTTTGCTTTGCGGATTGGTGTTAGTGATTTTTTTTCTGACGTGTCTGAATTCTCTCGCGACTCGTCGTTTGCTAATTTTGCGTGAGGAATTGCGGTTGGAGCTTTTCCGGGGGTTGCGGAAGCCTGGTGTTTTTTTCCCGATTTGTCCCTCGGCGCTTTTGCTACCGGGTTCGGAGATTTTTTTGGTTTCGGAGAGGGCGAAGAATGCGCCTCGCTCTGCTCGGACTCCTCGTGGCGGCTCTTTTCTTCGTCATCGACTTGCGCACAGAGAAGACTTCCAAGGATTACGCCAGAAACGAGCGCAGTTGTGAGCCAAAGGCGAAAGGGCACCACTGCGACGGAGCGTAACAGAGCGCGCGACGCGATCAACGGAATCGTTAAAAAAAATTAAAGCGTCACAAAGTTAAAAAGGGCAATCACGCATTGCCCTTTAACGATTTAACTTTTTAACTCATTAACTCGTTGCTGCGGGCTCGGGCGCCGCGGGCGCAAGTGCGCGCATTTTTTCGCCTTCACGCCGAAGAATGGCGTTTAACTTACCGCCCAGCAATAGCAACAGACAGGTCAGATACATCCAGGTAAGCAATACAACGATGGACGCCAGTGCGAGATAGGTCGGGTTGTAGCGGTCATATCGCGCCACATAGAGCTGAAAAAGTTTCGTCGCGATGATCCAACCGACCGAAAAGAAAATCGCGCCGGGCAAAGCCTGACGGACGGTCAAATAATTTTCCGGCGTCAGGAGATAGAGCGCGAGCGCGAGAATGACCAGCGCCACAAAGGTAAAGGGCAGATTGAGCGTCGTGATCCATGCTTGCAGCGGAAAGGCCAGCTGAAAATTGACTTCTGCAAGACCGGCCAGCCGTTCACCAAAGACGATTGCGTTGAAGCAGAACACGATAATGATCCCAAACCAAAACAGCATGAAAAATGAGATAATATACTTCGACCACCAATGCGGATCTTCCTGCATTCCGTGCGTATGGCTGAGAGCGCGTGAGGTCGTCGCGACGAAGACAGTCCCGAAATAAATTCCGAGAATGATGCCCGCGTTCGCGAGCAGGCCGCTCGAACCTGTCACCACCACATTCGCCATTGTAGAATCGAGAATGTCCTGCACTTTCGGGTCCGGCGGCATGAAGCTCTTCAAAAGAAGAAACATCCGATGCAATTTAGTCGGATCGGTGCCGAACAGACCCAGCAGATGCCAGAGAAACAGCGATCCCGGAGCCAGCGCAAAAAGAAGCAGATATGCCATCTGTGCGGCCAGTCCGGTTGTAGCATCGGTTGCTGTTTCCCAAACCAGACGGCGCAGTACCCGCCAGACGAAGCCCAGATATTTCATCTTCACCGAGAGTTTACTTTGCCGGGTGTAAATATCCATTAAACTCGCTCCACTTGTCATGTTGAGCGAAGCGAAACATCTCCGATCATTTCCCATTGCATGCGTAGCCACGACTACTGGGTTTATATTTTCACCTATAAGCGGGGCGCCAGAATGATCCGAGATTCTTCTCCCGCGAGTGCAGGATCAGAATGACATTACGAAACAGCTCGCGAGCGCGACCCTGACACTTCGTGAAAAAACGAATATTGATCCTCACTGCGAGTTTCGGGGAAGGTCACAACAGCGCCGCGCGTGGAATTCGCGACGGTCTCGCCCGCGTCGCCCCGGAGGGAACGGAGGTAGAATTGCACGATCTGTTTGCCGAAGCCTATGGAACGGTGAACGAGCTGGTGCGAAAAAGCTATTTGGCGGTCGTCAATTTCGCGCCTGGCGCATGGGGTGCCGTTTATCGCTGGCTCGACGGTAGGAAGAATTTCGATGAAGAATTCGCGCGTTTTTCGCGGCTCGAAGATCACTTCGCCGCATTGTTTGAGCGTTTTCAACCAGATGTGATGGTTTGCACGTTCCCGGCTTATCCGAACGTGCTCCGACGAATTCAGGAACGAAACTCCGAGTACTCGCGGCCTTGCAAAATTGTCGTTGTAGTCACGGATTCAATTACCATTAACGCGGTCTGGTATCGGTGTGCCGCCGATTATTTCCTCGTCGCCAACGAGCAAAGTGCCTCCGTCTTGCGAGCAGCCGGAGTCGCCGCGGAAAAAATCAAGGTGTTTGGATTTCCTGTCAGTCCAAAATTTGTCGATTCTGCACGGTCGAACCGCGTTTTACCTCCGCGCAACTCCGAGCGCCGTGTTTTATATATGATACATGCGGCCACTCGCGGCGCACCGGAACTGGCGCACCGGCTCGCTGAGTTGGGTGTCGATCTCACCGTGACCATTGGCCGTGCGGATACACTCATGCCCGACATCGAAGCCGCGACCGGAAACAAGGCAAAGGTCATTGGCTGGACTGATGAACTTCCCCGCATGCTTCATGAGAGCCATTTGCTCATCGGAAAAGCCGGAGGCGCGACGGTGCAGGAAACGATTGCTGCCGCCTGTCCGATGATCATCAATTACGTCGTCGCCGGGCAGGAGGAAGGCAACGCCCGGCTGATCGTCGAGACGAATTCGGGTGTGATCGCAGATTCGACACGAGAAGTCATCGCACAGGTACAGCGCGCGTTTGCTGACGACGCGAAACAGTGGCGCGAATGGTCGGCGAATATCAGTACGCTTAGCCGACCGCGCGCTGCGCTCGATATCGCCGGGTTTTTGCTGTCGCTATAGTCCTCTTAACCACGAATCCGCCTTCGCACAAGGCACGGCGCGACAGGTGAACACCAATCGGACACCGATCTTGATGCGCTGAAGCCTCGGGTTAGTGAGAGAAAACTTCCTGCCCGCCACTGAATGTTTGCAGCACTTCCAGTTCTGGCGAGAGAACGACCAAATCTGCGTCTGCATCCACTTTCACAGAGCCTTTGGCTTCAAGGCCAATAGCACGCGCAGGATTTTCCGTGGCCATCATGACGGCTTCGTGCAGCGGAACGTTTACCTCCATGACCATCGTGCGCACAAGGTCGATCATGCGCGAAGCGCTGCCCGCGAGCGCCGAGTGATCAGCAAGTAAACAGACGCCGTCCTCCACGACGCAATCGCTCCCAAAAAGTGAGAACTGCGATCCATTGGGCAATCCAGCGCCCGCGGTTGCATCCGTTACCAGACAAATTCCACGCGGTCCTTTTGCACGGTACAACATCGTCATTAACGTTTCGGAAACGTGGTGACCGTCGGCGATTAGTTCGCAACTGATCCGTGGTTCGCTTAAGGCAAATTCAAGTAAACCGCCAACACGATAAATGCCGCGGCGACGCGCACTCGACATGCAATTGAATGTATGTGTCACGCTGCGCATGCCACGTGCAAAGCCTTCTCGCGCCTGCTCGTCCCATGCATCGCTGTGGCCTCCGCTGGCACTGATCCCATGCACGTGAAAATTCTCAATCGCCTCGAGTGCTCCCGGCAGCTCGGGCGCGATTGTGATTCGTTTGATCACGTCCGCGTGGCCGAGCAATTGCTGAACTGAAGAGTGGGACGGATTTTGAATGAATTCGGCGCGCTGCGCCCCGCATTTGGCTTTCGAAATAAATGGCCCCTCTACATGAACGCCAGCGATCTCTGTAATCGAACAGCGACACTCACGGACGGCACCTAGAACATCGGCAATGTTATCGAGTGGTGCCGTTGCGGTCGTCAGCAAAAGCGAAGTCGTTCCGCCGCTGGCATGATAATCGCAGACGGCTTGAAACGCTTCCGCAGAAGCTTCCATGGTGTCGCGGCCCAGCGCGCCGTGCACATGAAGATCGATAAAGCCGGGCGCGAGATAATTTCCGCGTAAGTCTATAATCTCTTCTCTTTGTGTCCGGGCTTGCTCACGGATCGCGGAGATTTTTCTCTTTTCAACGACGACTTCAAGACCGTCGCGAATTCCATCGGGGAGAATCAAGCGGGAGTTGGTGAAGATCATGGACCGTGAGAAACCAAGAGCACGAGTAGGAATAAGAATCGGAGATAAAATTGCCTCACACGTTAGGGACTCAGCAGTCTCGCGTACCAATTCAGGAAAATTCCGCCAAAAAACATCCAGCTTAGCGCGCCAAACGCCAGGTAAGGTCCGAACGGTAATTTGGCTGACCAAACCCGTTTCCCAACGACCAGTGTAATCATACCCACAATCGAACCGAGAAGCGATCCGGCGAAGAGACTAAACAACACGGCGCGCCATCCGAGAAATGCGCCAATCGCCGCGAGAAATTTCAAGTCGCCCCGGCCCATCGCCTCGCGTGGGATCACGAGTTCACGCGCTACGCCGGAAATCTGCGCCAAATCATCGAGCATAAATATTTGACCTTCGGCCGTGACGCGATCGTAGCGAAAGTCCAGCGTCACGTTCCCAAAGGTGTGGTAGTCGATCCTGGCCTCGTCGCACTCAAGCAATAATCGGTCTTTTTCCCGGGCAAAATAGTCGCTCCACAGGCTTTCCTCGGCGCCGACGACAAGATCGGCGTCATCCCCGCGTTTAGTCCAGGTGAACAGTGTCGGGGCGTCGAATTCAATTCGTTTTCGTCCAAACGCAATTTTGCCCGCTTCTAGAACAATCAATAAAATTACGTAACCCAGCGCAGCAGCGAGGAGGGAACGAACGCATGCTGCAATCCGCGAATCCGTTTCCATCAAAGCTGGCACCGCCACGCTGCAAACGACGCCTGCAACAATTCCTCCGATGGTCACACGGTCTGGAATGATGAAATGTTCGAGATCGATGAATGTCCCGACGATGAGGAGTGAAGTGAAGATCCAGTACGGGATTGCCATTTGCCAGGGAAAGCTCTGCCAGACCGCCAGGAATAGCAGCGCAGTGATCAACTCCACCGCGAAATAGCGAAAGGCGATTTTCGCGCCGCACTTCGCGCAGCGACCGCCGAGCAAAATCCAGCTGACCAACGGTAGATTGTGATGCCACGGAATCGGCTGTTTGCAGGCCGGACAAAAAGAGCGACGCGGCTTGTTAATCGAAAGATCGACGGGCCAGCGATAAATGCAGACGTTCAAGAACGACCCGACTGTCGCGCCCAGAACAAAGGCAAACGCACGGAAGAGAAACTGGTAAACAAAATGATCCACGCAACTAACTGGTGATCGACCTGGCACTGCGGCGCTCCATCAGCCATGCAATCCAGATGCAGCTTTCATAAAGCAAGCACATCGGGAGCGCCATCGCGATCAAGGTCAGAATGTCTGGTGTCGGCGTGATGATCGTCGCCAGAATAAAGATCAGCACGACAGCGTAAGGTCGCGTGCGCGCCATGAATCTGTAAGTGATCAATCCAAATCGAACCAGGGCCAGCACTACCACCGGCAATTCGAAAGCCAGCCCGAAGCCGATCGTGAACCGCGTTACGAAAGAATAATATTGTTGCACGGTCCAAGTGGGCGCCCACCCGAGCGACTCGGTGTCGCGAAAGAAAAAAAGAATCGTCTTCGGCAGCAACCAAAAATAACAGACGGACACACCAAGAAGAAATAGCGCGAAGCTGACTAATATAGCTGGAAACAAAAAGCGCTTCTCCACTGCCGTGAGCGCGGGGAGGACAAATTCCGCCACAAAATAGAGCAGCAGCGGAAAGGAGATAACGATGCCGGCGTAAAACGCCAGATGAAATGAAATCACGATCGAATCTGTGATGCCGAGCGCTTTGAGCGTTCCGATTTGTGAACCGACGTCCCGCAACGGCGCCTGCAGGACTCGCACGAGTGTCGAGCGGAATGTGAAGCAAACGATCATCGCTGCCACCAGCGTGATTGCGATCTTTACGATCGTCCACCGCAGGTCTTCCAAGTGTTCCAGAAACGGCTTGGAAGTTTCACCCTCGGGTAGATCGCGAAATTTGAAGATGTCTCTTAGCGTCATCAGATCAAAAATCCGAAATCCGAATACCGAAATCCGAAGCAACCGCCAATAATCAAATTACAAGCGGTCAGCGCTCTTTAACTGGAAGGAGGTCACGCGCAGACAGTCGCGCCCACAGACTGAGGGTATTGGCATCACAAATCTCGTTCTCGGCAATCATTCGGCGAATTTCCTCCACGCTAAATTCACGGCAATCCAAAATCGATTCGGATTCATCACGCACATAATTCGGAGACGACTCCACTGGGCGGGCCAAAAAGAAGTGTCCGCGTTCATCTGTGAAGCCAGGTGAGGTAAAGTAGTGGCCCAGCGCGATGAGTTCGCCATCATTGGCAAGCTCATAGCCCGCCTCCTCGCGAAGTTCGCGCAGCGCGACTTGCTCAGCGGTTTCGTGAACGGGACCGTCGATCTGACCTGATGGCATTTCCCAAATTGCTGCGCGAATGGGAATACGCTCCTGGCGAATGAGAACGATTCGGCCGTCCCGCGTCATGGGCGCAATGATCACAGCTGCCTTGCGGCGCACAATTGTCCAGGCCTTTGGTAGCGAACGCGAGGGTGTTCGCACATGATCAGTCACAACTTCAACATGCGCATTGGCGAAATGCCGCTCGCTCGACACGGTTTCCCAATTGTCTTGCATAACAGGCGAAGTGTAGTGGCCGGCGTCGCTAGCGGCAAACTCTCAGGCCACGGATGCAGTTCGCGTTACGGTTACAGACACGTGCTTGGCGTCTTCCAAAGGAATTTTTCGCAGCTCGACTGTGACCTTTTGGATGCGGAAGGTCTTCAACAAATGCGTTGCCAACCGATCGGCAAGTGTCTCGATCAAATTTGTCGATAGATTTCGCACAAAGCTCTTCGTCTCCTCAGCAACGATCGAATAATTGACCGTGTTGTCGATCCTGTCGGCCGTGTCGCGCCGGTCGTAATCTGGCCAGAAAGAAATGCTGACGGTCAATCGCTGCGGGGTAGCGCGCTCTTTTTCGGGAACCCCAATACGCGTGGAAATCTCCAGCTGCTCGATATGAATTTGATCGGAAAGCGGATTGGGTTCGTTGGGCATTTGGCAAGATTACCCGGTTGCTGACCAGAGCAACATTCGTTTCGTCGCGAACGTTGCACTTATCTTGGTGCCAAGGAGGCGACAATTTTCTCGAAGCGGGGATCTCCGCGCAGCGGATCCCAGCGCGGACGAAGACGCAGTCTGCCGTAGCTCAAAAAGCTTGGAAGTTTCGCAGCTTCATCTAATCGCTCAACGGCGCGATCCTTCTCGCCAGTCCACGCATAAATTAGGGCCAGGTATTCAATCAATAACGGGCCCCGTATGACATCTTTGCCGACTGGCATCAGCTCGACCGCGCGACGACCTTCACGAACTGCGTCGTCCTTGTTGCCCAAGGCTGCGTCAGCCATCCCGAGCACACAAAGTCCTTCTGGATAATCAGGCTGTTCGGCAACGAGTTTGGCGGCTTCATTTCGGGCGCTGGTAAAAGCGGCGTGCGCTGCCGCGTTATCACCGCGCATCTGAGCGACTACGCCTTCACACCAGCTTCGGGGAAATGGAATCCAGTCATCGTAACATCCAGCGATCGGCAGCGCAGCCAGGGCGTGACTCGCGTCATCGAAATTGCGCTCGCAAAGAGATACCTCAAGCCAAAGTTGCGCTACGTTTTTGCCTTTGCCCGGATCTTCAGCAAGGATCGCATCTACTGTAGAGCGCAGCGGACGCGTATCAGCATGCCATTCAAGCTCGATCGAGGCACGGAAGGCGCGCATGTTTGAATCATTAGGGGAAACCGCAACGGCACGGTCCAAAACGCGCTCGGCATCTGCATATTGGCGCAGGCACAGATAACTATTAGCCAGTTGTTGGAGGAAACCTGAGTTTTGCGGGTCGAGCTCGATAGCGCGCTCGAAATTTTTGGTCGATTCAGCCCACCGCCCCTGCCGTCGATCGATAAAGGCGAGTATTTGAAACGACACCGGATCGTTAGGCAAACTTTGCTGTGCCAGCTTGAGTTCCTCGCGAGCCTGGTCGTAATCGAGGTAGCCCCAATACAAATGCTTGGCCACCGCGAGATGCACTTCGCCTGAATTTGGAAGGAATCGAGCAAGCGATTGAATCGCTGCATCCGCCATAGCCAACCGCGCAGGAGAGTGATCAATGCCTGCAAAATAGAGTTGATCATGGGCTTGGGCGAGTTGGTAATACGCAAGTGCGAAGGCAGGGTCGCGTTCGATTGCCTGATTCAGCAAGTGGACCGCCTCGGTCAGGCTTTCGCGTCCAGGGGCGCTAAAAGCAGCAGTCGCGACGAGTGTTTTGGCCCGTATGTATAGATCGTGAGCAGCCAAATCAGTTGTTGGTTTTTGCTCGATTGCCGCCTTTTCACTCGGAGAGATTTTGGCCTGGAGCTGCGCAATAATCTTCCCAGCCACTTCGCTTTCAATTTCAAACACATCGGCGACATCGCGATCGTAGCGTTCGGCCCAAAGCTGGCTGTCGGTCCGCGCATCGATTAACTGAGCGTTGACGCGCACTCGACCGCGGGCACGCTGCACTGTGCCTTCCAACACGTGCGCTACACCCAAGTCAATCGCAACCTCGCGCAGGTTGCGCCTCGGCCCGGCCTTGTACTGCATCACGGATGTGCGGCTAATCACTTTCAGATCGGCAACTCTAGAGAGGCCAGTTAGGATTTCATCCTGTACGCCGTCAGCAAAGTAAGCATTCTCTTTCTCGGCACTTAAATTCTCGAATGGCAGAACGGCGATACTCTTCTCAGGAATTGCAGCCAGCGCGCTAAGAGCTCTCGCCATGGTTGTTGGGGGCGCTCGATTGAAAAAGATCAGGGAGCTAATAACCAGGGCAACTGCGAACATGAGAAAAGCGATTGCAAGAGCAGCCTTGGGCCAACGCGGAGCAGTTAATGGACGCACAGTAATCGCAGACCCTGGTCTCCTTCTTCCCCGCCGGAGTTTTTCAGGAACCTGCGAATTGCCGAGACCATCCTTGTAAAGGTTAAACAAGTGAAGCCGCAGCCCATACTTGACTTCGCATTCGCCAAGATCATGCAAGCACGGTTGCCAACGCCGGTATTGGCACAGGTCTTCCGCAACGTGCGCGGACAAAAGAATATGTCCGGCATCGCCGCAA
The DNA here is from genome assembly GCA_046731855.1 of Verrucomicrobiota bacterium. Classification (GTDB taxonomy): domain Bacteria; phylum Verrucomicrobiota; class Verrucomicrobiia; order Chthoniobacterales; family UBA10450; genus Udaeobacter. The sequence continues at coordinate 23,631 of JBKPLX010000216.1, read as the reverse complement.
TCCATCACACGCTGCGCCACATTGATTCCAGGACCGGCTATGTTCGCTTTCTCATTGACGTCCGTGACCCGGTTGATCGGACCGCTGTGAACTCCCATCCGCAACTGGATACGCGGATGATTTTGCAACGCTCTGCTAATTTCGAGCGCACATCGCACCGGCTCTTCCGGGCTGTGAAAAAAAACAAGCGCCATTCCGTCGCCGGTCGGCACTCGAACAAGTTTGCCGCTTGCTTCCGCAGCCCGAAAAGATTCAGTACCTCGGACGATTTGCTTCAACTCCTGCAGCAATTCGACCTGCTCGTTTACAAGCAGCTTGGAATAACCTACAACGTCGACTAACAAGAGATGTGCAATCTCGAGCTGAAGATCAGCAGTCGTGTCTTGCGGGTTCACCCTCTGGTACTACGGATTCTAACCACGGGGGTTTGTGACCCTCGATAGCGAATGGGCATTCTCGCAGGCGAGAACCCGCACCCAAATGAATGCTCGTCTCCGGCTGATTCATGGGCCCTTTCTACAGTTGCAGGTTGATACATTCGCAGCTCCGTGGGGATAAGACCCGGGCCGAACGCGGCCAGATTAAGAATGATCATAACAAACGCGAACAGATACATCCCCATGGTGAGACCAATCCCGACATGCATTGCACAAATCCCGATCAACCAAATCTTTCTCGTCTTGCTAGACCAAATTAAAACTGGATATGCGATTTCCAACAGACAAATAAAGATTCCCGCGACTGGGAACAGGTACTTCCATCTCACGAGTATGTCAGGATCGATGATGTTGAAAGGCGGGCGAATGAGAGCGCGCCAGACATTTGAGCCATCCCACCAGCCAGGACCGAGACACTTCGTTAGGCCGCTGAAAAAATAGATGACACACAAATGAAGCTGAAGGACACGACGCCAGAACCCGAGGAGCTGTGGATTTTTCGGTCGCAATTCTCGTAGTCGCCAATCCAGAGAATATCGATCCGGCAGCGGCGACAACATTAAGTAGAAAAGTCCGATGGTCATGAAGTTATCCACGCCATATGACATGAACCCTCCGCTCTTGGCTGCGCACAGATGTAAAAGCCACGCCAATATCGCAGAGAACCGGCTAGCAAGTCCTAGGAGAAGACTGCAGCCAGCAACAACTAAACAAATCCACGCAATAGAAAGGACAATCTCTTCACGCAGACCAAGATGCTCTCCGAGCGCGACGAACCAGCCCAATCTCGGGACAAAATGACTTTCCACGGAAAGAAGTGCTTCCGCCAAGTCCCGGCTGCTTACCCCCGCTCCGCCAAGCAGATCATTCCAGTCATTTCGCAACGTTAGGGAATAAAGGGTCGTTTGAACACCGAGGCCGAGCCGTAGGATAGCTAGCCAATTATCGGATGCGGCAGGAAACAGAAATCCGAGGAATCGTTCTCTAAACGCTTGCATCTGCCTAGCGATCTTTCGGGTTGGCAGGCTCGCTTTGCAGACTGAAATCGTAGGCGTACAAGAACTGGTACGATTGTCTTTTCCCTTGCTCGAACTCGTTTACCCTGGGCAAAAGGATCGACCCAAACACAGCCCGAATCGTTTTCACGTCGGGATGCTCGCGCCAGATTGCTAGCGCCAGCATCTTCACCAGATGCTCCCGAAGGGCGTCGTGTGGCGTGCGCCCTATGGCGTCCAGCAGACTGGTAATGCGCAAGGCGGCCGCTGCACCGCTAACCGATGGCAACTCGTATTCCACTCGGCCATCGGGATAATGTAACTCAAAAACAAGCCTGTAACTGCCAGGCACATTTGGCGCAAAGTAGCCATAACCCGTTTCGACTCCGGCAAGGTACAGATAAGTCGCAAGCGCTTGCCGGATCGCATTTGACACGGCCAAATGCTGGCCTAGAACGACGGAAACGGCCGTCTCAGCTTTCTTCGAAAAACTCTTAAAGGAAGCAGGAAAAATCGTTGGTCCCTGCGCCATCAAGAGCAGCGTTTCCCGACACGAAAATGAAAAGATCAGCAGGAAATGCAGGGCGCACCACGCCGCGTAAACATATTTTTGCCGCAAGATCCGTCCGATATTCAGTGCGTAGGAGTTGGCGTTGGCGTTGCAAGAGCGCCCACAACCGCCTTAATATCCTCTACGCTAGCAGCGGCAACCTTGTACACAACGTTAGGATCGTTACCGGCAGATGCTACCGCTGCGTCGTCTGCGACTTTGGATTTTGTGACCTTAACCGTCTTAAGCATTTCCTTACAAGGTTTAGCATCGTACGGTGTTTGACCTTCCGCTTTCAGTTTACGAATCGAGTAAGTACCTCCACCGGAACAAACCTGTTTCAACGCGTCGTCAAAGTCCGTCTCGGTCGTCCAGTAAACGTACGTCGGCTTACCGAATATCGGCTTAGTGCCAATGTACAGAAGGAATTGTTGGTTGGGGACGAGTTTGACGGTGCAGCTGACGACCACAACGGTCGCGAGTACCGCAAATGCAACAAATGCGAATGTTCCGGATGAGGTTCTCATAGAAGAACGACCGACCTTTTACCTCCTTCTCCGGAAACGGCGGCGCGAAGTTCTCGAAAAAGACTAGCACTAGCCATCCTGCCTCTGAAGCTGGCGGCCATCCTGCCTAGCGATGGAAAAGCGATGCAAAGATCAGAGGCCCACGAATGACGCGAATGGACGCACCTGCTCGTTTGACTCTGGGCGTCTTAATTGGCAGGCACAAAGTTAAGGTTGCAAGCCCGACACGGTTTGCGAAGAGGGAAGTTGGAAGCGGATCGAAACATGTGGAGGCGCGAACAGTGCGTGCCCTCCTTGACGTGGTAGTGCACGCATTGAGGTTGAATGCGCGATGAAAACTGTCTGGCGCGTTTTTGCTTATTTGAAGCGCTATCCGTGGATGGCTGCAGGGACGTTGACTTGCGCGATCCTGAGTACTCTGATGGTGATCGTTTTCCCAGCCACCACGAAATGGATCATCAACGACGTCGTGCGCGCGAGTCGACCGGACAAATTGCTGCCGCTAATCGCGCTGGCGGCGATCGCATTTCTTTTGCAGCACGTGTTCAACGCGCTGCGCATCATTCTAAACAACACATTTGAACAAAAAGTGATCTTCGATTTGCGCAGCGATTTGTATTCGCACATCCAACTGCTGCCACTGCGGTGGTTCGACAATCGCGCCACCGGCGATCTGATGACGCGCGTGATTGAGGACGTCAACTCGGTCGAGCGTGTGTTGATTGACGGAATCGAACAGGGTGTCGTCGCAATCCTGCAGGTGCTCATTGTTGTAGGGATGATGTTTTATCTGAATGCGGACCTGACGTTGCTGGCGCTCGCCCCATTCCCGCTGCTTATCGCAGGCACGCTTACTTATACGCTGACTGCGCATCGGCGGTATCGTTTGCAGCGCCGAGCCTCATCGGACATGAACGCGCTACTGCACGATAATCTGGCGGGCGTCCGGCAGATCAAGAGTTTCGTACGCGAGAAGGAAGAGCACGCGCGGTTTAACCGCGTAAGCGATCAATTGCGACGCGCCACACTCGTAGTGATGCGGGTATGGGCGATTTACAGCCCGTCGATGTCGCTGTTTGAATCGATTGGCGCACTGCTGGTACTCGGGTTTGGCAGTCACGCGGTGCTGACAGGTTCGATGCAGATCGGCGATCTGGTCGCGTTTCTAATTCTAATCGCGTTTCTCTACGATCCCTTGAGCCGATTGCATCAGCTCAATCAACTTGTGCAAGCCGGACGCGCGGCGGGCGAACGTGTATTTGAAATACTCGACGAACCGGCAGAGCCGGGGGCTGTAGCCGCGGGCGCTGACCGCGACGACACACGAGTTCTCGGGGATATTCGCTATCAGGACGTGAGCTTCAGCTACGTGGAGGGATTGCCCGCGCTGAGGAATGTTTCCTTTCACGCGCCGCCCGGTGCGACCGTCGCGCTGGTGGGAGCAACCGGTGCCGGTAAATCGACAGTGGTAAATCTGCTCGTACGTTTCTATGAGTTTACCGGCGGACAAATCTACATCGATCGGAAACCGATTCGCGAATATAACATGCGCGCGTTGCGCGAGGCGATCGGAGTGGTGACGCAGGAAAGCTTCTTATTCAATGGATCGATTCGCGAAAACCTCCTCATGGGAAAACCGCAAGCGACTGACGCAGAATTATGGCGCGCCGTGATTGCGGCGAACGCGCAGCAATTTATCCAACGGCTACCAGGCGGCTTTGAAAGCGTCGTGGGCGAGCGTGGCGTAAAATTAAGCGTAGGCGAAAAGCAACGACTTTCCATAGCCCGCGCGCTGTTGAAAGATCCGCCGATTTTGATTCTCGATGAAGCGACTGCGAGTGTGGACACTGCCACGGAGCGTTTGATCCAGGAAGCGCTTGAGCGCCTGATGGCGAACCGCACATCGATTGTCATCGCGCATCGGCTTTCGACGATTGTGCATGCGGACCAAATCCTGGTACTTGACCATGGCCGGATTATTGAGCGCGGCACACACGAAAAGTTGTTATCACTCGGTGGAAAATATACGCGGCTATGCCAGCAAAGTTTGCTCGAAACCTCCCCGCTGCGGATAACCGAACCGCCGCCAGAAATTGTCGCTTCACAGTCAGCCGAGACAGAAGAAGAACTGCCTGTTTGCTGACAGAGGGATTTCCGTGGGGGCGACTACGAGACTCTTCTGGCTGGTAGTTATTTAGCGGAGTTCAGCTCCATTGATCACGTCCGGCTGCGGTCGCCGCGGCGACTTTCGGCGCGGCAGCAGATCACAAGTCTATGTTCCGGCACGCTGAATGACCGCATCATATTTTTCCTTTAACTCAGCGTATCGCCGCTCGGCTTCCATTAGGGAGCGGCGCTCTTCTTCCAAGCTTTGTTCGAGATCACGAATCTGCTCCTGGAGAGGAACCGACATTCCCGCCACCGCTGGTCCAACGGGGTCGCCCAGTAGAATTTCGGTTTGGGCATCTCCGGTACCTGGTTGTCCCGTTTCCCACAATTGGGGCATCTCCTGAATCTTGCAACGAGCGCCGTTGCGGGTGTTGATGACAAGAGTTTCGCCATCGATTTCGCCGAGGCGAATGAATTCCTGGAGGGCGCCCAACGTTGTTGGGCCGTAATAATGCTCGCTGGTGAGCTCCACCAACCAGTCCATACCGAGCTGAGCCAGCATCGGCGCTTTCACCCAGGTCTGCCGGTCGTTAGAAAGCGTATCGTGTGGCGCGATCTGCGCCGCCGTTGCCCAACGCGCGATTTGATCAAACCGCACCGGACCAAAAGTGCTTCCATCTTCGTGCTTACGCAGAAACCAACTTTGATTCACGAGCCCTATTCTGTTGGCGATGGCGAACTGGAAGGAGCGGGCGACGCAACCGGGATGATAATACTTTGTCCCGCCTGCAGCTTACGGCCATCTTCGATATGGTTAGCCGTCTGCAATTCGTCCACAGTCACTTTGTACATTTTTGCAATAGAAGTAAGTGTCTCGCCACGTGCGACGATGTGCATGTTCCCGCCGGTCGGATGCGATGAAGCCCCGGTTGTAGCGGCGGGGCTGGTTGCCGGAGGCGTACTTTCTCCAATCATTACACCGGGGCGAATGTGTGCGATTTGCTGTTCCAGCTTGAGAATCTCCTGAGACAGCGCGTCAATCTTCGCGTTCTGTTCGTCGATCTTTTTTGCCAGCGCTTCAAGTTGAGTCGCATCGTCTGATTTGCCAGACTTCGGCGCAGGCGTTTGCGCGGACGCAGTGCAAAGCGACCCGAAAAGGAACGTCGCACAAAAAATCATCGCGAGCTTCATCGGGGCAAAACTTTGCCATCAGCAGATTTGTCTGGCAAGCGGCTTCGCCACGTTGAATCGTTAAAAAACCGGTGAAGCGTTGAAGCGCAAACGATGTAACGATGTAATGATGTAACCGTTCAACAAATCACGCGGGCTTGCCCCGCTTGCCTTTCCAATTTTTGCTCTTAGATTTTTTTATGCCTGAGCGCATTCAAAAGCCGGTGGAACCGGGCCCGTGGGGTCCAAAACAAGGCGATGGTGGAGGTCCACGTTCACCGGACGTTTCGCGGCCGGACACCAAGGATCTTTTAAAAAAAATGCGCAAAGTGGATCCCAATCAATCCAAGCGCTACCGCCAGCGCACCGGGCAATAATGGAGCGCTCCCCGGTGGCGTTTGACCAGAATTTCTCTGGTGCAGCCGGCGATTTCCCTGCGCTGCTACGGCGAAAAGGCTTGCTCGCTCCGGCGGCTGCGAATCCGCTACCGCAAGCGGGAACATCTCAGAAAACGTGGCAACCAACAGAGGCAACCACAATTCTCGCTTTCAAATTTTCAGGCGGCGTGCTGGTGGCAGGCGACCGCCGCGCGACTGCTGGCAACACGGTTGTGTACGATCGCGCGGACAAGGTTTTGGAAATCGACCGGCATTCGATCATGGCCATTGCTGGCGTGCCAGCGACGGCGTGGGAAATGGCGCGTGTGCTCGAACACTCGTTCCAATATTTTCGGCGGACGCAGCTGCAGGAAATGAGCGTCGACGGCAAAGTGCGCGCTCTGTCAAAGCTGTTGCGTGACAATTTCGGGTTCGTCATGCAGGGCGTGGGCGTCGTGGTGCCAATCTTCGCGACCTACGATTCTCATCCCAAGCCCGAGGCGCGTCTTTATTTTTACGATGCGATGGGAGCGCAATTTGAAGTGACCGATTACGCGGCAACGGGATCCGGATCGCCGGCGGTGCGCGGTATTCTTTATTACGAAAATCACTGGGGCGCGAAACCACTATCGGAATTAAGCGAAGACGAAGCAGTATCGATCGCGTTGCGTGCATTGGATACCGCTGCGGAATCGGACACATCAACCGGCGGCGTAGATCGCAGCGGAAAGATTTATCCACTGATCAAAATCGTATCGCGCGAAGGCATTACTACTTTGCCGGAGAGCAAGATTGCTGCGGTGTTCAAGGAAACCGTTGCATGATTGAAGAACCGTATCGGTGGGTCGAAGCGATCGCTAATCGCCGCGAGTACATCGAAGGGCAGCTTGCTCCAGGCAGTCCGATCGCGGCGCTCGGTTATCGCGACGGCATTTTGTTTCTAACCATCGGTAAAATGCGTCAGAAGATTTTTGAGATTTACGACCGGATTGCCATGGGTGCGATTGGTCATCCCGGAGATATCGAGCGATTGCGAATGGCGGCGATAGAATTGGCCAGCAGCGAAGGCTTCACCCGGTCCGCCACAGATGTTTCATTGCGACGGCTCGTACACTACTCGCTCAGTCCGGTGATGAAGAGCGCGTTTGAACAGGTGTATGGGCCACCATATCTGGCGCGGATGCTCTTTGCCGAGGTCGGAGAACGACCCGAGGAGGACTTGTTTTTACGAGTAGAATACGATGGTGAAATTGCGACGAACGGCGCAACGTACGCGCAAGCGCGACGGGACTTTGCGGCACTTAGCGGGACACAGCAATCGAGAGAACTGATGGAAGCATTTCTCGCAACTCAGCACGCACCGGATGCCAACCTTGAGCCGGCGCTCAACTCCGCGCTCGATGCATGGAGCATCGGGCATATGACTTTACAAAGCAGCGATGCAAAGGAACCACCAGAGCGCGCAGCTGTCAGGAAACATCGACAGGAACAACTCGCTAATGCCGGAATCGAGGCGGCAGTGCTTGAGCGTGACGCCGGGAGGGCAATCCGTTATCGTTCGTTGTCAGACAGCGAACTACGCCCCTTGATCCGAGATTAATGTATGGGGAAAAATCGTTGTTGGGAAGTCACACGTGAAACCGGTTCGGAATATCCTGGCACTCTCGGGATTGTTGCTCATGATGGCGTCTTTCGTCTGGATGCAGTTCCGCCAGACGGAAAGAGCTAAGCCCGCGGCAGAGCCGAGAACAGCGCAGCCTTCAGCTGCACCCGGTCCGTTCGCAGTGGTCATTCTTGATCCTGGCCATGGGGGACAGGACTCCGGGGCAATGTGCGGAGGGTTACTGGAAAAAGATCTGACTCTCGACGTGGCGCGACGAATCGATCGTTTGCTAGACTCGGAAGGAATCGCGACATTGATGACTCGTCTGGGAGATACTTACGTGTCGCTGGCAGATCGCGCGGCGTTCGCTAATCGGATCAGAAATTGTATTTTCGTCAGCATTCATTTCAACGAGGATAACAAGCCGGTCGCCACCGGGGTGGAGACTTACTACGCCTCGCATCAAATCACCACAGGTTCCTCTCTGGCTTCGTGGCTGCCTTTCTTATGGCGACCACTTTCCGCGTCGCCGAATCCTGAAAGTCAAAGGCTCGCGGGATTTGTTCAGGAAGCGCTGGTCGCCCGCACGCGGGCCATCAATCGAGGTACACAACCTGGACAATTTTTTGTTATCGCAAACGTGACTTCTCCTGCGGTCTTGATCGAGGGAGGATTTCTGACCAACAAAGAGGATATTTCCAAACTCGCGAGCGACGATTACCGCGACCAGATCGCCGCAGCCGTTGCCGACGGCATTTTGCATTATCGCGAAGCGGCAAGTTTGCGTAAGCCAACGTTGGCGGTCACAGATCCGGGAAAGCGCTGAATAGGCAGAAAAGCGAGGGCGTCAAAATAACATCAATATGAAGGCCAACATCGCAGTGCTGATCTTTTTGGGATCGCTTCTGCTGGCGCGAGCGGACCAGATGATTGAAAGCGTGCAGCAAACCTTGAAAGAGCAAGGCTTCTACTACGGTGAGATCACTGGTCAGATGAGTTCGGATTTAACCGCTGCCATTCGCCGTTATCAAATCCGCAGTGGACTGCAGGTGAACGGCCAGCTCAATGGCGAGACGCTTCAATCGCTTGGAATTAATTCGTCTTCTGCTGCGCCATTGGCGGCAAAGCCTGCCTCACCCAGCCCCGCTTTATCTAAACCCGGCGAACAATCTCCAATCGCGAGAGCGAATGTAACGCCACCACCCGTTCAGCCCTTTACCGATACGCCGCAAGATCAAGAGGTGTATCCATCCAATCCGGTCGCTCCACCTACTTCGGCGGGAGTACTTGCGCGGACGCCTTTTGAAACTGCCCCACCCGAAGTACAACGCAACGTGATAGTTTCTGCTCAAATCGCGCTGACGCGGCACGGCCTTTATCATGAGGAGGTCAACGGAATCTATGGACCGGCGATGGAGTTCTCGCTGCGAGCGTATCAAGCGCATGCTAAAATTCCGGTGACCGGGCGCCTTGATTTAGAAACACTGGCCGCCCTTCGCCTGTTACCGCAGCCGCGCCAACCATTTTACGACCCCGCGCGCAGACGTTGGCGTCCTCCGCCTGGTCCTCCAGCCCGCGGTGAATGGGTTCCTGAGTAGCATCGCGCTAATCCTGTGGCTGGCGCCCGGACGCGGGCGCATGCGCTATTTAGGATTGTCGAAGCTGACCGATTGCAGTTCGGCAAAGACTGTGCCAACGAAAATCTGCGCTTCAATGCGAAGCAGCAATCGTTCGGCATCATCCGACACCCAAATGGTGCCGCGACGAAATTTCCGGTGCGGCTCTACTTGGCGATGCTTGCCAATCCGCTTGAGCTGCAAATCGAGTTTGATTGCGCTGTAACTGCCAGCGTGCACTGAGATTTTTTCCCGACCAACTGCCGTGACGGTGGCAAGGTAAGCATTGGTTGCGGGATAGGCCACGACACGATAAACACTGCGGTCTTTAAGCGGTTGACTGCGCACATAAAGCATAGCCGAAAATAGATCGAAGAGATTGGGAAAATTAAACTGGCGAGTTTTCGCTTCCGCTGCGCTTTTGCCATCTGTTCTCACCCGAGTCACGCCGTTATTTGTGAAAGTGAGATGTGTGACAATTTTCTTTGATCGATAACTTTCAACTTGCTGGGCTTCGATTGGTCGCAATGTCCCTGCAGTGGCGGCCGCCTGATAGCTCACATCCAGTTTCCACAACGCGCGAACAAAGCCAATGGTTCGACCCGTTCCGTCGAGTTGAAACTTGTTTTCAGATGGCTTTGTAAAGTGGACATCTCCAGTAGCAGCCGTCAGGCCAGACCACCCGAAGCGATAGGACGCGCGCAAGGGGCGCAGTTCCGGAAAATTTCCGGGGGGATCCTTGCTGATTGTCGCTTCCCAATTCTCTGCGAACGAGCTTGAGCAGAACGCAAGAAAAGCAAAGATCGTCGGCAGAATTCGAGGTCGGATTAAGATCGATATTTTCGCAGGCCGCAACCGATCACCAATCCTTTCCCTTTCATATGGATCGCTGCTATTCATTCGTACGAAAAAAAATACACGCGAGTTTAGCTCGCGTGTATTTCCAAATTGTCGAATCTAAATGTTAAGGCTTCGCAGCTCTTGCCGGAGTGGCCGATGGATTCGCTTTCGCAGTTGAGCTAGGAGCGCGTCCCGGCTTGTTGAGCACGGCGATGATGTCGTTCGTAAAATCGACATTGTCCGGCGCATACAGCAGGAATGGGACACCATTGATGCTCATGCCCGATTTATCGAACACCATGTCGAAATGATTCGCTTTGACTTTTTCCATCACGACATCGGTGATTTCCTTTACGATCCCTTCTCGCACGCGCATCAATTGTTCCTGTAATTGCCGTTCGCGAGTTTGACGGAAATCGCTGATCTCACGCTCCATGTTTTTGATGTTAGCAATCTTGTCGTCCCGTTCCTTTGCCGTTTGGGTCTTCTTATCTGCGCTCAGCGCCGGCGACTCCAGCTGCTTGTTCAGATTGTTGATTTCATCCAGTGCCTTTTTGTACGATTCCGCTCGATCGTCGTATTCTTTCTTGGCGGAATTTTTTGCATCATTGATTTTTACTTCGGCTTCCTTGGTCTTGTTGTATTCCTTGAAAGCGCGCTGCATATCAACCGTTCCGATTTTCATTGTGCCTTGTGCAAGAGCCGCAATCGGAAAGACCAGCGTCAATACAAGCATTGTGGACAGAGACTTTTTCATAAAATGGAGGATACAGTGCTAGGAATCGCGTTAGACTGCAACCACATATATTCGTTCAAAATTGATAGCCCACGTTGAAGTTGAAACGACCGCCACCGTTATACCCATCGCGCTGTATAGGATATCCATAATCGAGGCGCAACGGACCGATCGGCAGATCAAGGCGAAGCCCGATACCAATATCCGAGGCGATATGATTGAAACCGAAGGACCACTCGCCGCTGTTAACAAAGCCGGTATCGTAAAAAACTGCTCCACGCGCTTTTTCAATGATCGGGAAAGTCCATTCAACCGTCGTGCGCCACATCGACTTTCCACCGATTGGTTCACCGTTCTCATCTTGCGGACCAACTTCGCGAAACGGAAATCCGCGCAGGTTATTTGAGCCGCCAAGATAAAGCCGTTCGAAGATTGGTACATCAGTGCCGCTTCCCCATTGGCTCACCGTGGCAATTTCGCCGTTAATCAGGAGGATGGTGTCCCATGGAAGATGAAAATATTGCGATCCTTCGAGGTCCAATCCGTAGACTTGAACATCGCCTCCAAGAAAGCCGCCAGCGATATAAGGCGAGAAGGTGACGCGTCGTCCCCGGCGTGAGAGCAAAGGATTGTCGCGGCTGTCGAACACGACGCTGCTAAAAATCTTGCTCTCGGTGGTCGACCCCTTCTGTGACTGAATGAAATCAGATGCGCTAACGGCCACATCATAAATATCGACGTCCTGCAGCTGGTATCCCGCCGCGACATACGTATACGCATTGATCGGCTTGCGCGATTCGATGGAAAACCCGTAATTGCGCTGGTTGTATTCGGCGCTCAAATAGTTTGCCTCGGTAAAAAAAAGCGAGCCACTCAACGACAATCGCCGATCGAGGAAGTACGGTTCGGTCAGCGAAAGAATGAAATCCTTGCGTTGCGTGCCGTACTGCAGGCGTAGCCTGAATTTTTGGCCTCCACCGGTAAACGAAGGCCAGTTGAACAGATCGAAATTGCCTTGGGTCAGTTCCGCGAATCCAACCAACTGATCGACCGTGCTGAACCCGCCGCCGAAGCTGAGCGAACCGGTCCGCTTTTCCTGCACCAGGATGGTGAGATCCTTTCGCCCAGGTATGTCAGTGTCTTCCGGATAAGTCTCGACTTTTGCAAAATATCCCAGATTCTCGAGACGTTTCTTGGTGATGTCCACGCGCACGGTGTTAAAGACGTCACCAGGCGCAACAAGCACTTCGCGCCGGATGACTTTGTCCTTGGTGCGCGTGTTCCCCTCGATAGTGACCCGATTTACGAACGAGCGAACCCCCTCCTCTATGCCATAGTGTACATCGATTAAAGCCGGACCCGCCGGCGTACCTTCGGGCTGGACGACGAGATCGACATAGCCGCCACTGCCGTAAGCATCGGCCACCGCCTTGGCATCATCGCGCAGCTGCTTGGGCGAATAAACGCTGCCTTCCTTCATTTTTAGCAGCATACGGATCTTTTGCTCTGTCGTATTCTGATAACCTGTAATGGTCAGCTTGTTCACGTGATACTGTGGGCCTTCAACAATCACGATGGTAAGAATCATGGGACCCTTCTCCGTGCGTTCCCTACGCACGTCCTTGATTTCGACGTCGATGTAGCCGTGGTCCTGGTAAAACTCGCGGATTTTGTCGAGGTCCTGTTGCAACTGCGCCTCGTCCAGGCGGCCGGATTTATCCACGAAATAAATGGGCGTCCTACCACGCGTCTTCATCTGTTTGCGCAGTACTCTCGTGCCAAAATGCGTGTTTCCTTCGAAGTTAATTTGGCGCACTGCGCCTTTTGCTCCTTCGTTGATAGTGTAAGTGACGCGCGATGTCCCCCGTTTCTCGTCAATTGGATCCACTCGAAATTGAACGCCGACGTCCGTGAAGCCGCGCCCCTGATAGACTTCGATGATCTTCTGGCGGGCTTCTTCCAGTGCCTGTTCGTTAACCGGTTGGTTCAGTTTCAATTTGATTTCTTTGCGCAGTCTCTCCGGTTTCACGCGTTCAGCGCCGTCGATTACGATCTCGCGCAGGATCGAACGCGTGTGAACGGCAACGATCACTTTCAATCCATCGCCTTGCGGCTGGGCAAAAATGCGAACGTTTTGAATCGATCCGGTCTTGTAGAGAGCGGCGATATCCTGCTCGACGACTTCGTTGGAATATGGCTGGCCCACCCTGGTCCGAATTTGTGCGAGAATTCGTTCCTTGCTGACTGTGCCGGGGCCGGTGTATTCCACGTCAATTGAGCGGACGATGGGATTTTGCGGAGGCGCTTGCGGAGCCTGCGCCCGTGCGACTGTGACACCAAGTAATGCACAAATCGACGCGGCCCAAATTGCAAATGGCGGGGGGCGCATCCATCCAGAAAAATATTTCATAGGTTAAGAAGCGCGGCCCCGCGCAAGCGAGCCCACGCAGGACAGGCGGCTATATCGGAAAGAAGGGGGCAGTCGTCAAGGCGAGATTTTCACAGAAGCGGGTCAGTTTGCCGCGCGTCGGCCGGCTCCTTCAATTCAAAAGTTCATACCAATTATTTCGGCGACGCGGTTTGTAGCCGGCGTCGCGAATAAGCGATTCAATTTGCCCTGCATCCAATCGAAATGTTGTTCCGGCGCTGCTAACGACGTTCTCTTCCATCATTACCGATCCGAAATCGTTCGCGCCGTATCGGAGCGCGATCTGCCCGATGTCCGGACCCTGCGTTACCCAGGAACTTTGGATATTGTCGATGTTGTCCAAAAAAATCCGGGCGAGGGCCTGCGTTCGTAAGTATTCGGCCACGCCGGTCGGGTGTTTGATCTTCAAGACGGTGTGCTGCGGCTGAAATGTCCAACATATGAACGCCGTAAATCCACCGCTTCGATCCTGCTGATCACGAATGCGACGTAAATGTTCGATCCGGTCTTCGATGGTTTCCACGTGTCCAAACATCATCGTGGCGCTCGATTTCAATCCGAGTTCGTGCGCTGTTTGCATCACGTACAGCCATTGATCGCTGTCAATTTTCAACGGCGAGATTTTCTTCCGCACCCGATCCACGAGAATTTCTCCGCCGCCGCCTGGAATCGATCCGAGACCAGCTTTCTTGAATTGCGAGATCACTTCGCGCAGCGGCATCCGGAAGGTCTCCGCGAAATGCTGAAACTCCGGTGGGCTGAACCCGTGAACATTGATGTGCGGATACTTTTCCTGGATGTGACGCAGCAGGTCGATGTACCATTGGAACGGTAATTTCGGATGATGCCCCCCTTGCATCAGGATTTGAACACCACCAGCGGCAGAAAGTTCGTCCAGTTTCTGATCGATTTGCTCGAACGAAAGCACGTAATGATCCTCGTCCTTCTCGGTTCGATAGAACGCGCAAAACTTACAATAAACATTGCAGACGTTCGTGTAGTTGATGTTACGATCGACGATGTAGGTTACGACCTCACGGCCCTGTCCGGCGTAACTTTTTGCCTTTGCCAGATCGCGCCTGGCATTAGCCAGCGCGCCCAACTCTTCCAAGGGCCAGCGATACAATTCGAGCGCATCGTCCATGGAAATCCGGTCACCGGAAAGCACTCTCTCGGTTAATCCATTTCGATTCAAAGAAACCATCGCCCGCCATTTTATATGACGCGGCAAATGATTGCACGTAGATCATTCCAATGAAGCATCAGGTAGGAATCGTCGGGGCTGGCGTTTCAGGCCTTACCTGCGGTGTCGTTTTCGCCGAGCGCGGATATCGAACAGCGATCCTCGCCAAAGATATCGGGCAGCAAACAACATCTGGAGCCGCTGCGGCGCTTTGGTTCCCCTACGACGTGGAGCCTGCGAACAAAGTGATCCCATGGGCGCTCGAGACCTATCGAACGCTGATCGATCTCGCTCGTAATCCCGACAGCGGCGTTTCCATGATCGAGCTCCGCCAATTTTCGCGCACTGGACAAATTCAAATTCCGGGCTGGGCGGTTCCGCTTGGGGCCCGTCTGCTTCCTATTTCTGTCATGTCGAACGAAGTCGAGAATGGAGCTGCTGGAGAAGCCGCGACATGGACGAGAAGGCTAAAGGCTGAGCAAACGGGAAGCGAGCGGATCACATCTCTCAATGGACGGTCTGCGTCATTCGCTAGCGGCTTCGCGCTGAATGTTCCGCTGATGGATACAACCATCTACCTCGATTATCTGGCAAACCGGTTTTTGAAAGCCGATGGTCAAATCACTGAAGATGTCCGTTTTGAAAAACTCGAGGACGTCGATCCAAAATTTGATCTGGTGATTAACTGTGCCGGAATCGGCGCCCGGGAACTCATCCGCGACACCGATATTGAGCCGCACCGCGGCCAGGTCGCGATTGTGCCGAGGATCAAAGACCTTTCATACGCCGGCGTTTGTGATGACGCCCCGCTGATGTACGCGATCCCCCGCAGGAACGATTGTGTTTTCGGAGGAACAAACGATCTCAGTGACGACCTTGTCGTTGATTCCGCAACAACCGCGCGAATCCTCGCTGAATGCAGCCGCGCCTTGACGATCGAGAAACCAAATGTTCTCGCCGAGCGCGTGGGACTGCGTCCGTATAGGAAATCAGGCGTTCGCGTCGAGTGCGCTCAGTTGAGCGACGGCCACACCGTTATTCATAACTACGGCCATGGCGGCTCAGGCTTCACGCTGTCATGGGGCTGCGCCCAAACTGTTCACCAACTCGCTGCGACATCTGGAGCGTGGTCAGAGTGAAAAGCGTCATGCGCGCAAAGATGTCTGCGTGCGTCGAGTCGCCTAACGAGAATTAGACGAAAAATTTCGTCTAATCTGGATCGCGACTCAGGTCAGCGCGATGCACTGAAAGGAGCTGACCACGTCGTCCGGACCTTTTGCGGCAAAGAAACTTTCGTAGTATCCCGGACCGAGATCCCAGTAAGGCCCCTTGTAGTAGTCGTCACGATAAAATCGCCACACGCCGCTGACCACGATCAGACAACTGATGCGATCGTTCCAAAAATCGCCGACATAATGGAAACTCAAGTTGGTGCGGGCGTAGGCGCCTTTGAATCCAACGTGATCGTAAAGCACGATTTCCGGCAGGCGAGTTGATTGCGTCACGAGCGGTACGGGCTCTTTACCAGCCGCAGAAGCGTGATAACTCAGCGGACCAATCTTCCATTTCATGTCGATGACGCAGCCGTTGTCCGGCGACAATTCAGTTTTGGGTATTCGTGGCATAGGCGTGGACGGCAGTGGTTTTTTCAATTTGATCAAATGAAAAGGGGGCTGTCGAGCAAAGAGATAAGAGTTTCGGTGATCATAATTGATCAAGTGCAGGAACGCACAGTCGCAACACCAATTGCCGTTACTGGCTTTTTGCCCGCCCGATGACGCCACATGCGACCCGCGCGCCGGAGTCGCCAGAAGGCTGAGATTTAAGATCGTCCGCCTTCGCGTGAACTACAACGGAACGTCCGATCACAGATCGTTCGTCCTTCGTGAGCGAGATTTGATGGTCCACATATTCCAGCGTCGCCTTTCCGGAAGCGTCGGCCTGCACATTTCCCATATCGCCTACATGCCGTTCGGGCGTGTCGGGTCCTGCATGCGGTTTGTGGGTCGGATTAAAATGAGCGCCAGCCGAACTCGCATCGGCTGCACTGCAGTCACCGAACTCATGGACATGAAATCCATGATTACCAGGAGGCAGGCCAGTGATTTCCGCCCGGACCTTCACCCCATCGGCCTCTTCGGTGAAAGTAACCGTACCGCTGACTTTACTCCCCGTAGTGGGATGAAGCACCGCGACAGCTTTCAGGGGTGACGACGGTTTTTCCGCCGGTGTTTGGGAATGCGCGCTGAAGCCGGCCGCTAACAAAAAGATCAGCGCAATGAATGAAGCTAAAGATTTCATAGTAGCACCTCTATTTCGCAAGACCGGATAAGTCCAGCCGCATCATTTTCAGAGAAATAGCCAAGTTCGCAGGTAGGGGTGGTTACCTGAATCGCCTGGGCGATTGAGGTCAATCACCTCTACCCATTGTTTTCAGATACGTATCTTCAAGCCGACGCGCCTGTCCGCGCAGATCGAAATTTTTTTTAACGTTCTCGGCGCCATTGAGCGCGATCCGCGAAAGGAAGCCAGGATCACGTGTCGCATCGAGAAGCGCAGCAGCCAATTTTTCGTGATCACGCTCGGACACGAGCACACCAGAAACGCCGTTCTGGATTGCTTCGGGAATGCCTCCATGATCGGTGGCAAACACCGGCAGGCCGCTGGCCATTGCTTCCAACATCGAATTTGGAATGCCTTCCTGATTTCCGTCTTGGCCCCTCTGGCTCGGATGCAAAAAAATATGCGACCCATAATAGATTTCGCGGAGCTGCTCCTGCGAAATGAAACCTGTGAATGAAACGCGAGCGTCGATATTTAGTTCACGCGCCAAATTCTGAAGTTGGCCGAGCAACGGTCCTTCTCCAGCAATCGTTAGGTTGGCATTTGGATGTTGACGTAGGAAAAGTGCAAAAGCGTGCAGCGTAACCGGCAGACCTTTCTTTTCGATCAAGCGACCAGCCTGGACCAACCGCCATTCTTTCGCCGCAGCGACGAAGTTTCGTTCACGAAAAGGAAACTCGTCCAGCGGGATCCCGGTTCGCTGGATCTCGATTTTTCTTTCGTCACAGCCGAGATGAATGACTGCCCGCCGCAGCGATTCGGAACGAACAAGGACTAGGTTGACTTCATCGAGCATTTGCCGCGTGGCGTCTCGATAAGCCGGCTTGTTCATATCAACGGTGACATCAGCGCCGTGAAAAGAAACAATCGTCGGTTTCTTCCACGAGCGAATCAACGGCAGGAGATGAACGGCGATCTGGCCAAAGTAAATGTGCAACAGACGACTATTGGTTTTGTTTAAAATGCCCTGTAACACGCGCAGTTCTCTGTCCGAAATCTGCCATGGGGCGTCACGCAATTGTCTGAACCAAAACCGTCGCAAGAAATGAGTCGCCGGCTTGGGAGCCATGTAAATTCGCTCAAACGGATAGCGCTGGGCTTGTTCGCGCTTCTGCGCAATCACCACGGGACTGCATCGTTCCAGAGCCGTGATCTGCCGATAGATATGCAACATCTCTGGCTTCAGAAATGTCGCGCAATAACAAGCGATGACTGGGCGTAAATCAGGAGATGGAACTTCCAAGGGCCCAACGCTCAACGCTCAACGCTCAATGATCAACTCCAACCAACTCAAATCGAGAACTGCGCGCGCACCTCAGCTGACACCCGGACCGGCCGGCCGGTTTGCGCATCTATCGGGCACCAGAGAGTCCGGGCCTCGGACAAGAGCCGGCCGTCGCGATCGCGGAGGATCTCTGTGAATCGCTCAAATGTTAGGCGAGTGGCTTTGCCGACCCACGTGCGCAACACCACTTCGTCGCCCACCGTTGCAGGCGCTTTGTAGTCGATCTCGTGTCGCAAGACCACCCAACCAATGGTTTCCTGCGCTTTCGGGTTGGCAACAGCGCGCCAGTGCGCGGTGGCAACATCCTGGACCCATCGCAAGTAAACGGTGTTGTTTACGTGATTTTGCTCGTCGATATCGCCTGGCAGCACCGTAATGATCATTTCGAAACGTGCGGACGACATCGGAGAATTCGGGAGATGTTAGAGATACGAATTCGAAAACAGAATGGACGGCGAGTCAGCTTATGTGAAATCGACGCATTAATTCCTGGCGGGCCTCCATGGCGAGTTCCGGATTCATACGGCTGAGAACTTTTTCACGGCGTTCCGGATCCATGGCTGCCAGGTCGCGCACCAGTTTGTTGCGGGTTTTCCATTTTGCATACTTGCTCCAGCCGATACCGAGGGCAAGAAACGCAGAGATGATCCAAACGGTGATATCTGTCGCCGTCATGAGAGAATAAAGAAGCAAAACGTGTTAGCGACAACCCAAGCCTGCCGTGCAACTGGTTGCTACATGGTCGTTCTACCGCCGCCACATTCTGCACGGACGAAGCAGGAATCTACCGATCAGAGACACTTGCGGCATTGACCACACCGCGCGATCACAAAGTATGTATTCAGTTGAGATCGATCGGTCGAAACGTCTCCTCGTAATCAGTGCACGGCAACATGTCACGGCGGAACAGGCGAAGCTGGTTGCACAACGCGTTCGCGAGCTCCTGCACGACGTTGCGCCTGGCTTCCGCGTTTTTGCTGATTTCCGATGGTTGGAATCAATGGATTCAGCAGCCGCGCCTCACGTGGCCAAGATCATGGACACGGTTGCTGAAAAAGGTGTCTCCTCCGTTACGCGAGTGATGCCCGACCCCCACAAAGATATTGGTCTTAATATTTTGTCACAATTCCATTACGGTCCCGAAATCCAAATCACTACCTTCGAAACATTAGCTGACGCCCTGCAAAGCCTGACTGAGCGATGACGGAACGAAAGGTCCAGTCGGTGAGCTAGAGCAAACCGGCTGTGCTGGCAGCCGTGTCGCCTGCGTCAACGCACAATCCGGCAGCCGGCACGGCTGTCACTACAGGAACTGGTAGACTTCTCTCTCTGCTTTATTCGCCCTTGCCTGCTGCCCTGTTTCCCTCTTTGACCGCCTCGGCTTCTGTCATGTATTTGCCCTTCTTGGTCGTGCCGTAAAAACGCGATCCTTCCCTGTGGTACACATGCGAGTCTGAGTTAACCCACACCAGACCGTGGCCACCGCCGGGTGCAGGTGGGCTAGTTGCTGCCGCAGCGCTCGTTTTCTTCGCAGCGGCACCACTCACGGCCGCTGGACTGGCTGCCCCAGAGCTTTTCGGCTTGAACAAATCGCCAAGGGAGAATTTCGCAGGCGATGGTGATGCACTCGCTGCCGTCTCCGTCTTTTTACGACCGCCCTTTGCTTTGGGCGCGGCTGCAGGCGACGTCACAGGCGCTGCAGCCGGACTCGCTGCCGCGCCAGGCTCCGTTTTTTTGCGACCGCGCTTGGTTTTCGGTGCACCAGCAGGCGACTCTCCAGGCGTAGGCGACGCAGCGGTTTCGGTGGTTGATGCCGTCGTTTCAGCTTTCTTACGTCCGCGATGTTTTGCCGGCGACTCGCCCGGGGTCGGCGATTGAGCTTGCACGGCGCAAACACTGGCAAGTCCGATTGCGAGGAAGAGAGTAAAGAATCTTTTAGTCATGGGCGCCAGCGTAACCAAGCCGCGGGACTACAGTCAACGCATTTCCAAGAGCAGCCGATTTTCGGCGCGCAAAGGCAGCAAAACCGCTGCGTCTTTGCAGTCCACAGCGCCAGGGAATAGCGATGCCTCGGCCGAGGCCAGGGCTTGACTACGAAAGCTTTCGCTAGTTGAGCGCGGCTGGAGCCTGCGCTACAATCGGCCGGGATGCTTGACATGTTTCTGGGATGCCTGAAATGGGCCGCGGTTGGTTTCATCGTCGCGTTTGCGCTGATGAAGCTGTTCGAGGCAAGCCATATTCACGACGACATCCCCAAGCCTGCCTTCAAAATACGTCAGACGAAGCGCGCGACCTTCGTGTTGTCGACTTTTGCCGCGATGCTTTCGGCTCTGGTCTGGCTACTCGTGCAAAAGCTGGACTAGTGCCCGTCCGGTCGCAGCCGCTTACTACGCTTTGGCGTCCGCGAAGTCTCGATTGGGAAAGGGCGATCAGCCCATGTAGAAGCCACCGTTTACGTTCAAGACATGTCCGGTGATGTATGAAGCCATCGGGGAGGCGAGAAACAGGGCCGCGTTTACAATTTCGCTAACATCACCGAGGCGGCCGAGTGGAATTTGCTTTATGAAATTTTGCGTCACTTCGTCAGGCATGCCTTTGCTCATGCCGACGTCGATGAAACCAGGCGCGATGGCGTTCACCGTGATGTTCTGACGCGCAAACTCCCGCGCCGAAACTTTCGTGAGTGCAATGATCGCTGCTTTGCTCGAAGAATAATTTGCCTGGCCAAATAATCCGAGCTGACCGCTGACGGACGACACGTTAATGATCCGCCCGCCGTTTCGCAGAATCGCGGCAGCCTTTTGCGTGAGCGTGAATGTGCCGGTGAGATTTACGCGCACCACGCTCTCAAAATCCTCCACCGACATTTTTTTTATCGTGCGATCACTGATGATACCGGAATTGTTTACGAGAATGTCCAGCCCACCATGCCGATCTTGTATTTGCGTCATCATGGCCTCGACCTGCGCCGGTTTCGTCACGTCGCATTCAATCACCAGCGGGTCTTTGAGTTCGCTGGCTACATTGGTCGCATCGGTCTTATTTTGTCCCTGCGCGTCGACCACATAATTCACCACGCATTGCGCGCCGTGTTGGCCAAACGTCTTGATCATCTCCGCACCAATCCCGCGCGAGCTACCGGTTACGAGCACGACTTTGCCGCTGAAATCGAGTGGATCAGGCATTTGACGATTTAACGATTTAACGATTTAACGGTTCAACGCTAGATTTTTCCGATGGCTTCACCGATTCGAATTCTAACAGCGGTCCCGATTTGCGACGGGCATGACAGCGCGATCAACACCATCAATCTGGAATTCATCCGACACGGGATCGAAGTCATTTACCTTGGTTATCATCGCTCAGTAGGCGACATCGTACGCGCCGCAATCCAGGAAGACGTGCGGGCCATCGGCATCTCGAGCTATAACGGCGGCCATATCGAGTTCTTTGCCGAGGTTGTTGGCCTTTTGCGAAAAGGCGGAGCGAACGATATCAAAGTCTTTGGCGGTGGTGGCGGAACGATCACGCATGAAGACGCTGCGGCAATGAAGCACAAAGGCGTGGACAACATTTTCTTTGCCGGAACTTCACTCACAGAAATGACCGATTATGTCCGCCAGCACTACGGAAGGCCGCGTGGGAAAAGGTTGCGCTCCAAATCGCCTGACCAGGAACTAGCCCACAAGCTGACGGAAATTGAGGACGCTTACGCAGCGAGACGAAAACGCCCAACGCGCAACGCCCAATCAAAAATCCGCAATCCGCAATTGGCAATCCGCAATACCAACGTCATCGGCTTTACCGGACCAGGTGGCGCTGGCAAAACGACGCTGATCGATGAGCTCGTGCTGCGTTTTCTGAATAAGAACCCGAAAGGAAAGATCGCGATTTTGTCGCACGATCCAAGCGTGATTGGCGAAGGAGCATTACTTGGAGATCGAGCAACAATGATCAACTCGCAAAATGATCGTGTGTTCATGCGGAGTATGGCGACGCGCGGCCAGGCGGGCGGTCTTTCGCCCGCCACGCACGATTGTCTGACGCTACTCGCCCGGTCGGGGTTCGATTACGTGATCATTGAAACAGTAGGCACCGGCCAGGAGGCGATGCCATTTCAAAAAAATGGCATCGTCAATCAGACCGTGCTGGTAATGAACCCTGATTACGGCAGCCGGTTGCAACTGCAAAAAATCGTGATGCTCGACCTTGCCGATATCGTAGTGGTGAACAAGAGCGATCTTCAGCGCGCCCGTACTGCGCATACGGAAATCGAACAACGCCTGGAGCAAAACCGCCGTAATCAGCAGCTGATCGATACCGTTGCAAAACGCCATCGTGATCCTGGCGTGGATGAATTATTCGAGCTAATTTCTGGCCGCCGATAACCACATTTGTCATGTCGAGCGAAGTCGAAACATCCATGACCCGGCGGCAGACGCATATTGCCAGAGATTCCTCGACTTCGCTCGGAATGACAGGAATGTAAAATTGGAGTCATGAGCAAGCTTGGACAAGTTGTTGAGTCGATTGAGAAGTACAACAAGTTCGTTCTCGATCAGGTGAAGCGTGCGCGCACCGATCAAAAATTCGGACGCGAACTGCTGGGGCGCTGGAACGATACCAAAGCGAAAATTCCCGTCTCGCGGACGCCAACCGGGCTGCCGTTGCCGCGGCTGGCGCTACCCGAGATCGATGAGCCTGGCGAAATCGCGCGCTATTTTTTCGATGAAGGATTACCGGGTGAATTTCCATTTCTCAACGGCGCCTACCGTGAGATGTATTTGGAACCGATTCGCGAAGTCGAAAGCTTCGAAAAAAACGGCAAATCTCCGCAACGACCAGCGCGGCCGCCATTGCCTCAAGCCGAAGAGCCGACGCGTTTGTTCTCCGGCTTGATGCTCGCCGAGGATACGAACGAGCGTTTTCATTATTTGACCCAGCATCAGCGCACGCATCGGCTTAGCACCGCATTCGATGGGCCTACACTTTATGGCATCGACAGTGACGCGGATGGCGTCTTCGGAAAAATCGGCGAGGGCGGCGTCGCCATAGACACGGTCGAAGACATGGTCCGGCTTTACGATGGTTTCGATCTCGGCTCGCCGAATTTTTCCGCGTCGATGACCATCAGCGGCCCGGCGCCGATCATCATGGCCATGTATATCGCGGCGGCGAAGCAGAGGTTCGGCCCGAAAGTTGTTCCGAAGCTGCGCGGCACAATTCAGGCGGACATCTTTAAGGAAGTCCAGGCACAAAACGAAACGATTTTCCCGATCGAAGCGTCGCTGCGTTTTCTTACTGACATGGTTGAGTTCACCACGCAGGAGATGCCGCGTTGGTATCCGATTTCAATCAGCGGCTACCACATTGGAGAAGCTGGTTCGACACCAGTGCAGCAAGCCGCTTATACGCTCTCGAATGGTTTCGCC
>JBKPLX010000215.1:0-12092 GCA_046731855.1 Verrucomicrobiota bacterium | reverse complement strand
TTCAGACTCGGAACCCGATGCACCGCGCGCATGTGGAACTCACTCTTCGGGCAGCCAAACAGGTAGAGGCCAGCCTGCTGATCCATCCCGCCGTCGGAATCACCAGGCCCCGTGATGTAGATTACTTTACCCGGGTCCGCTGCTATCAACGCGTACTGGCGAAGTTTCCTCCGGGTACTACAAAACTTTCGCTGTTGTCGCTTGCAATGCGAATGGCGGGACCACGAGAAGCAATCTGGCACGCTTTAATCCGCAAAAACCATGGCTGTTCGCATCTGATTGTTGGACGCGACCACGCCGGGCCGGGCAAGGACGCGAATGGTAATCCATTTTACAAACCATACGAAGCTCAAGATTTATTCAGCAAATACGAATCTGAGGTCGGCGTCCGCATGGTGGCGTTCAACACGATGGTGTATGTGGAAGACAAAGATAAATATTTGCCAGCCAACGAAGTTCCTGCGGGCGCCCGGGTGCTGGACATTTCTGGCACGGAATTGCGTCAGCGACTCAATGAAGGGCGCGACCTTCCGGAATGGTTCACCTACTCTGACGTGGCCCAAGAGCTGCGCCGTAGTTTTCCACCACGACATAGGCAGGGCGTGACAATATTCTTCAGTGGGCTTTCCGGGGCGGGAAAGTCAACGATTGCCAATGTTCTGTTTATCAAATTCCAGGAGATGGGCGGTCGGCCCGTGACGCTACTGGACGGTGATTTGGTTCGAAAACACCTCTCGTCAGAACTTGGCTTTTCGAGGGAACACCGAGATATTAATATCCGCCGGATCGGTTACGTCGCTTCGGAGATTACCAAAAATCGTGGCATTGCTATTTGTGCTCCAATTGCACCGTATGACGTCACGCGGAAAGAAGTCCGCGCCTTGATTGAACCTTTCGGAGGCTTTGTTATGGTGTATCTCTCGACTCCGGTTGAGGTATGCGAACGCCGCGACAGGAAGGGCCTTTACGCGAAGGCGCGTGCGGGAATTCTCAAGGATTTCACTGGTATTTCGGACCCGTATGAGGAACCTAAGGATGCGGACATTGTCATCAATACCGCCGATGTCACGCCTGAAGAAGCGGCGCAGGCAATCATGTTATACATGGAGCGGGAAGGATTTATCGGGGTTAACGATAATTTGTAACTTCCGTTGAATACGTTGTGAACCCACATTGCGAAAGACCGCAATCGTGACGTCAGATTTACTTTGCGTCGTTGCTCTCGCGCAAACTGACCGCCCTCACCGCAGCCAAACAGTTGCTCACGAGTTAAAAAACATCATAGTTCGGGTAAACATTAGCGAATTTTAAGCTGTAACGCCGCGGGCGAGTCAGCGGAATTTTGCTTTGATAAGAGAATAGACCAAGATGAACGAGGCACGCAGGCTAATTGAGAACCTGCGCACGGAGTGCCTACATTATCTCGGCGACCGCCCGTGCCGACCGCACGTGGAAGCGGGGCATCGCTGCACATGTATCCATTTTCAGCCAACGAAGCGACGCGGGGTTATCATTAAGCTTGGCGCGGCTGGAGATGTGTTGAGGTCAACTCCTCTGCTGCGCGCGCTCGATCCCTTCACGACCGGGACGAAGATACTTTGGGTCACCCACTCTCCTGAGCTTTTGCCGACCGACGCCTGTGAAGCGGTCCACCCCACTGCGGCAACGTTGGCGCGAATCGCCCAAGGCACGTGGGATTTCTGTTGGAATCTGGACAAGGACCCTGAGGCATGTGCCATCGCCGCATCTACGAAAGCGACAGAGTATCGAGGTTACACGCTTCGGGACGGCGTGCCTTATCCGGTTGATGAAGCGGCCTGGCATAAATTTGCGACCGGCATAGATAACCCGTATAGCCGGCGCAATCGCCAAAGCTATGTCGAAGAGATTTTTGACATCACTGGGTTACCCTTCCAGAGAGAAGAATATTGGCTCCGCGGTACGACTGCCACTGCTAAGGAAAAGGCGGCCCAGCTTATACCCAAAGATTCTGCAATCGGACTAAACATTGGGGCTGGAAGACGCTGGCCTTCTCGAATTTGGCCGGTGGAGTACTGGATTGAATTAATCAAGCTGCTCAAGGGGCGCGGATTGAAACCCGTTCTATTAGGGGGGCCAGAGGAGGTCGAAATGTCGGCCCGGCTGGTTGACGCGACGGGTTGTTTGGCGTCGGGCGTTCAACCTTTGGAAACCTTTTATGCGATCGTCGAGCACTGCCAGTGCATCGTCAGTGCGGTCACCATGGCAATGCACCTAGCAATTGGTGCACGGACGCCCTTAGTGCTGTTAAACAATATCTTTAATCGCTATGAATTTGAGCTTTACGGCCGCGGAGAAATTATAGAACCCCCCACCCTATGCGATTGTTATTATAGCGGAGTATGCCGTACCGGCCGCAACTGCATCAATGAGATTTCGCCCCAAGCTGTATTTGAAGCGATTCTGCGTTCGGTGAGAGCCTCGCCAAGCTAGCTGCGATCCAGCGCCCTTCTGATCACGGCAGTTCGCGAGCGAGTTGCTGAAAGAGCCATCGTCTTTCGATCTGCAGCAAAGGCAAGGTCAGCCGGTTTGCGAAAGGATTGCCAAATCGACCGCCGCGAGCTATGGGATGCCCCTTCCGCGCGGCAGTGACTTTGGCTTTCTGCATCGTCATTAATACCGCAGTGCGTTGTAACTCGAAGAGTCGTACCGCCGGTGCAAACAAACGAGGCTCGGGATGCCTCTCGGCGAAGCTCTTCAAATACCCTTGCTCAAACGCGACTAGACTTTGGCGGATTATTGTACGCCGGTACCGGTCGTACGGTCGTCGCAGACTTATCCTCCACAAGTGACGTCGCATTGAGCTGCGGAAGCATGCGTAATCCCAGAGGTGCGCGCCTCGCCACCAAACATCTGGCGGGTCGATCAAAAAAAACAACGCATTGCTCTGATATATCAGATTCGCTGGCTTGTAATCGTAGTATACGTGCCCTGTTCGCACCTCTGCCGCGGCGAGCTTCTCAAGCGTAGATTGGAGAGTTTTTTTTTCCCAGCGAGAAAGGCGCCATGGTGCCAGGGCCAGGTCACGGTCGATCACGTCGACGGGCATCGGACGGATGCTTTCCGTCCGTGCCAGTTGCAGTCGGGCCAGAATTTTCCCAGCAAGCTCACAGGCTGGGACTACATCTTCGCTGTTCCAGGCGAGAGTCTCGATGGTTTTGCCAGGTACAAACTCTATTAGCAGCAGTCGCTTTCGAGGGAGCAACGCAAACGTGTTCGGCACGCGCAATCCGGGAACCTCCAATGCCGCCAGCGCACGCATTTCTTCGTACTGATATTGCAGCATTGCGTCCGTACCCATCACCAGCTGTTTTCCGAGGACAAAACGGCCATGTGCAAGCTCGATTCGATAAACCCGGTTCCTCCAATTTTTTGCAAACAGATCACACTTTTGCACCGCTTCGCCCAACGCATCCTCCAATTCGCCCACTGTCGGCGGCTCCACAGGATCGGCTTCGGTGCTGCGCATTGCCTCGCTACGTCGCCATGCACCTTGGACATACCCAAAGTCGATGGCACGCGCGGCAGTGGCTTGGACAACGGAATCCTTCATAGGGTTGATGGCGATTGGTCCATCTCCGACGGAAAGGTCTTGCGATTGATCGCTCTTAGCAACATAACTTCGATAGCCCCGCTCTACATGCCTGAACCGCCTCTGAGGATATTGGGATGATTAATACGCGAGCACCAGCTAGCGGTTTGCTTCCCGGACTGTAGTGCCAACCTAATTTCCACAAATTAGTTTCGTTTTTTAGGCCGATGCGATGAGTTGGTCCCGAGCGGAATGATTGATTTCCTCAAATACTGACTGAGAGCTTCGCGAACGATAACCGCCTCGCTTTCGCCGCGTTGGTTGGCGAGATCATTGATGCCGCGCTTCATTTTACTTGAAACGCGTGCCTTAATCATTTGCGCTTTGCGCTGCTTCATGCCTCGAAAAATAGTGGCACAATTGACCACGCAGACTTCTACGGAAACCGGGGCAGCAAGTTCCAAAAAATAAAGCCTAAAATTTTGTTGACAGTCCGGGACTACTTGTGTCACAAGTTGTTCCCTTTGCGGAACCCCCAGCCGCCAGTCAAATAAGACTGGCTCCAATGACAGCCCCCCAGACCGTCCAGATCGAGCCAAGCGGCATCTTTAACAATGAATGATCTAAACAAGAAAAAACCTCATCGGCTCCGCCTGTCGGAAATGTCGTTTTTACTCGGCGCGCTTTTCTGCGCGTTACTTATGATGACGGAGAAAGCATTCTCCGAAGTTCCTCGAGGGGTCTTTTGCTTGCTTCCATCCGGCCAGGGAAATGGCCGTGATCCTTTGGTATATTCTGATCCCGACGTAGATGGAGTTAGCGTGCGGCAGGATTGGAGCGATCTTGAACCGAGCGAAGGTCTTTACGACTGGAGGTTTCTGGACAACGTAACTGCAAGGGCAGGAGCCGCGGGTAAGGCAGTCTTGCTGCGGATTGGCACTGGAGGAGGAGATATTGCCCTGGGCGGGAGTTGCCCGACTTGGGTAATGGACGCAGTAGCTGCTGAGCCTCTTCCCACGTCACAAAAGTTTTACACCTTCAACGACGGCGAAAGGTCAGTGACAATTGCAGTTTTTTGGGATCCGGTCTGGCTCGCCAAAAAGACCGCCATGATCGCTGCGGTGGGGGAACGTTATTCTAACAATCCGACAGTGAAAATTGTGGGGGCAAGCTTTGCTAACGCCAACACTGAAGACTGGGCCGTGCCCCATACACCGCCTGAGGTAAATGCGTGGTTTGCGGCTGGCTACACTTCCGAGAAAATGCTTGATGCAGGAAGGCAAATCATTGATGCCGTAATGGCGGCTTTTCCGAATCAATATGTGACTCTCGCCGTGGCCGGCAACGGCCCCAGACTCGATCCGGATGCGGACTACGTAGCCCGCAATGCGGTCCTAAACGCTCGCGCATCCTGGCCCGGCAGATTGATTGTTCAGAAAAACTCTCTGGCAACGTATATCCGTTCTGCACCGGGGACAGGCTCCGGTTGGGAGCTGCTATGGGACAGCCGTCCTGATGTGGCCGGGCAAATGGTCTACTGGTGCTATGGCGATACCAGCTACCGAGTCAATGGGGGCGTCCCGATTGACCCTTCTACGGCGTTGGTTAACTCCGTAGATAAGGGTGTGGGCTATGAAATGAAATATATCGAGATATACCGTAAGGACGTTCTTAACCTTGTAGCTGCGACCCATTACGCGCACATCATACTGCGACCCTGCACTTTCACACACGCACCCCCGCGCGCGTTAGATAGAACTCTCGAAAACGAGACCGTTACGTTCGAAGCTGAGTAACGCCGTCCCGTACTTTAGGTCCAGCATCAGGATATGGTACCTGGGTCTCAGACTTCGGATCGAAATCTCCAGATTGGGGATCCATCATGCAATCTGAATTGCAAATAAGATTGCATTGAAGCCATTGGTTGGCGGTTCGGGCTTTGAGGCCGGTCGAGGAGCCAACTTTCCTTAACGGAGGCACTACCTCTACTGCGGTTAGTGCGCAAACCTCTTGCTGACTGCCGACCATTGCTTTGTATAGAATAGTCGCGCTTGGACAATGATAATCCAGCGAAGGGGCTCGCGCTTTCCCCGCCCTCCGTCAGTAGAGCATGGCGCATCCCTATTCGGCTACGCCACTACTCTTTCAGAACAGTTCAGGCGTGACTTTCGCGTGCGGAATGCTGTAAATTCTGGGCCGCCGCATTCTCATGGTTGAAACTCCTATAGCCAATGTTGTTACGCTTGCGACGGGCTGCAATTACATAAGCATCGTCAAACGTAAGCTCGAAGACCTTGGATCACGACAGCCCGATACGCTTCCACCGCCAACTGCGTCGGAGCTAGAAGAGGCATTGGGAGAAAAGATATCAAAATGCGATTTGTGGAGGAAGAACTGGCGGAATCGAATTTACTTCGTGCAGCTCGCGAGCGGGGAGTCGGCGGTTGCAAAACAGGTCGTCCGCGGAGACGACGCCATGGTGCAGTATCAATACAATCAACTTCGCGTGCTGGCAGCGCTCGGGATTCCGGGACTACACCTTCCGCGAGCGCTTGCTTTGATCATTCCGAAACGAACGATCCTCATGGAGTTTGTTCGCGGTCAAACGCTTAGGGAATTGGCTCGGCACGGCAGCGCGGATGACCTGGTCGCAGTTAGCGAACTATCCGGGCAAATTCTGGCACAAATTCACCTGGCTTGGACACAGGAGATTGCACCCATGCCGGTCGAAGTGCTGGCTCGTGACCTGGCTGCTGCTCCCTGGCACCTTTCCCCGCGCGAGAAGGCGATTCTCAAGGCGTCGTTGGAGATCCTGGCTCAAGCGAAAGTAAGCATGGGACAGGTTTGTTATGACTACCAATCGAAGAATCTCTTGTATAACAAGAGTGAGTTGACTCTGATCGACCCTCCAGATGCCTTATGGCAAGGTATACATTTATGGGATTACTCGCGCTTTCGCAGCGGTCTACGCCGGATGTTATGGAGAATCTATTTACGCCAGCCATTGCGACGCCATCGCCATGCCAGGCTCCGCGAAACATTTACTGCGTTTAAGCGCGGCTACATCGAATGCTTCAATAAGCAGCATCCGGAACCGGCGCATTTCGCAGTAGCAACACGGCTTCTCGAACTTCAGCACACAGGTATGTCGATGGCGATGAATCAAGGCAAGCTCAATTTGGCACGACGGCTGAAATCAACCCGCCCCCTTTTGGTTGCGACGAAGAGCAGCCTTACCACATTTCCGCTGTTGGAGCTGGAAAAACGCTGGCTGATCCAACAACTAGCCCGCGAACTACCATGAGCTAATCAAGAAGTTTCCAAAGACTCAACGGACCAAGAATTTCGTTCGATCAATGCTCGGCCCTACGACCAACCGCGCTCGATGAAACAATCACAGCGGATAGTGAAGAATGCAATCTTCGGAATCGGTGGCTCGGCCATTGGTGGCCTTATCTATCTTGCTACCATTCTAAAGATAGCGCGCAGCGTAAGCGTCACCGAATTTGGCAAATATTCCTTTGTTCTCGCATTTGCCATGTTCGTGAGCAATGTGGCCGACTGCGGTCTGCCGCGGATATTGACCCGCGCGGTGGCCAGAGACCACGAAGAACTTTTGCCGGTGGCCGGCGCAACCTTCTCGCTCATCTGGGTCCTCTCAGGCGCGATGTGTCTCCTCGTCTGCGTAGTCGCTCCCTTTCTACATTTCGGGACAGACGTAAAAATTGCCATGATAGGCATGAGCTTTGCCACTCTGGCAGCTTTTCATGGTTCGGGGTATGGCGCCATTCTTCGCGCTTATGAAGATAATGAGCTGGTCCAAACAGGCTTCGTCTTGCACAAGGTATCTTTGTTCGTCTTTGTCTACCTCGCTCTAAAACTGAATCTCAGTTTGTTCGGGTTCGTCGCCGCCCATCTTATTACTAACATCCTGCTCTGGGTGTTCTATGAGTTGCTCGTCTCTCATATGTATGCCAGGATCCCGTTACGCTTTGACGTGACGCTCTGGAAAGAGCTCCTACTTGACG
Source organism: Verrucomicrobiota bacterium (assembly GCA_046731855.1). Classification (GTDB taxonomy): domain Bacteria; phylum Verrucomicrobiota; class Verrucomicrobiia; order Chthoniobacterales; family UBA10450; genus Udaeobacter. The sequence continues at coordinate 4,493 of JBKPLX010000215.1, read as the reverse complement.
CTCTTCCCCTCGGCGGCAGTGTCATGGTTCGCCAGGTTGCGCTCCAAATGGATGTCCTTGTCCTTACCTGGCTTTCTAATCTTACCACCGTTGGCTTGTTCAGCGGTCCCTACCGAATCAGCACTGCTCTGAGAATCATCCCGCAGGCTCTCTCCACACCGCTGTTCCCGCTCTTCTCCCGCACCGCCCATTTCTCAAAAGAACGTTTTACCGAGGTCTACCAACTGAGTGTAAAATTCTTCCTGCTCGTCAGCATTCCCATTGCGGCATTCTTCATTAGCTGGTCAGGTGCAATTCTAAGAACGGCTCTGGGCAGAAAGTATCTGCCCGCTATCCCTGCTATGCAGCTGCTGGGCATTGGTTTGATTCCGTTTTTTCTATCTACTCTGTTTCAATATCTCTTCGCCGCTCTGGGTGAACAAAAGCGATTTCTGTTTAGCACGTGCACGAGCTTTGCTTTGCGTCTGCTCCTTCTCTTCACCTTAATTCCAACTTTGGGACTTATTGGTCCGCCTATCGCCTTTCTCTGCTCTGAAATAATGGTAGTCGGCATTTGGTTGGTACAATTGCATCGATTGGGATTTCCCGCCCAATTTCTCCAGATCAGCTGGCGACCTCTTGTAAGTGGCGCCGTCATGTGTGTTTTCCTCTTCACTTTCCGCGAGACATCTTCGCCAGTACTGCGTGGTGGCATCGCCATTGCCGCCACGCTGCTGTATGGAACTCTCCTTTTTGTGTCGCGAGCATTGACGGCAGAGGAGATTTCTCATGCGCGTGAAGGCATTAGTTTCATTTCACCTTTTATCGAAGCCTGGAAAAAACGACTCAGACGGGACGCGTAAACTACGTCAATCATTTGCGGGCTGCGCTGTAGGAACTGATCAGTTGCCTGACGCGGAGCGTGGCGAGTCTCGATCTCGCAAAAAAAGGCCCGCGCCATCGCCAATGGCAGAAGCATTTAAAGTGCATGTGACGAAGGCTTGACGCTCAATCAGGCGTTCAGCGCCGGCGGTTAGGCCTTTTGATCGTAAAATTGATTGGGTCAACAGCGAATGCTACGATTTCCCTCGGTGGATCGCGAGGCGCTGATTTTTCTTCACATTCCGAAAACCGCGGGAACAACGCTGAACCGAATCATAGAATGGCAATACAACCCAGTTTCAATCTTCACGGTTGATCCCCACCGCATTCGCGCCACGGTGGCACGATTCAAAAAGGTTTCCGAGCAACGTCGTCGCCGATTCCGAGTCGTGCGCGGACATCTGCTTTACGGCATCCACGAATTTTTACCCCAAGGCGCCACCTATATCACAATGCTCCGCGAACCGGTCGCCAGAGTTTTATCAACGTATGCCTTTATCTTGCGCAGACCGCTCCACCCGCTTCACCGTAAATTGAAGGCAGGCCGACTAGGCGTGGAAGACCTTATTCAAATGACACCTCATCGTCAGAATTTGCAGTGCCGCTTTATCTCGGGAATTGGTTTCGGTCCCAATTGCGACGAGCGGGTACTCGAGGTCGCAAAAGAAAACCTAGCGCGTGAATTTCGCGTCGTCGGGTTGTGCGAGCGATTTCAAGAGAGCTTGTGCCTGATGATCGCAGCGTTTGGATGGAAAGTTCCATTTTATACAAATCGTAAGGTGACGAAGAGTCGTCCCTCGATTGAACCGAATGGGATCGATATGATCCGCGAGTACAATCGTTTCGACCTCGATCTTTATGATTTTGCCAGGAGGCTCTTTGAGGAAAACCTGCGCAGGAACGCAGAGGTAATCAGTAAGGGGCTGGCCACTCTAAATTCCAGGCGAGAACGTGGATGTCTGGAGACGTCTTGGTACTCGGCGTTAAGTGCCGCTCGATTTTTGATAACAAAGGCGGTCTCAGCGTTGTGACCGATGCCGGAGAGTTTGTGTCGCGGGAGCCTGGCTGTTTGCCACACTAGCAATTCGCAGGCGAGTTTGCTCTTAGATGCTCAAAACTTCGTGTACGTGCAGCTGATTAGCCGCTACGCACGCGGGCTAACGAGAAGCGCGAGGTCCTGTACGGTTGCAGTGCTTTTCAAAAGCTCTGAGCCGCGAAGCCCTTGACCCAAATTAGCGATTCAATAACGTCGTGCAATGTGAATAGCTCACAATTACGCAGCTTCTTTGAGCGCTTCCGTCTGCTCTTAAAAATCGGTAGCAAACCACGCTCTCGGCTGCAGCAAATTGCCATGTGGTTCGACCGCACTTCTCTTGGGCTACCCATTCCCTGGAAAGTTCCGCCTCTCGATTCTTCTGCTCCGCCGCCGGTCGTTATCGGTGCCACAGGCGGCTCGGGCACTCGGGTCATGGCGCAGGTGCTTCGGAAAGCTGGTTGGTTTATGGGCGACCGGGTGAATCCGCGTAATGAAGATTCCCTTCCAATGGCCTGGTTTCTCACCAAATGGTTGAAAATCCTCAAGGATTTCCCAAATGTTGATCCCAGGACGCTGGCCCGCGCCCGCCGCGATTTCGAGAGAATGATCTATCTCCATCGCCGCGGCATCTCCTCGCCAGATGCCCGCTGGGGGTGGAAAAATCCGCGCAGTTTATGGCTGATCCCCTTTCTGGCAGAGCGATTTCCAGAGTTGAAATTTATCCACATGATCCGAGATGCACGCGACATGATGCTCTCCGAGAACATTTATTTTCTGCGGCAGAACGGTCATTGGTTGCTTGGGCCGGACTGGTGGAGGAATCCAGAGGCGGCGCAATTGGAATTGTGGCGTGCCAGTAACAAGCGCGCACTGGGGTTCGCTCAACAGTACCTCAACGACCGATATCACATTGTCCGCTACGAAGATTTGTGCAGGAAACCAGTAGAGACGATTTCGGCAGTAATGGTCTTTTTGGGACGACCGGAAGTAAACATCGCGCCGTTAATTGAAGGTATTCGGGATCGCGGCAATATCGGCCGCTGGCGTAGGGACCAGGCGGCCAAAGTGGTTGAACTTAGCCGAGCCATTCAAGCTGATCTCGAGCGTTTTGGTTATGAGAGCTAAAAATGAATGGCTCGCTACTGCCGGGAGCGCGCAAGAGGTATCTGAGCTTCGAAGAGATGATTAGACGTTCTTCAAGGCAGAAGTGACCAATGCGCAGTAATGAATGGGGTAGTGACGGGGTGTAGCGAACACATGAGGCCATTTAACTTTTCTCATACCATGCGGGCTGTTCTACTCGGGGTCGCTGTAGCAGTGTCCATTCACGTTCCAGTCCTTGCTGCCTCGGGACCGCCGCTACGCACTGGTCTATGGGTCACCCAAAAAATTTCCGAAGCCGCCGCGGACCCGACTGCCTTCGAGGCCGCGGTCCGGGGAAATCCACACCTTTCTGGCGTCTGTCTCTCCGTTGGCTGGCGTGAGATCGAGAACGAAGCCGGTAAAACCGACTTTAGCTCGATCGACAAAGCTGTGGCAGTTCTTCGGCGCATTGGTATGAAATACGAGCTCGGTATTAAGCCCGGCGTTGATACGCCACCTTTTGTTTACCAGCAAGGCGCCCAATCTTTTCAAACCCAGGTCCGGAATCCACACCGGCCCAATTTTGGCGCTGCCGTGACTATTCCACTGCCGTGGGATCCCAAATACCAGGAGAACTTTTCGCGCATAATTGCGCAACTCGGGGAACGTTACAGTTCTGATCGCTTATGCGTAAGCGTCGTACTTACTTGTGCCAATTTCATGAGCAAAGAAATGCACCTACCAAAGACTCCCGAGGATCGCGCGAAATGGAGTGCGATGGGGGATTTTGGAACCAAGCTTCTTAGCGTCTACAAGAAGTACACTGACGAATGGGCCAAAGCCTTTCCAAAACAACAGGTAACGCTGCACCTATCTCAGGTACTAAATTTGCCTCCCTCGTTCTTTGAAGGCGTCATCGATTATGGGTTAAGCAAATATCCAGAGCGCTTCACCATTCAGAACTGTCAGCTTACGGGGCGCAAAGAAGATACCGGCACACTAAGCTACGACCTTATTCAAAAATACCAGGACCGCGCTCATCACGGCTTCCAAAGCGTCGCCGGTTTTTCGCGTGGCGGGGAAAGAATGGGCTCGATCGAAATGGCAGTGCTCAATGTGGTTCACGGCAACGGTGAATATTGGGAGCTATGGCATGGTGATGGTATGAATCCCCAAACTTCGGCTGCCATAGAGAACGCGTGGCAGGAAGGAAAGAAGCTTGGCTATGACGCGTATAAGCAAAAACTTGTCTCTGAAGGGCGCTATCAGGAACAGAGAGGGCGCGGACATCGCGGGAAGAGAGGACATGGCAGACGTAACGCCGACCTATTCCCAACAGAGTGATTCCTACATCTTATTATCGGCCAGCTAACCTGTTTGCCGGGCTACACGCTTCAGTTTAGAAACTTAGCGTCTTTCTACGAACGCGGGCGAGCAAGAGTTCTTACTTGACAATCATACAAAATCCGTCACGACTGCATGATGATAAAACGTTTCTCAGCCCTGCCAACTC
>JBKPLX010000214.1:0-10502 GCA_046731855.1 Verrucomicrobiota bacterium | reverse complement strand
TGTTGAAGGAAAGATTGCCTACGTATAGTTTAGTTCCCATCGTCGAGTTTATTCTTGGAAAGGCTGCCAGGTCACTGTTCCCGCTTATCGGATTTCAAATCGCCACTGAATAAACTCAACTGACAATCCACCAACTTCCGGGCTTCCGTTTCCGATTTCGGTAATTTCTAAAGTGCTTCCCGAAGGAAAGCAATAGAAAATAGCATAACAAATTTTGCCTGTTCCATGGCCCAATTAGGTAGTACGACCGGAGAAAAGACGCCTGAACGAGTAGCAGTCGTGGCTGCGGGAGTGGTCAGCCCGTTAGGGTTTGGACTGGCGGAGACGCTCGATTCGCTGCGTGAAGCGCGGGATTGCGTCACCGCAGTAACGCGATTTTCGGTAACTGAATGTCGCTGCAAAACAGCCGGTCAAATCTCCGATGACCGCTTGCTCGCTGGCCTGAACAAGAGGCTCCGCGCCAAACGCTTGCATCGAGCGTCGCACATGATGATTCATGCGTTAAAAGAAGGTATAGCGCAAGTGCCTCAGTTTGAGCCTGAGCTAATGGTAATCGGCACAACGAGCGGCGGCATGTCTTATGGGGAACAATATTTCCGATCGCTGTATCGGTCAGGAAACCTGCGACACGCGCCGAGGTGGATCGCCAATTACCCGGCACAAAAGCCGGTAATCGACGCGCAGGAGGAGATTCTCAGGCTGTCGGTGCCTTGTCAGGTAATTGCAAACGCGTGTGCTTCGGGCACAAATGCAATTGGTCATGCGTTCGAATGCGTCCGCTCGGGACGCTACCAGCGCGTATTGACCGGCGGTTATGACGCTCTTTCGGAACTGGTCTTCACGGGCTTCGATTCTCTTCAAGCCTCGACCCCGGAGAAATGTCGCCCGTTTGATCGACATCGCGCCGGCATGGTGCTGGGTGAAGGCGCAGCCGTCCTCGCGCTGGAAAATCTTGAGCTCGCTCGAAGGCGCGACGCGCCTGTCCTGGCAGAAATTATCGGCTACGGGATTTCCACGGATAACTTTCACATCACACAGCCGGATCCTTCCGGTATCGGGCCGCGACAGGCGATGGAGCGAGCTCTTCATAGCGCGCAGATTCCCGCAGAGGAAGTCGATTACATCAACGCACACGGGACGGCGACGATATTCAATGATGCAGCCGAAGGGAAGGCGATCAGCGCGCTATTCAATGGTGTTCCAGTAAGTTCGACCAAGAGCATGATGGGTCATTCGTTAGGCGCCGCTGGCGCGGTCGAGGCCATTTTCTGTTTGCTGGCGCTTCAGGATCAATTTCTTCCTCCCAACATCAATTTTGGCGCTTTAGATGACCGCCTTGATCTAAACGTTGTGGCGAACGAGTCGCGACCGGCTGCTGTGCGCACGGCGCTTTCGAATTCATTTGGCTTTGGCGGGACGAATGCTTCGATTCTAATGCGTAGAGTTGAAGCATGAGTTTGGCGATCGCCGGAATGGGGTTGGTAACGCCGCTTGGAAATGGCGTTGATCCGGTATGGGAGCGGCTGCTTCATGGCGATGAGGCGTCCGCGACAGCGATTTCCGAACAGTTTGGGGACCGAACTTACAACGCGTTCCGCGTATCCGAATCGGCGCTGACTGGCTTGGCGCATCCGCGTCTTCGCCGGGCCAGTGTGATTTCACGATTTGCCGCAGCAGCAGGTCTCGAGGCGTTGCAGGCTGCCGGGGTAAACGTGAATTCCCAAAACGCGGGACGAATTGCCCTCATCTTCGCGGTTTCCAACGGAGGCGTCATTTACACCAAACGCTTCTATCGCGATGTTGTCCAGGCGGGTGCGCAGGCGGCCAGTCCCCTCTTGTTTCCGGAAACGGTTTTTAATGCGCCAGCGAGCCATCTTGCGGCAATTCTGGGCGTTACCGGGACCACCTACACAGTAGTTGGCGACGGAGCAGTCGGTCTCCTGGCAATAAGAATGGCCGAGGACGTAATGACGGACGAGTCGCTTGATTATTGCCTCGTCGTCGGCACCGAAGAGGTCGATTGGCTATTGTGTGACGCGTATCGGCGATGGCGCTTGCTTCGTTCGGCGCCTCCGATTGAGCCGTTTTGCAAACAGAAGCGCGGAATGATTTTAAGCGAGGGCGCAGGAGCGATTGTGCTCGCACGAGGTGGGCCGATTGCGATTGAAAATGCTCATCCAGGTGGCTGTTACGGCAAGCGAGCAGGAGAGAAAATCTTGATGCAAATGCTGCGTGACCTCAGCCAAGCCGAAATCGATTTTGTGATCTCAAGCGCGAACGGCACGTTCATCGATCAAGCAGAACAGGGAGCGCTGGAGCAGGTGATTCCAGATGCAATTATTTACACGGCAAAGCCAGCGCTAGGCGAAAGCACAGGCGCTTCGGGTTTGTGGCAAGTCATCCTGGGAGCCCAAGCTTTGCGTCACAGGGAGCTGCCCCCTGTGCTCCACGCGGACCCGGCTACTTCGTTGCGGCTATCGCTTTCGCGGACCCCAGTGGCGGACGCGCGTCGGGCAATCATCTTAAGCTCTGGCCTCAATCAGCAAGTAGCAGGCTTGCGCCTGGCAGTTCACTAGTTTCGGCAAAATCGCGTTAGCGAAGCGGGACGAGTTGCCAGCTGATTTTTCCATTTGCGATTTCAAGCCATGCTACGCTAGGGGGTGCGCCTTGGTTGGCGCGCGTCACGCAACCCGGATTTAGAAAGAGCACGCCCCCACGTCTTTCGTTTCGCGGAACGTGCGTGTGCCCGTGCAAAACAACATCGACGTCACTTGGCAAGTGGTTGGGTGGTATATGTTGGAGACGGAATTTCAATCCGGCTCGCTGAAGATCGACGACCAGTGGCCATTCATAATTGCTGTCGCAATTCCCTCCCACGACAGTCACCTGAGGCCCGATCGCGCGGAGCTCATCGAGAACGGTCTCCGCGCAAACGTCGCCCAGATGCCAGATTTCATCAGCATTCTTTGCGATTTCCTTAACTGCTTCCGGCAAACGATTGTGGGTGTCGGCCAGAACGAAAATACGCAAGCTGTGCTTCGGTTTTTCAGGTGTTGGCATAGCGCGCAAAGTTATCTCTATAAACTGTTACGCGCCGCGCATTTTGGCCGCATGTTTCGATGCATGCGTTGATTTGCGCGACAGCGGATGTTACGTAGCCTCGCCCGCTCCGCCATGAGTCAAAACTACAAAAATACTCTTAATTTGCCGCGAACGGAATTTCCGATGAAGGCGAACCTCGCCGCGCGCGAGCTGGAAATGCTTCGAGTATGGGACGAGACCCGACTCTACCAGCAGATTCAGAAGTCGCGAGAGGGCCGCGAGTTGTTTGTTCTCCATGATGGCCCGCCCTTTGCCAACGGAGACGTGCACATGGGGACCGCGCTCAACAAAATTCTTAAAGATTTCGTGGTGAAATCGGAAACCATGCTCGGCAAACGCGCGCCGTACGTGCCGGGCTGGGATTGTCATGGCCTGCCCATCGAATACAAGGTAGTGAAGGAATCGCGCGGCCTTTCTCCGCTCGAAATTCGCAAAAGATCGGAAGCGTTTGCGCGAAAGTTCGTCAATATCCAGCGCGAGCAATTCAAAAGGCTCGGCGTCCTCGGCGATTGGGAAAATCCATATCTGACAATGGATCCCAAATATGAAGCAGAAATCCTGCGGGCTTTCGCTGTATTTGTTGAGGAAGGTCTGGTTTATCAATCGAAGAAACCGGTGTTTTGGAGCACAGGTGCGCAAACCGCGCTGGCCGAAGCTGAGGTGGAATACCAGGAGCGCGACGACACCGCGGTTTACGCGCGATTCTCGCTTCCTCCGGACCAAATCTTGAAAACCGGGTTACCAATTGATAAGCCAGTCAGCGTCGCGATCTGGACAACCACACCGTGGACATTGCCCGCAAATCTCGCCATTGCAGTGGATCCGAACGCCGAATATGAAATTTTGAGCAATCGGGACGAGCGAATGATTGTTGCTCGCAAGCTTCGCGATCAATTCATTCAACAAACTGGTTTTATCGCTTCGGAAGAATCGACTTTTCTTATTGGCAAACAGCTGGTCGGGCTTCAGGCGCAACATCCATTTCTCGACCGAAAATCAACCATACTCGCTGCCGATTTCGTAACCATGGACACCGGCACGGGCCTGGTGCACATCGCGCCCGGTCACGGCGAGGACGATTACTGGTTAGGCAGGGCCAACGGCTTGGAAATTTTGTCGCCGGTGGACGATCATGGACGCTTTACCGATGAAGCCAGTTTGCCAAATCTCACTGGGAAATATGTGTTCGATGCCAACACTGACATCATCAATTTGCTGCGAGAGCGGGGAATGTTGCTTGGCCAGCAGAATTTTCATCACTCCTATCCGTACTGTTGGCGTTCGAAAACGCCGATTATTTTTCGAAATGTTGAGCAGTTCTTCATTCGGATCGATGAGCTGCGCGGCAGGGCGCTTAATGCCATTCACAACGAGGTGAAATGGATTCCAGCCTGGGGCGAAAATCGCATCGCGGGCACTGTTGAATCTCGTCCCGATTGGGTGATTTCGCGCCAGCGAAGCTGGGGTGTGCCGCTGCCAGTTTTCTATTCGAAGGATGGCGAAGCAATTCTCGACGCAAAAGTTATCGGCAAGCTCGCAGATCTTGTCGCAGAGCGGGGTTCAAACATTTGGTTCGAACTGAACGATGCCGATCTTGCCAAGCAACTTGGTCTTCCGTCCGGCACAACGAAACGCAACGACACAATCGATGTCTGGATCGACAGCGGCGTTTCACACAAAGCAGTTTGCGCCGTGCACCCGGAGCTGCGCGATCCGGCCGACATGTATCTCGAAGCGACGGACCAGCATCGCGGCTGGTTTCAATCATCGTTGATGACCAGTATCGCGCTGAATAATCGCGCCCCGTACAAAACTTGCGTTACCCACGGGTTTGTTGTCGACCTGGACGGAAAGAAAATTTCCAAATCCAGCGCTTACGAGAAGCCGGTAGATGCCGGCCATTTTGTGAACGAACACGGCGCGGACCTCGTTCGCTTATGGGCAAGCAGCATCGATTACACCGCTGACGTTCCCTTTTCCGAGGAAATTTTCACGCGCCTGGGAGACACCTATCGCCGGATTCGAAACACGCTGCGTATTTTGCTTGGAAACCTTTATGATTTCCCTGTAACCGCGGGCGCTGACCGCGGTGGACTCCAGCCAACACCAGCGGCTACAACGTTAATCGATCGCTGGATTTTGGAGCGTTTGAACAACGTGATCGCTGATTGCCGATCGGCGTACGCAGCGTACGAGTTCCACAAGGTTTATCACGCGCTTAACCAGTTTTGCGCCGTCGATTTGAGCAGCCTTTATGTCGACATCACCAAGGACCGGATGTATTGCGACGCGGCAGACTCGCCCCGGCGTCGCGCGACACAAATGGTGATGCATGAAATTTTCCAAGCCTTGTGCCGATTGCTCGCGCCGATCCTTGTATTTACTGCCGAGGAATCGTGGCGACATTCAGCGCTGCGCGGTTCAGTCCATCTACAGGAATTTCCCCCATTCGAACATCGAGGACACGAAGCGAGCGATCAGATCGCGGAGTTGCTGAAATTGCGCGGCGTCATCGCTCAGGCGATCGAGCAAGCGCGACAGCGTAAACTGATCGGGAATGCTCTCGAGGCAGCGGTTGTTTTGAATTCAAACTCCGAGGTCACGACGAAAATCAGCAAGGAAGAACTGGAGGAATTTTTTATTCTGAGTGATCTGACGATTCGGCAGGGAGCCGAAGCGAGCGCGTCCGTCGCCAAAACAGCGTACAAGAAATGCGCCCGCTGCTGGCGTCACCGGCCGGCCGTCGGCACAAGCAAAGAACATCCGGATTTGTGCGATCGGTGCGAAAGCGTGGTCAGAGCGATTGGAAAAAGCGTCGGCTGATTCTCATTAGAGAATGAAGAAGCACGAATGACGAATGACGAAGGAAGTTCAAATGCTCAAATGTCGAAGGCCGCTGGGATTTTTGCCATTCGGACTTCGTCATTGATTCGTCATTCGTCATTCGGATTTCGTCATTTAACCAACATGAAATTCATCCTTTTTCTTTCCCTTCCGCTTTACGCACTGGATCAGTTGACCAAACAGATGGTCTTGCGGTTCATCAGTCCTGATGAGCAGCGTGTTCTGGTCGCCGATTTCTTCAGTCTGGTTAACGTGCCCAATACCGGCGCAGCGTTTGGATCCTTCAGAGGCAATAATACCTTTTTCATTGTCATTTCGTCACTGGCGCTTGTGGTTGTTTTGGGCCTCCTTTTGGGGGCGCGAGCACCTGATCGGTGGCGTGATCTTTCGCTGGCGCTACTTCTCGCCGGGATACTGGGAAATCTTACCGACCGCCTTCTTTATGGGCACGTGATCGATTTTCTTCTTTTCGATTTGCACATTCCATATGCACATCCCTGGCCCGCTTTTAATGTCGCCGACTCCTGCATCTCAGTTGCGGTGGTGTTGTTTGTTATTCATTCGTTCTGGAAGCAGAAGAGCGCTGAGTAGGGGGATAGCTTGCCAGGCCGAGTCAGGCAGGTTGCCTGACTTCCGAAGCAGAGCAGCTACAATGATCGGATGAAACCGTCGCCCATGGAGGCAGCGGCGCGCAAAATCGCTGCGCGCTTGCGCGAGAATCGTCACATCGCGTACTTCGCAGGCGGTTGCGTGCGTGACATGGTTCGCGGTTTAGCGCCAAAGGACTACGACATCGCCACCGACGCGCGACCGGAGGACGTGCAGAGACTTTTTCCGCGAACATTCGCCGTCGGCGCGCATTTTGGCGTGATCATCGTTCTGGAAAACGATTTGCAGTTTGAGGTTGCAACGTTTCGGTCCGACGAAGCTTACATCGACGGTCGGCATCCAACCGCCGTTCATTTTTCATCGCCTAAAGAGGATGCCCAGCGCCGGGACTTCACGATAAATGGAATGTTTTACGATCCGGTTACACAAGAAGTGATTGATTTCGTCGGTGGCCGCGCGGATATCGCTGCGAAATTGGTGCGCGCGATCGGCGATCCGGCGCAGCGCTTCGCAGAGGATCGGTTGCGAATGCTGCGAGCCGTGAGGTTCGCCACGGTGCTCGATTACCAGATCGATGCGAAAACGTGGGACGCACTCATCGCCAATGCGGCTTCGATCAACGAAATCAGTGCGGAACGAATCCGCGATGAGTTGGTGCGGATTTTTTTGTCACCGAACCGGGGGCGCGGTTGGGACTTGCTTGATGCAAGCGGACTGATGCGCGCCATTCTGCCTGAGATTGAAGCGATGAAAGGGTGCGAGCAACCAGAGCAATTTCACCCCGAAGGCGACGTTTTCGAGCATACCCGTTTGATGCTGGATTTTCTGCCGGAGAAAGTTTCTGTGCCGCTTGTTTTCGCGGTTTTGTTTCATGACGTCGCCAAGCCGCGTACGGCAACCGTGGATGAAGCAGGGCGAATTCGTTTCAGCGGGCATGATCGCCTCGGCGCTGAAATGACCGAAGAAATCATGCGGCGTTTGCGATTTTCCGGCGCTGAAATCGAGGCCACTGTCGAAATGGTGCGGCAACACATGGTCTTTAAGGACACGCCCAAGATGCGGGTGGCGAAATTGAAGCGCTTCATGGCGCGACCAACCTTTGAGGACGAGCTTGAGCTGCATCGGGTTGATTGCCAGGGCAGCCATCGCATGCTCGACAACTACGAATTTCTTCTGGGCAAACGCGAAGAGTTTGCTAACGAACCAATTATTCCACCGCCACTCGTAAGCGGGGACGATCTGATCGCTTTCGGTTTAAGACCAGGCCCAAAGTTTGGCGAGATTCTTGAAGCGGTCGAGACGCGTCAGCTCGAGGGAAGGTTGCGCACTCGGGAGGAAGCACTCCAGTGGGTGAAACGAGAATACGCGCCAGACGCGAAACGTTAATATCCGAATGAGAATTCTAATGATTAGCGCCGAAGGGCCGCCGCTGCAGCGAACGGGGGCAGTGATCGATGTGATGGACGCGCTGCCGGCTGCGCTGCGTGCCCGAGGGCACGATGTCTGCGTGGTTCTTCCATTCTACCGGGAGATTCGAGAGAACCGCGCATTCAAGAAAAAGAACACTGGGATCGCTGTCGATGTGCAGGTTGGCGACAAAGTTTATCCTGCCCGATATCTCGAGGGACGAAGTGCCAGTGGCGTGCAGTTGTTCCTGGTTTGTTGCGATGAATTCTTTGATCGCGACGGAATTTACGGCGAACGGGGCAAACCTTACGAGGATAACGCCTCGCGATTTATCTTTTTTTGCAAGGCGGCGCTGGAGTTATCTCGCCGACTAACGCCGCAACTACAGATTCTGCACGTGCACGATTGGCCGGCGGCTCTCGTGCCGGTGTTCGTGTATGCGCATGGCCTGCCGTTCAAAACGGTGTTGACCATTCATCATGTCGCCGATCAAGGCAGTTTTTGGGGACTCGATTTCGGGCTTACTAATCTGCCGGAGCAATTTTTTACCCTGCATGGAGTTGAATTCTTCGGACGGTTGAATTTTCTCAAGGGCGGAATTCTATTCGCCGATAAGCTCATAACCGTAAGCGAGCATTACCGGCGCGAAATTCTGACGCCGTCCGGCGGATACGGGCTCGATGCTGTATTACGCGAAAATGCGCATCGCCTAAGCGCTATTTTAGATGGCGCGGATTACAACCTTTGGAATCCAGCGTCGGATCGTTTGTTACCGGCACGCTACGATGAAAAACGGCTTAGTGGAAAAGAGGTTTGCCGTGATGCATTGCTAAAGGAGATGAAACTTGCATCTGGGCCGCGGGGTCCGGTCTTCGGCATGGTGACTCGCGTCGTTCACGAAAAAGGTTTCGAAATTCTGGTGCCGCTCCTCGATCGACTCTTGTGGGATGACGTGCGCTTGATCATCCTCGGCGAAGGCGATCCTGCGTACGAAACTTTTCTCGCGGTCGCAGCCAGAAAATTTCCGACGAGGTTTGCGTATCAAAAAGATTACGACGCGAAACTGGCGCACCTGATCGAAGCGGGGATGGACATCAGCCTGATTCCGTCACAGTTCGAACCAGCAGCTTTGAGCGCGATGTATAACTTAAAGTACGGCGCTCTCCCAGTCGCACGCGCGACCGGCGGAATTCACGAGATCATCGAGGATTACGATCCGACCTCAGACAGCGGTTACGGTTTCTTGTGTTATGAATACTCAAGCGAAGCCTTCTGGGACGCGATTAAGCGGGCGCGGCAAATCTTCGGCGACCGGAATCTATGGGCCAAGCTGATGAAGCGGGCGATGGCGCGCAATTTTTCCTGGGACGCGTCCGCGCGACATTACGAAGCTCTCTATAGAGAACTTATTGGCGCGACCGAAGAAGCGGCAGCGTAGCTGGCATGGCTTCGCGCGCGATCAAGCTTTCCACTTGTCAAACCGATCCATCTGTGGAACCTTGCGCGGCTTTTTCTCCGGCTCATGGCTTACGCAATTATCAAGACTGGCGGCAGACAGTTTCGCGTCGCGGAAGGCGATACGATCGATGTCGATCTTCTGGACGTCGATCCCGGCAAGACCGCGACCTTCGGCGAGGTGTTGATGTTAGCGGATGGAAACGAGGTGACGCATGGGAGCCCCCTTGTATCCGGGGCCAAGGTCAGTGCTGAAGTTCTGGAACAACGCAAGGACAAGAAAGTCATCGCGTTCAAGTACAAGCGGCGCAAGGGATATCACCGCACGGTCGGGCATCGCCGCAAATTGACGCGCGTAAAAATCAAGAGCATCAGTGTAGGAGCGAAAAAGGCACCAACAAAAAAAGCTGAGGCCTAGGTCTCAATTCTCATTTTTTTTCAATGGCACACAAAAAAGGACAAGGCAGCGTTAAGAATGGCCGGGACAGCGTTAGCAAACGGCTAGGTGTCAAAAAATTCGGCAGCGAAACGGTCGTCGCCGGTAACATCATCGTGCGTCAGCGGGGGACAAAGTTTCTGCCAGGAAAAAACGTTGGGCTTGGCCGGGACTACACGATTTTTGCACTCGTCGACGGAAGTGTGCGCTTCGACCGTGCAGGGCGACGTGTCAATGTCGACCCACTGGTGACCGATAGCTAGTCCGGTCGATTCTCCTTTCCGCGGCACAGCGGTCTGAGGTATAAAAGCATTTCGCTCATGAGATACAACACTTTTATCCTTTTTGGCGCGCCCGGTAGCGGTAAAGGCACTCAAGGCAAAACCCTTGGGACCATCCCGCGCTATTACCATTGCGCTTGTGGCGATGTATTCCGCTCCATCGACACGCGCACGAAAGTTGGCAAGGCGTTCCTTGAACACTCGAGCAAAGGTCAGCTAGTTCCAGACGATATCACAGTGGAGCTTTGGAGAGAGGCGATCGATGCGGCTGTGGAAGCGCACAAATTCAAGCCGGATATCGACACGCTGGTGTTGGACGGTATTCCGCGGAATGTCGGACAGGCCAAGATCATGGAGGAAATGATCGA
>JBKPLX010000213.1:0-19849 GCA_046731855.1 Verrucomicrobiota bacterium | reverse complement strand
CTTGGCGGGTGAGACCCTCGTTGGCATAAGCAAGCCGGATCTCGCCGGGATCAACGGACGTAAACCCTGCTTCCACTAGCCATTCGGGGAGGCGACTGCCAGCATCGCTTCGAGCCGCGGCCTCCATTGTCCGGGCCACGGTCACGAACAACGCTTTGAGTGCCTGACTGGTTGGAGATGCCCATATGGTATTGTAATCGACCTCGATTGCCGTCAGCGTGCCGCCCGGCACCAGCACGCGTCGCGCTTCTCGCAGGGCAGCGACCGGATCGAGCAAATGCTCCAGGAACCACATCATCCACACGTGGTCGAAGGCCGCCTCTGGAAAGGGTAACTCAAGTGCGTCTGCTTGGCGAAGGTCAGCCTCCAAACCAAGCTGAGCCAGGTGAGCGCGAGCTGCTCCGAGCTGGCGCGCCTCGATGTCCACGCCAGCCAGGATGATTCCAGGGAATGCCACGCCCAAGATGCCCAGCACCGCACCGACGCCACAGCCGACTTCAAGCAGGCGTGTTCCTGGATAGAGTGTCGTACCTGCAAGAATCAATTCATCGCGCCAATGCTCCGCCTGCCGCAATAGACGTTCCTGTTCAGCGGTCGCGTAGCCGTGGACATACTCCTCAGTGACTCGGCTACCCGTAATGTCGAGTTTTTTCATTAGTGATGTTTATGCCTACACGCTAACACATTCGAATCCTCCTTTCTGGTCCGCTGACTTCTGATCCGACAAAGAATTCGTTCTAACGAACGCGTGACTTTAGTCGTTCATTTCACACCGCAGGAGGTAAGGGCGGTTCGGGCGGCGTTGGCGGCGCACCTGGCAAAATTGGCAAAAACTCCGGAGGCATAGAGCTTGCCCACACATCGTAATCCGGACCGAACTGGCGAAGGAACGAGAGCGAAAACGCCTGAAGTAAAACAAACACTGGTAGTAAAATCACTGTGCCAATGTAAGGGATTGCTGCGATGCAGCACGTGACACAGATCGCGAAACAACTGATCAGCCCGGTCGCAATCACCAGAACAACTAGGAACAAACAATAGAGAACAATCTCGCCGGGGTGTCTCGCGATCAACGATACTGCCGCGCGAAAAGCCTCATAAGGTCGACAACGACGGCGGTACATTACTGGCACCATGAAGCTCGCAATCAATGCCCACGCGATGATCACGACCAGGATCGCAAATACCCATGCCGCGATTGCCAATATGACAAAAAGATCCAGGCTATCTCGATGTAGATAGTAAGAATGCCCCTTAATTCCGAGGATGATCAGCGGCAGCGAGACCAATGCCGCAAAAAGGAGAACGACAAACGCAATCAGTAACCAAAAGAGGAAATAGCCGTTACCCTCTTTCCGAAATTCGCGCCACGGTTCGGCAATGGCGCCGCGGTTCTTCACGATGCAATCAATAAACATGAAGTGCCCACGTGCCCGCAGCCAGGCACACAGGACAATCAGCGCAAGGAGGGACAATATCAGGAAAGAAATGCCAAGCACCAGAATCGGATGCGGAATGTGGCTGATCGCGTCATTTATCTTCTGCGCTTCTTCGCGGCGATCGAACTGATAATTGAAACTGCCGCCGCCACTGCCCAGGTTCGCCAGCCAGGCGGCGAAGCCAATTACAAACCATTTCTTCAAATCAAACGGCTGAAAAAGGATCTTCTTCATCAGCTCGACTGCTTCACCAAACGGCTTGAAGATTTCAATGTTGTGTTCGGTCCCGTTCATTCACCGGATTCTGAAATGTTTTCAACCAAATGATCAAGCCTGGTGTAGTGCATGCATTGGTTTGCTGCGTCTTTAACCCGCGCCCTGGCGTTGTTTCAGACGATTTGAGCAGGAGAACGAGAAGGTAAATAAATGACTGTACGGACGAACAACACCACGAGACCTTTCAAACGTCATCACCCCATTGGCGCGGAACTCATCGGGCCTGACCGAACGCACTTCCGCGTCTGGGCGCCGAAGGCCCAGCGTGTCGATCTTGTTCTGGAAGACAGTGCAGCGAAAACTCCCGGGCAGGAATTTCATGCGCTGGCGCCAGAAAAGGGCGGATATTTTTCCGGTTCTGCCGATGCTGGCCCGGGCGCGCGCTATCGATTTCGCGTGAACAACAGCTTTTATCCAGATCCCGCATCACGCTTTCAACCCGATGGGCCACACGGTCCTTCTTGCATTGTCGATCCCACACGGTTTCGGTGGACCGATTCGCACTGGCCCGGCGTTACGTTGAAAGGCCAGATCATCTACGAAATGCACATCGGCACGTTCACGAAGGAAGGAACGTGGCATGCTGCTGCGCAGCAACTGGAAGAGCTGGCGCGTATCGGAATCACTGCGGTCGAGATGATGCCAGTCGCGGATTTTCCGGGCAGGTTTGGTTGGGGATACGATGGCGTTAACCTTTTCGCTCCTTCACGTCTGTATGGATCTCCGGACGATTTACGTAGCTTCATCGATCGCGCGCACTCGTTAGGCCTCGGCGTAATCCTTGATGTGGTTTACAACCACTTCGGGCCTGACGGAAATTATCTCGGTGCCTTTTCTGACGATTATCTCGTCCGCGGTGAGGGCCATGACTGGGGCGACATGGTGAATTTTGATGGGCCGAATTCAGAACCGGTCCGCGAGTTTTTCATCACCAATGCATGTTATTGGATCGAAGAATTTCACTTCGACGGTTTTCGATTCGATGCATTACACGCCATCCGCGATCGATCGAGCGAGTACATCATTGGTGCCGCCGGCCGCGCGGCGCGCAAGGCGGCCGGCGCGCGTTCAATCATTCTGATCGTCGAAAACGATCGGCAGGAAGCTAAAATGGTGCAGCCGCGTAACAAGCACGGTGATGATCTGGATGGAATGTGGAACGACGACTTTCATCACAGCGCGGTGGTTGCGTTGACCGGTCGCAAGCAAGCTTACTTCGGCGACTACCGTGGCACGCCGCAGGAATTTATTTCCACCGCGAAATATGGCTTCCTTTATCAAGGTCAGGCACTCTCGTGGCAAAAAGCATTGCGGGGATCTTCCACTCTCGACATTTCCCCAGAGAAGTTCGTCTGCTTCATCGAAAACCACGATCAAATCGCGAATACCGGACCGGGTGAGCGAGTCCGTTTTCAAACTTCACCCGCGCGTTATCGCGCGATGACTGCTCTACTCTTACTTGGGCCCTGGACACCGCTCCTGTTTCAGGGAGAGGAGTTTGGCGCGTCGAGCCCGTTCATGTTTTTTGCTGACATAGGCGATGCCTCCGTGCGCGATGCCATTCGGAAAGGGCGCGCAGAGTGGCTGGCTCCGTTCCTGTCGCTCACTGAGGAAGAAGGGTTAACAACTCTGCCAGCGCCTGATAATCCGGAAGTATTCGCCCGCTGCAAACTCGATTTCGCTGAGCGCGAAGGAAATCGGCAGCTCTACGATCTGCATATCGATCTCTTGAAATTGCGAAGGGAAGATTCGCGCTTTCGCCAGCAAACTCGTGACAGTATCGATGGTGCCGTTTTGGGAACCACGAGTTTCGTCCTTAGATATTTTTCGAAGGAGGAAGACGATCGCCTGTTGTTAATCAATTTTGGAGACCGCCAAGCTCTGCATCCTGCTTCAGAGCCTCTCCTAGCGCCACCACCCGGCTCCAGGTGGGAAACCCTCTGGACGAGTGAGTCTCCCTGCTATGGCGGAGCAAATGGCATTGTAACCGCAAGCCAGAAGCAATGGAGCTTGCCGGCTGAATCGGCAGTCGCATTGCGATGCGTGCGTGAAAACGCGGCATAGTCACGACCCCACCTTCGGCCTTTGGTCTCGACAAGTTGGTAACCTTCTTGCAAAGCTCCTTGCTATGAAAATAACAACCTCAGCACTTATCATCGCACTCACGCTCCTCTGCATTGGCCTCTTGCCCAAAGCGCAGGCGGTTGTTCCAGCACCGGACGGTGGTTATCCCGGGGGCAACACAGCAGAAGGACAAAACGCCCTTTTGAGCCTTACCTTTGGCCTCTATAATACGTGAGTTGGTATATACTCGCTTCTAAGCCTTACTGATGGAGGTTTCAACACGGGCGTCGGCGCGGGAACGCTTCTTGCCAACACGGCAGACGAAAATACGGCCATCGGCGCCGGAGCGCTCTTAAGCAACAGTACCGGCGACTTCAACACGGCCAACGGGACATTCACCCTCTTTTCGAACAGTACTGGCGGCGCTAACACGCCGATGGGGGCTTCTGCTTTGCAATCCAACACTGAAGGCGACAACAACACTGCCGTTGGAGCGGCTGCGCTTTTAAACGACACGGCGACCGGCAATACGGCCATTGGCTCTAACGCGCTCTTGAACAACACCACTGGTGGCACTCTGGGAAACGTCCAAGGGTTCGATGTCGGTCCAAATGTCGCGGTGGGGTGGCAGGCCCTTGAGAGCAACACCATTGCCAGTGCCAATATCGCTGTGGGTTATCAGGCGCTTCACAGTTTTACAACCGGGCCCGTGGGCCTCGAGCAGCTCGGTCTCTGTACGGCTGTCGGTTTTCAAGCTCTTGGCAATGCCACAGGCGGCTTGGGCAACGACGCCTTTGGCTATCGAGCGTTCTATAATAATACCGAGGGCACTGGCAACACGGCCATTGGTCTTGTAGCTCTCCGTAGCAACACCACTGGCGACTCCAACACTGCTACCGGAGTAAGTGCACTCCAAGACAACACGACCGGCGCCTTCAGCACGGCCGACGGTGCTGGTGCGCTCGTTAACAACGCCACTGGCGGTGCCAACGTGGCCATTGGTTCTCAAGCACTCGGTAGCAACACTATAGGCCACCAAAACACGGCCGTGGGTGCTGCTGCGCTCTTCAACAGCGCCGGCACTGGCAACATCGCCGTAGGCATAAATGCCGGCCTCGGCGTCACCACGGTCGATAATGTTATCTGTATCGGCACCGGTGGTGCGAACGTGAGCAACAGTTGCTATATCGGCACATTTTCGGCGTCACATCTTCCGGAGGAGCCGCAATGTTCATTAATTCAGATGGTAAACTCGGCAACAGCACCTCTTCCGGGCGCTTTAAAGAAGAAATTAAGCCCATGGATCGCGGCAGTGAAGTGGTCTTCTCGCTTAAATCAGTCACCTTCCGTTACAAGAAGGAGATTGATCCGGCAGGCACCTCGCAGCTCGGCCTTGTGGCCGAAGATGTGGAAAAGGTGAATCCGGACCTAGTCGTGCGCGACCAAGAGGGAAAACCCTACAGCGTGCGCTACGAACAGGTCAATGCGATGTTGCTCAATGAGTTTCTCAAAGAGCGCAAGACGGTGCAACAGCAGGGAACCACCATCGCGGAGCTTAAGGAACAAATTGCCAGCCTCACTGCAATCGTAAAACAACAAGCCGCGAAAATTCAGAACGTGAGCGCGCAGCTTGAACTGAATCAAAGCACGTCACAAACGATTGTTGTCAAGAACCCGTAATTGCACACAAAGTAAAATCTCGCCAAGCGCATTCGATTCTGGGCAAGCACAGGCTGCCACCCTCCGGTTCCCCAGAAGCGGCTCACAGTTTGCGTCCGAATTTCTTCTCTAACTCAGCCATCGAAATCTGAATCATTGTAGGCCGTCCGTGCGGACAGCAATAAGGCAGGTCGCAGTCGAGTAAATCGCGAATCAGTTTTTCTATCTCGGGATAACGCAACGGATCATTGGCCTTGACGGCGTGCCGACAAACTGTCGTGGCAATCATCTCCTCGCCCAAGCGCATTGGTGAGGTGCTGTTGCCAGCGCTCTTCAGGTCGTCAATCACTTTGCGCATGAATTGCGCCGGATCTGATATGTTCAAGAAACCAGGGAGACTATCGATCTTGAACGTTCCCGGGCCGAAACTCTCAATCCCGATTCCCATTTTTTGCAGGATCGATATGTTGCGTTCGATCCAATCGGCGTCGCGCGGCGGAACATCAAAGGTCTGAGGCAGGAGCAGCTTTTGCGTTGGGACCCCCTGCTCTTCCATTCTTCGGCGCAGTTCTTCGAACAGAATTCGCTCGTGCGCGGCATGCTGGTCAACGAGAACAAGCCCATCGGCATTTTCCATCAAGACATAAAGCTTGCTTAACACACCGATGATCTGGAATTGCTGCTGAGTGGCGAGCCTTTGCGAACCCTTCAGAGTCTGCGTATCGCCGGTCGAATCGGCGCGCGACCCCGTCGGGCGAAGCGCCTGCCCTACAGTTTCTGGAACTCGTGCCCGGCCGGTGTCAACGACTGCTGCCACAGTTGAACCCAGGTGTGGTAACTCACGATGAGTCTCTCGTGGAACTGCTACCTCAGGTCGTAACTTGAGATCGGGAGCTGCTTTTTCGGGCACGGCCTCCGGTGCGATCAAAGGTCCGCGAAATTTTTCCTGCCAGGCCTCCCGGCCCTGGTCCAGGGTTTGTTGAATTGAATGAACGATCGCCGCCCGAACTGCAGTGGGATCACGAAAACGCACTTCGCGTTTCGCAGGGTGAACGTTTACATCGACAACTGCAGGATCGAGTTCCACAAAGAGAAAGGTAACCGGATACTGGCCTTTCATCAGCGCTGTATGATAACCCTCGCGGATAGCCGCCGTGAGAAGCGCGCTTTCAATGGCCCGGCCGTTTACAAAAACGAGTTGCTGTGCCCTTGTCTGCCGGCTCAGTCCTGCCTGCCCGATAAATCCACCTATGCGAACGTTAGCCGAAGGTGTGCCCTTTACTTCAACAAGGCGTTCCAATAACTCAATACCATAAAGGTCCCGGATTCGGTCGCCCAGTGTCGCAGTAGTCGGTAACTGGAATAACATGCGGTCGTCTCGCAATAACGAAAAGCCAATCTGGGGATGGCCGATCGCCTGCAAATGGATCTGATGTTCGATGTTACGACTTTCCGTATTTTCGGAGCGAAGAAATTTTCGGCGCGCTGGCAAATTATAAAATAGCGAGCGTACCTCGACTTGTGTGCCTGGCGCTTCGCCGCCATCGCGCACAATGTCGATCTTGCCGCCGTTGACGACGATTTCGGTTCCTGCAACTGCGTGGCACTCTCGGGTGGTTAGACGAAACCGCGACACACTGGCGATGCTTGGTAACGCTTCGCCGCGAAATCCCAAAGTGGCTACAGCTTGCAGATCGGCAGCCGATCGAATCTTGCTCGTGGCGTGTCGCTCCAGAGACAGCAGCGCGTCGTCACGATCCATACCATAGCCGTCATCGATCACCCGGACGAGCGAGATTCCTCCGCGACGAATCACTGTGTCGATTTTACGGGCGCCGGCGTCGATGCTGTTTTCAATCAACTCCTTTACCACTGAAGCCGGGCGCTCTACGACTTCGCCCGCTGCCACCTGGCTGGCCACGGTCTCTGGTAACAATCGAATCCGGCTCATTTTCTATTCCAAATTGTAAGTTCCAGATCGGGGATTGCGAAGAAAAACGGCGAAATCCCAAGACGTTTTGTTGTAGCCGCCTCGTTGTGTCGAGGCGTGCAGCGTAACAACCCGCACGGCGACACAGCGCCGTGTCCACAGAATTTGCGGTTAACGGCGACAATGATCGGCTCGTTTTGACTTGGTTACGCTGCAGCCGTATTTTGTGTGGAAATGATTAACGTCACGGACAACGCTGTTCGACAGCTCCAGACTTTGCTTCCGGCACGGGACCAAAATTCACAAAAAGGTCTGCGCGTACAGGTTGCGAAGGGTGGTTGTTCAGGTCTGCATTACGAGATGACTCTCGACGAAAGAAAAGATGGCGATGCCGTCGTGGAACGGGATGGAATGCATTTTTTCATCGACGGCGAAAGCGTCCCCTATCTCCGCGGAGCGACTCTGGATTTTAGCGGTGGTCTCACGGGCACTGGTTTTCGGGTCGTAAATCCAAACGCATCGCGCACCTGCGGATGCGGTTCGTCGTTCGAAACGACACAATCAGCTTGAAACCGGATAATCTTCTCGCGCTGGCCTGATGGACTATGG
Source organism: Verrucomicrobiota bacterium (assembly GCA_046731855.1). Classification (GTDB taxonomy): domain Bacteria; phylum Verrucomicrobiota; class Verrucomicrobiia; order Chthoniobacterales; family UBA10450; genus Udaeobacter. Next base: position 11,872 of record JBKPLX010000213.1, on the reverse strand, counting down.
GTTTTATCCATATGACGAGCCGTACGCTCGTCCGCGACGACGCATCAATTATTTTGTCTGGACGATTGCCATCCTGCTGCTGACTGGGTTCGCATTAGCGGCGTGGTTGGGCAGTTTTTACATTTTCAGTCAACCGGAACGCCCCGACAGCTACCGGATTTTACAAAGGCTGCACAAGATCGAGCAACCCAAGCGTTTTGAACTCACCGCCGCTCCGGCAGGCGAATTTCTAAACTCGAAGCAACTTTACCAGCGTTATTCGGAAATGGGCAATGCTGAGCTCGCGAGGACGAATGCGGAGCTGGCGCGCAATTATATTCGAAATTACCAGACGGTGCGTGGCTTGGTTCCTTACGTTGTAGGCAAGTTTAGAATTGTTGCAGTACGAGAACTCGGACCTGGCGATGTGTTTACCTCGGGAATGATTGCCTTAACCAATGCTGTCGATAACGGCGAGTTGCTCATGGAACATCTTTACCCGGCGAAGCCAGAGGCTTTGCCACTGATGAAACAGACCCTTAATGTTGGATTAGAAATCAAGCTGGAGCGCTCACACGACATTTCTTCGGTGCTTCATGCAGAGCGTTTGGTCGACGGCCGTATGATGATTACGGCAGTTCCCCTGCTTTATGGAAGCTATACGGTCACACGTGGTCTGGGAACATTTCGTCTCGAGCCGCCGCTCAGTCTCAACCTGGCTGCGGGCTGGCCATTGTTTAAGGCACCAGAACGCAAGGAAATTGAACAACACTACGCGGAGAACCAACAAAAAACAGCAATAGCGCAAGGCGGTCCGATTTCCATACCCGGCTTCAGCCCCAGTGCCACGCCGTCGTCCGCTGCGAATCAATTGGTGCGCGTCGAGCAAGCGATTCCAATTGGAACACCGCCGACTGGGCCAGTCATAGCAAAGAATGAAAAGCTCGCCAATCCCACACCGCCGCCAAAAGGTAAACGGGGCAAGAAACAAAAACTCGAGTCTCCACCTCCAGCATCTACTCCTGCCCAGCCAGTAATTGCACAGAAGCCCATTACTCCAAGTGCGACCCCTTTCACACTTGCGTCTGCAGCGACGCCACCTCCGAAGGTTCCTGTGGCTACACCAGCGCCAGCCGCGAAGACCGCTAATGCTCAAGCTCAAGCTCAAGCTCAAGCAGTCGCCCAGGCCCCTTCTGTTCCAGCCGCAACGCCAGTTCCAGTTCTGCCAGCTCAACCCGTTCCGCCCGACGCTTCCAATGTAGCTCTTGCTTCAAACGCGGGCGGTGGGAGTTGGAAAACATTTGCGCCGGGCAAAATGCCGCTTGGCCGGCTGATAGGGACAAGCGACCTGCGTGACGTTGCTGAGCACGGGCTTGCCGGTGAACGCGTTTATTTGAAGGGACAATTCGTCGTGAATTTTTCCGATGCCAACAAGGCCGTTCTACGTCCGCGCACGAAGCTGACGGATAAGGTGCTGCACTTCGGCGGGGGTTCGTCTACGCGTATCATCGTCGAATTTCCAGCCGGCTATGTGCCACCGCGGCAAGGAGCTGAAGTGAGCCGCGACGAGCAGCGTCCTTACGAAGTCACTGAAGTGCGCAAGCAGGAAGACGGACAGCTCAACGTCTTTGTGCGCGAGATCATGCAGCCGAATTAATCGGTTGCACAGCAGCCCCATTGATGTGCGTTTTGTGGAACGCTATCGAAGACTCATGTCCCTTGGATAACACAAACGAAGACCTTCGCCGGCTGCGGTGCGACGGTCGGTTACTTGCCCTCAAAGAAGCTCGCAGTAGCCGTAGCAATTACCTATGGCCCCAAGGCCTTCGATAACGAGGGCAACTACACAAACGTGAGTGATAAGATCTTTACCTCGCTGGGCAACGCCTTAGCACCCGGCACCCTTTCCAACCCGGAGCCATGACCGAGTTTCGCAGGCGTAGTTGGTAGAGGACGGACCGCCGGGCCATCCGGACATCGCAACACGATGTCTCTATCACCTACTCAGTCCGCGATCGGAGAATCAACTTGCCGTCGCGGATCTCAATCGTGCCGACGCCGGAGCCGTTGCGATACTCGGCAAGATAACCTCGCAATCGCTTCGAACGATATTTCCAGTTCAAAAAATCAAGCGGAACAGCCTGGCCGTTTACGGTGATTCCGCTCAACTGCGGGTTCTCAAGTGATTCCGCGTTTTTTAGTTCGACCGCGATATCACCGTTAAAATAATAACCCGACCTGCCAATAACTTGTCCAAGCGGAACGCTTGCCTGGCAACGCAGCCGGTCCCCGTCAATCGAGACAAAGACCTTGCCGCGCATATCCTGGTTGGTGGCAACCAAAGTATTGATGTCATCCGCTGTCAGCTCGAGCTCGGCGGGCTGACCGGCGCGGGCTTTTTGCTCGAAATCCTCACACCGTTCGTGGACGGATTGAATTTGCGCGTCCGACGCGGTGAACCCAGGCACAGATACGGGCGTTTGACCAATGGCTTGCGCTTTCGTCAGCCAATAAAGGCCGTGGAAAATTGCCGAGTTCCGGTACAAACCCCAATACATCCCGGCAAAGCAAGCGATTCCCAGCACAATCGCAAATACAACAAGGATTAGACAGCCTCGCCCGAAGCAACCCAATCCCCTTCTTGGTGGCGGTGCGTCAACCCAACCGTTCATATGACGTCATTAGTGATGAGTGGCGAGTGATCAGTGATAAGTGAATCCTGTGGCGTGTCACAAGCCGATTTTGCCGATCACCGATCACAGATCACGATTTCTGCTCTTCGATCTTCGCCTGCGCTTCCATCAATTTGTCGTACAACGCGCGCAACCCTTCGCCAAGCACGCGCGTTCCGGCGAGGATCGGCATGAAGTTCGTGTCACCGCTCCAGCGTGGGACGACGTGAATATGCAAATGGTCCGCCACGCCCGCGCCTGCGCACTCGCCAAGATTCAATCCAATGTTAAAACCCTGCGCCTTGATGGCAGCGCGCAGAACCGCCTGCGCGTGCATAACCAAATTCCATAACTCAACGATTTCATTTTCACCGAGCGCAGAGAGCTCCGCTGTTTTCCGATAGGGCACCGCCATTAAGTGACCAACCGCATACGGGTACCGGTTCATCATCAGGAACGCATTCTTTCGCCGTGTGATCACCAAATGCGCGGCGTCATCGCCGGCCTGCGCCGCTGCGGAAAGAAAATTCACGTCGCGCGGTTCTTTTTCGAAATACTCCACCCGCCACGGCGCCCACAGCGTCTCCAGTTCTCTCTTTGGAAATTCTTCCGACATGTCAATCGCCTATCTTAAACGGCAGCCCACACCAGATGTGAAGCAAATTTACAGCTCATAAACAGTCGCTGTAGCCGGGGTCCGGAGCCGATTATTGTAGCCGAGGGCGTTGGCCTCGGGGCGGGCCGTGACCTCTTTTCAGGTTTCTCTTCGTTTCATTCGCATCTAGATTTAGACGACGAACTGAATCACAAAATCGAATCATGCGAACATTGATAAAATTAATCTTGGTCGTCATGTTGCCGCTGGGCACTGAAAGTGCATTGAACGCATCTCCAGAAGAAGACGCAAAGGCTGTCGCCGCATTGGATACAAAATATCAAGCCGCGGTAAAGGCTAACGATACCACAACCATGAACCAGATCTTAGCCGATGACTTCGCCCTTGTAACAGGACGTGGCGCTGTTTTTAGTAAAGCCGATTTACTTGACTCGGCTCGAAAGAAAGAAGTTACCTACGAACGCCAGGACGAGGAACCGGGAACACAGAAGGTGCGGGTTTGGGGCGACACGGCCGTAGTAACCGCTCTCCTATGGATCAAGTCGGTGCAAGGAGGTAAACCAGCCGATTACAAGCTATGGTTTAGCGATACTTACGTTCGCACTCCAACGGGCTGGCGCTACGTATTCGGCCAGGCTTCGCTTCCATTGCCTAAAGCAGAGTCTAAGTAATGAGTGCCGCAAGTCAGGGCGAGGCTCACTGCCTGCTTCTTGTTATCCCGAGCGAAGCCGACGAATCTTTCGATGTTTTTGGGTATCACCTTTCCACCGGGATAAGATCACATACCTGATCCAGCAATTTAGCTTGTTTTCATGCGCTCGCCTGGCGATAAACAAGAAGCCAAGCATTCTTTTTATCGGGAGTCTCTCCTGAGGAAAGGCCGAAATAAGCGAAACAACCTTTCGTCGAATTCTCGTTAGACCCAATTACGCTGCTCGTGAAAGCAACACAGATTGCATTGCTCATATTCGCAGCGATTGCGGCAGCAGCTTTACCACCAGAGTATGAGCCTATCGACGTGCGACCCTTGCAAAACAAAATCTCTGTCCCGCACGCACCAGACGGTTTTCTTCACGTTCGAACAGCGAGGCGATCGCCTCGTCAATCCTCGCCCAGCTCGCGCTACTGATAAGCGACCGATCATACGCTTGGAGTTGCTAGCGGATCACGGCAACAGCATTTTGCTTATCACGAGTTCTTTTCCGCGCACACTACAATATCGCGGTGCTGCACTCTTTCAAAGCAGGCCCCCGTTTGTGACCACTTGCTCATACCCCGTCTACTTAAACGTCGTTGATTCGGAGGGATTCCGCGGAGTTATCCACGAGTTCGTCTTATGGGACATTCGACTGACCAATATACCAAAGCCGTAGGTGTAACCAATCGATGAAGCCAACCGCCCCATTGCGAAGCAACCCCAGCCTGTTTGCCACGACACCCTGCCGTGGCTTATCTCTGTCTCGTTAGGCGTATGGCGAGCACAATCGAGGGCGGTTGTTTATGCGGAGGCGTCCGCTATCGTCTACACGTTAGGCCAAAGCAGGGAAGTGACTGCCATTGCGAAGATTGCCGGCGGGCTAGTGCTGCTCCGTATGTGACTTGGTGTAGCGTTCCCAGCAAGGCGATAGAGGTTCTGAGCGGCGAACTGCGTAGAGTCTCATATGCAGCGCGATTACGCTCGTTCGCCTCTTGTTGTGGCACGCCTCTGTTTATCCAGGACGAAGTCAGTTCTGAATGGATTGACGTGACAGTAGCGTCGCTCGATGATCCTAAGACCTTTCACCCGGAGGCCGCGATATGGACAGAAGACAAACTCCCGTGGGTGAAGCTGGATCCGAGTCGACCTGCTTTTCGCCGGAGCAGAGATGAAAACGCCTAACCAGGCGCTGCAGCCAACGGCTCAGACGTCGATTAAAGACTAATCGAAAGATGAATCCTTCCGTGTCGCATGCTTGAGTATTCGCCATGAATATCGATAGACCGAATGCTCGGACTCCCGTTGCACAGAAATGCAGAATACTGATCGCCTTAATGGTGATACTGGCGATCGGCATCATTGTTCCACAACGGATGTTGGCGAATGCCGGTGAACCACAGAATGTGATTCATCAGCTACGGATCTATGAAATATTTGATAGCAATAAGAAAGCGTTTCATGACCGCTTTCGCGATCACGCCATACGCATCATGGCGAAATACAACTTCAAGATCGTTGCCACCTGGGAATCGAAAAAAGACAATCGAACCGAGTTCGTTTATCTGCTCGAATGGCCCGACGAGGAAACGGTGACTGATCGCTGGAAGAAATTCTTGCAGGATCAGGAATGGATTAAGATCAAGAAGGAGACAGGGGAAATTAACGGACCGCTGGTGGGAGAGATCCAGGATCGCACCCTGTATCTGACAGACTATTCGCCGCATCAGATATTGGCAAAATGAGGCTGATCATCGTTAATTGGCCGACCTCCTTTATCAAACACTTCTCGATTTGTCACGCTCGCTCCGGCTGGTAGTGGCCGAACTGCATGTTGCTAGGGCATGTCGAAAGTCGCCTCTGAAACGCGAATAGCCGAACGCTTTGCCGATTGGTTGTCAAAGGACACTGGTCGACGGCACAGTGTGACACGCGCGCCAAATCCTCCGGATTTTCTGCTGTCGACGGGGACATGGCTTGAACTGAGCAATATTTATCTTAACGACGAAGAGGCAGAATTTTGCAATTCGCCTAAGGAAAAAACACTCAGCGGTATTTGCTCGCCTGATCAGCTGGCCCTTCGGCTTCTGCAAAAGCTGGACGAAAAGCTCGCCAAGAAAAGCTATCAAGAAATCTATCAGCAACGCGGCAAGGGTATTCTTTTGTTAACCTGCCAGGATCTCTTGTTTGATCAGGTTAACCTTGCTCACATTCAGAAACATTTGAAATCATTCCGTCCGACCGATGATCAAGGCTTTTTCAAAGTCGCTTATTTCGAACATCAATTAGCAGGAGCGCGGTTTTATGATCCGATTTACCCGCGCGCGGCGTGCCGTGATTGGGACCAGGACCCTGCCTAAAATCGAGGCGAAAAAAATTTCAAAAAAAAGCTTGCGAGTGATCTGGTGTTATAGTTAACTATACCACCATATGAGGCAAAGCGAGCAATCAACAGGGCCGCGCGCAGCCTTGGGCGTTTGGAGAACAGGATGAATCGTGAATGGAATGATAATCAGCCGATTTATCGACAGCTTCGTGACCGCGTCGTCCATATGATACTCGACGGCCTGCTCAAAGAAGGCGATCCCCTGCCCTCGGTGCGCAATGTCGCCGCCGAATATCGAGTCAATCCTCTAACCGTTCTAAAGGCTTATCAAGAACTGGTCGACGAGGAACTGGTCGAAAAGCGACGCGGCCTCGGCATGTTCGTGAAAGAGGGCGCGCACAAATCGTTACTCAAAGGCGAACGGCAGAAGTTTCTTTCGGAGCATTGGCCCAGGGTACACGCAACAATTCAACGGCTTGGGCTGGATCCAAAAGAATTGCTCGAGGCTGCAACCCGCAATTCAAACAGAAAGGACACTCGCTGAAACCATGACAACGATAGAAGCGCGCGGACTCCACAAGGCTTTCGGGACAACGATCGCGCTCGACGGCATCGATTTGTGTGTTGAAGAAGGACGCATCCTCGGACTCGTCGGGCCCAACGGCGCAGGCAAAACGACCGCGCTCAACGCGATCCTCGGCCTCACATCGTATCAGGGAGAACTAAAGGTGTTGGGACGCGACCCATGGACGCAGCGCGACGAGCTCATGCAAGATGTCTCTTTCATTGCTGATGTCGCCGTCCTGCCACGCTGGATTCGGGTCACGCAATTGCTGGACTATGTGGCCGGCGTGCATCCGCGATTCGATCGCGCGAAAGCGGAGGGTTTTCTGGCGAAGACTACGATCAAACGCACGAGCAAGGTAAGAGAATTGTCCAAAGGAATGGTAGCTCAACTGCATCTCGCATTAGTGATGGCGATTGACGCGAAGCTGCTGGTGTTGGACGAGCCGACGCTTGGCCTGGACATCCTTTATCGCAAACAATTCTACGATTCATTGCTGAACGACTACTTCGATCATAGCCGCACGATCGTCGTAACGACGCACCAGGTGGAAGAGGTCCAGGACGTCTTGACCGATCTCATGTTCATCAATCGCGGCCGGATCGTGCTCCAGTGCAGCATGGAAGAATTCGACTCGCGCTACGTGGAAGTGATGGTGAACCCCGAGCATGTCACCGCCGCGCGCGCCCTGAAGCCGATTCACGAGCGCCCTGTGTTTGGTCGCAGCGTTCTGCTGTTCGACAAGGTAGACCGCGACCAACTCGCTGTGTTTGGCGAAGTGCGCAGGCCCAGTATCGCCGACTTGTTCGTAGCCGTCATGAGCAATAACACCACCACACCACCGCCGCTCCCGCGCCAAGCTACAGCACCTGAGGTAACTAAATGAATACTCAATCGGATAACACGCCTGAGTTTCCCGGGGTTAACGACCCCGCTTATCCCAAATCTTCCACCCAGCCGTTCTTTTGGTCGGTGCGACGCGAGTTATGCGAGAACCGTTCGATCTACGTCGCACCACTGATCGTCGCCGCAGTCGTGTTGTTCGGTTCCCTGGTCGGCTCCTTTCATCTGCCAGATCGGCGGCGATTAGCGATGTCGCTCGACCCGGCGCATCGGCGGGCAGCGATCGAGATGCCGTACGATATCGCTGCAATGATTATCATCCTGACAGCATTCGTTGTCGGCGTCTTCTATTGTCTCGACGCGCTTTACGGCGAACGGCGCGAACGAAGCATCCTTTTCTGGAAGTCGCTTCCGGTTTCGGATCTCACAACCGTCCTCTCGAAGGCCACCATTCCGCTGGTGATCCTGCCGCTCATCATCTTCCTGATCATTGTTGCGACGCAATTCAGCATGATGCTAATCAGTAGCGCGGCATTAATGCCTAGCGGCCTTGCTGGGACGACGTGGACAAATTTCAATCTGTTTCAACAATCGTTGATACTGCTCTATAGCTTGATCGTAATCGCGCTATGGCATGCCCCGATCTATGGCTGGGCGCTGTTGATTTCCGGATGGGCGCGACGCGCGACATTTCTCTGGGCCGTCTTACCGCTGCTCGCCATCGGCGTTCTTGAGAAGCTTGCGTTCGACACCTCGCATTTTCTATCAATGCTGAAAGATCGCGTGTTCGGCGCCGGTGACACAGCTTTCGCCTTCCGCCCGCATCACGGCGTTGCGATTGATTCTCTGGTTCAACTAACCCCCGGAAGATACCTGGCCACACCGGGACTATGGATCGGACTGGCGTTCGCTGCTGCATTTGTGCTCATAGCAGTACGACAACGCCGCTTTCGAGGACCCATCTAAGAAACTCCCATCTAACCCTCAACGCCCAACATCCAGTTTTCCAATGCAGAGCGCGAGAGCCAATGACCACATGAATGACACGAAGAGGACCTATGCATCCAGCTAAGAGAGCCGGCCGTATCGCCGGCGCCATCTACGCATCAATGGTGTTCGTTGGGCCGTTTAGCTTGATCTACGTGCCTAGCAAATTGATCGTCCGTGGCGATGCCACGGCGACAGCAGCGAACGTACTCGCGCACCAGACATTATTCAGTTTCGGGATTATAGCGGACATGGCTGGCGCCGTAATTTTCATTTCTCTCGCTGTCGCGCTCTATCGTCTGCTCAGCGGCATCAGTGTGCCCTGGGCCTTGCTCATGGTCGGATTCGCTTTCGTTTCCGCCGCAGTCGGATTTGTCGATACGTTGAACAACATCGCGGCCCTGCACCTTTTTCGCGGCGGGGAATTCCTCTCGGTGTTCGATCAAACTCAGCGGAACTCGTTAGGCATGTTCTTTCTTCGCCTGCACAGTCAGGGCATCTTCATGAACGAGATCTTCTGGGGTCTGTGGCTTTTTCCCTTTGGCCTTCTTGTCTATCGCTGCGGATTTTTACCGCGCTGGATCGGAGTCTGGCTCATGATCAACTGTTTCGGTTACTTGATTCTCAGTCCCATCGCGTTGTTCTTTCCAGCCTACTACGGCACTGCATTTAAACTCGCGCAGCCGGTCTTATTCGGCGAACTCGCGATCATGCTCTGGCTTCTGATCAAAGGCGCCAAGGTGCCATCAGTCGCAGCCGTCACAGCACAAACGAAGACCGCATGATTAAAATCGACAATTCACAACGCGTGGCTGCAAAAGTCGCGGGAATCAGTCTCCTCTTTTCCATAGTGATCGTGGTGTTTGCCAACTATGTGCTGCTCAATCCTCTCATCGTTCGAGGCAATGCCGTGGAAACTGCGAGGAACATCATAACGCACGAAACGCAATTTCGCGTCGCCCTCACCTGCTTCCTTGCTTACAGCGCAATCGTTGTGGTTCTCCTCGCAGCGTTCTACGTAATTCTTAAACCAGTAAATGAAGGTCTTGCCCTGCTTGGAGCATTGTTCCGTCTGGTGTTCGCCATGATGTGGCTTCTTAGCACGCTCAACATGCTTGGCGCGCTACGACTCGTGGGTGGTGCTAGTTATCTGCAATCCTTCGAAGCAGACCGATTACAGGTGTTGGCCAGGCTAAACATCGCCGCCACTTTTGATGATTACTACGTTGGCCTTCCGTTTTTCGGATTAGCCGCGACTGTTTGCGCCTTGTTGTGGGTCAAATCGAGATATATTCCAAAAGGTTTAGCTGTCTTCGGCGTCGTGTCGTCGGCATGGTGCGTAATTTGCGCTTTTGTTTTCCTCATTTTTCCCGGATTCGCCAAGCCGATTGATCCGTATTGGTTCGATTCGCCGATGGCCATCTTCGAACTGATCTTGGGGGTCTGGTTGTTATCCAAAGGGATCCGAACACCAAATCCTGGGGAAGCGGATCATATTACCGAAAGCGCGAGGAAATCCGTTTCGCTGCGCTTACCTGTGTTTCTTTAGCTCTATGAAGCTAAAGCGCATTTTGAAATGGGCTGCCATCATCATCCTCCTTGCATTGACCCTATGGGGTTTCACCGCCTACTGGACGTCGACGAATGACTGCCATGCCGCTACTCCAACCGATCCCATGAAAGCTGTACGTTACTGCGAGTACGGCTCGCCGGATGTCGTCAAGCTCCAGGACGTTGAAAAGCCGGTTCCGAATGAGAACCAGGTCTTGATCAAAGTTCGGGCGTCTTCACTCAACGCGTTTGATGCGTACGTGATCCGCGATTCGTGGATTGGTCGCTTAATCTTCGGGTTGCGCAAACCAAGAGACACGCGCCTTGGTCAGGACGTCGCGGGCCAGGTGGAAGCCGTCGGCAAAAACGTGACGCAATTCAAACTAGGTGACGAAGTGTTCGGCATCTCACGCGGCGCACTGGCCGAGTATGCATGTACTTTCGAGCGAGCATTGGCCGTGAAGCCGCCGAACGTCTCGTTTGAGCAAGCCGCCTCTCTCCCTTTAGCCGGACTTACGGCGCTGCAGGGCCTGCGCGAGGGAAGGATTCAGCCCGGGCAGAAGGTTTTGATCAACGGCGCGACCGGCGGTGTAGGAACGTTCGCCGTGCAAATCGCCAAATCTCTTGGCGCAGAGGTCACGGCCGTTTGCAGCACACGGAATGTCGATCTTGTCCGATCAATTGGCGCTGACCACGTCATCGATTACACAAAAGAGGATTTCACCAAGAGCGACCAGCGCTACGACGTGATCTTCGATAACGTTTGCAACCATTCCTTCTCCGAACGCCGTCACGTGTTAAATCCCAAAGGCATCTGCGTTTTGGCCGGCATGGGCGGAGCCGGGGTAAAAGGAAGCGAGGCCCTCGGACGCATCGCTGGTAATATTTTCACAGCGCGCGCATTGTCATCATTCACCGATCAAAAGTTCGCCCAGTACCGTACCAAATCCAGCAAACAGGATCTCATCATGCTCGGCGAGCTTATACAGGCGGGAAAAGTCAGCCCGGTCATCGAGCGGACCTACAAATTAAGCGAAGCTCCTGAAGCTCTTCGCTATCTCAATGAAGGACATGCTCGAGGAAAGATAACAATTACTGCGAACTAGTACGAAAGGAAGAAAGAGATGAACCCAATTAAGAAAGCAGGCCGAATTGCAACAGGAGTTTACCTGACCGTATTGCTGGGTGCAGGTCAGCTCTTCGGCTCGACCTTGCAGGAACAAAACAAAGCAATCGCGAGGCAGGCATTCGATGAAATTCTCAGCCGTGGACGATTTGAACTCGCTGAACAACTTTACGCTAAGGATTTCATCAATCACGGCATTCATTCCAACGCCACCCTAGAGGAAGACCAAACAGCACTGAAAGGCTGGCATGACGCATTTCCCGACGTGTCGATTGTGCCAGAGAAGTTGATCGCCGAAGGCGACCTGGTCACGATCTACTGGATTGCGCGCGGCACCAATACCGGGACAGGCAATGGCTTGCCAGCCACCGGGCAGAAGGTGGAACAGGCCGGGATCACGATCTGGCGAATCGTGAACGGCAAAATCAAGGAGGAGTGGTCTGCATTCGACCAACTTTCGTTGATGCAACAACTCGGACTTCTCTCCGGAAAACCAACCCCTGGCGCTACTGA
>JBKPLX010000212.1:0-5976 GCA_046731855.1 Verrucomicrobiota bacterium | reverse complement strand
TAGAGAGCGCGACGTGGTGCCCGACGCCGGTCTTCGCCTCGGCGGCGAGCACGTTGCCGGTCGAAGTTTCGAAGAATTCCAGGACGGCCTTGTCTTCGAATGAAGGAGAGTTCGTGACGTCCACAACCACCTGCGCTCCGGTTAGCGCCTCAGTTAAGCCTTCTCCGGTAATCGAATTGATGCCCTGCGACGGAGACGCCGCAATGACTTCGTGGCCGCGTTCACGAAGAAGGTTAACTACTTTGCTTCCGATGAGCCCGGTGCCCCCGAGGACGACTATCTTCATAGTTTTGTTTTCGGTTTCAGATGGTTTGTCTTTCATAATGACAAGATCGTCGCCACGTGATGGCTGTCCGTCTAGCCGCGAATGGTTACGATTACGGTTCTAAAATCTTTACCTGCCAGTCGCGGCCTTCCCAACGCTGATCATGTTTCCAAAATAATGTAAACGTAAGCGTTGAACCGGCCGGCCAGTCCGAAGTTGGGAGATCTGCAAACCAGAGATCCAGTCTGCTCTCGTGAGTCGTGTCCAATAGATTGCTGCGCGCCCTGCCATCGGTTGACCAGACGACTGTTGCCAGGGCAGCGAGTATGATTCGCAAAATTTTGCCGCGAGACACGCGCCGCGCAGGATAACGCAGAGTCCAGATTTCATAATTGCTCTGAACCGGGTGCAACACATACCGTTGAAATGCCGGCCCGACGCGGTCGATACAAACTCCGTCATGACAACTGCGCACGAGCGCAATGTATTCGGAATGCGACCAACACAACGGCATTGCCGCGCCGGTGGGAGCCCCGAATTTCATATGCGCATCCGGCAAGTCAGGTCCATCCCATAACTGTTCGGTGAGCATGCCGCCTTGGTTCGCAAAGCCCTCTATTGTGGCAATGAACGGTCTCGGATCGCGTCCGGCCGCCAGTTCGTAATGGCCCCGTTCTCCCGTCAGGATCGGCCAGCAACGTCCGACGCCTGTTCCATCGAAAGCACCACCGTCGGCCTTTTGTCCATAGCCATCATGGTTGTAGCGACGCCAGCACGGACCCTGTGGCAGATCGTGTTTGATCACGCGATCGATGACTTCGATTGAATCGCGAATGATTGGATCGTTCGCGTCGCGAATCCCGAATCGCACCAGATGCAGGAAGTCACCGCCAACAATATTTCGCGCAGCGTGCAGGCCACCGCCGTTGGCCAGTTGAATCATCGTTGCATTCGGATCGGGGTGAGGGTCAGGCGCGTTAGGGTCCGTCGGATTGATTCGGATGTAATGACGAGGGAATCCCTCGACCAGTTCACCTTTTGTAGTAACCATCCATTCTTCGAGGTGCGATGCCAGCCAGTCGGCGTATGCAAAAACAAACTCCGCAGCTGCGGTTTCGTTATATTCCGTAGCCCACTCCGCTGCGCAGACGAGTGCGGCAATTACGGTGGCGAGCGTGGAAGGCGAGTAACCGGCGTTTTCTTCCCATCGGTCCTGGCTGGTAACCGGGCCTTGTAGAATTAAGTGCGCCGCGGCGCGCACGATCATTACGCGCGGACTAAACAAACCGAGTGCGTCTTGTTTATGCAAACGCCAAGCCAGCAATATTGGCGCGGCAATCTGGTCGAGTTGCTGGCCAGACCAATAAGCAGTCCCATCGATCCAACTGTTCTGAGGGAAACTACCATCAGGTCGCTGAATAGCAGCGAGCCAGGTTAACGCCCGCAGCGGCGTGCTTGTCTGGCCTGTAGCAAGAAGTGCTGTTGCGCTTTGTACGAGGTCGCGGGTCCACACCAGGTGATAACCTCCCAGATCGTTATCTCCCTTGGTCTCGCCCCACGGGATACTCATCGACGCAACGATCGCGCCTTGAAAAACTTTGTCTTCATGGGCAAGCAACACACAACGGCTTAGTCGATACATTCCGCCGCCGTCGGATGTATCCGCGATAAAGTCGAATTTTGGATTCACCACTGCGCGCTGCCACTGGCGGACGTATGCCTGGCGATGTGACTCGAAACGCTCAGCCAGCGATTGGAACAACTTGGCCGTTGTGCTCTGGTAGCTGCGGCCAAACGCGACAGCCATGGTGAACTCACCGCTGTGTGGAAGATTGATTTCCCCAGTCAACGCGATATTGCCGTTCACGGCCGACTCAAACTGCCATTCCATTTTGAAATGGTGCATAAGATCCTGCCAACCATCGCTGAAACCGACATAGCCGACTGAGCGACGAGAAAAGCCGCTGCTGCATGCCATGATCAGGTGAACGTTTTGGCGCTGAGCGCGGATGACTTTGATACCGCCCACTTCAGCCCACCACCCGGAGTTGCCGGTGCCAAAACCGGCGATGTGAGGAGCCAGCAATGCATAGAGTCGCAATTTCCGCCGTAGCGATTCATCCAGCACTTCCAGTTTGGTGTGCAGAAGCAAGACAGACTGATGCGGATCGGTGAAGACATGTTTTACGATCCGATAGCGACCACTCGGTTCCGAATTCGTAATACGGTAAAACAGGCAATCACGCTCGGGATACTCGATTGCTTGAATCAGGTCGCGTTTCTCTTCATGGCAAAATGTTTCGCCGTCGCTTATGAGAAATTGAAAGTCACGCGTGTTTGGTTGATCGACATGCGGATAATAAATTTCGTTCAGGATGCCGTGGCTCAGCGTGAACCAAACGCGGCAACTGGTGTGATAGGCTGTTCCAACGCCTTCCTTGGCACTTGAAGTCCAGCGGGGTTCGATTCCAGGTGCGCCAAACGCGATTGAATTCTCAGTTGGATTCATCTGTTCAGCGTCGCGCTTCGCTATCGAAATTGGATTTCCGTCGTTGTTTTACTTTTCGCGTTTTTCGATCTCCCGTTCGATCCGGGGATCGGGAATTAACCAAAGAAGCGCGGCGAACACGTACAGCCCACCGGCGATCCATGGACTGACAAACGCAAGTGGGATGGCGGCGAGATAGAGCAGGGGAGAGAGCTTACCTTTCCAATCCCTGCCAACAGCCTGCGCAAGGAGCGATTCGCGGCCTTCTTTTGAGATAATCGTTCGCTGCAGAACGTAGTAGGCAATTGCCGCCATCAGCAGCACAAAGCCATAAATAGCGGTCGGGATTGCGGCGAGGTGATTTTCACCCATCCAGCCTGTTGTAAACGGAAAGAGCGACAGCCAGAACAGGAGATGAAGGTTGGCCCACAGAATCCCGCCGCTGACCTCCTCCGTGGCTTGGAACAGATGATGATGGTTGTTCCAATAGATACCGAGATAGATAAAACTTAGCACGTAGCTCAATAACACCGGCAGCACCGGTTTCAATGCAGCGAGTTCAACTGCATGCGGCACTTTCAATTCCAGCACCATGATCGTGATGATGATCGCAAGCACGCCGTCGCTGAACGCTTCGAGCCGAGTCGTTTTCATCTTCGGGCGGCTCATAACTTAAAGATTTATGAGCCACTGCTCGGCTGTCTCGATCTCGCTGTTCGTTAGGCCGTGGCCGGCATTGAAAAAACGAATTATCACATCTGCCCCGGCGCTACGGAGAAGCTCCACAAGCCGCTGAGTCTCGGATGTCGGAATAATCGAATCCTGATCACCTGCGCCGATCCAAATGTGCACAGACGAAAGATCGGGCAATTTGTCCGGAATTAGCGGCACCATGGCGCGAAATAGAATCGCCGAGTACATAATTTCCGGCCGAAGCAATAACATGCTTGCCGCGATGTTGGCGCCGTTGGAATAACCAACACCAACAATATGGTCTGCGTCGAGTTTGTAATGGCGTACTGCCGCAGTAACAAAATCGGCCAGCTCGTTCGTTCGCGTCTTCAGATCCTCCAAATCGAACACACCCTCAGCCAGCCTGCGAAAAAACCGGGGCATTCCATTCTCGAGAATTTTCCCGCGCGGACTGAGCAACGAAGCGTTCGGGTCGAGTTCGCGCCCTAGCGGGAGAAGATCCCGTTCGTTCCCTCCGGTTCCATGCAACAGCAGCAGCGTTCGGCTCGAATTACCTGTAACGAATTCGTGAAGGAAATCCGGCTGCAATGTCATTGTTTGTGCGGCACGTGGATTCCCGGAAGAATTTTCTCGATCTGCGAACGCGCAGATTCCAGCCATGGCGGAAGGCGCAGACCGGTTCCGAGTTCTTCGCTTGTTTCGTCCAAGGTAAATCCGGGAGGTTCGGTTGCGATTTCAAAGAGCACACCACCGGGTTCGCGAAAATAAATTGAATGAAAATAAATGCGATCGACCACCGGAGTCACGTTGTAATCAAGATCAACGAGCCGTTCTCGCCACTGGATCTGATCTTGTTCGTCACGTGCGCGAAATGCGATGTGGTGCACCGACCCCGCCGCCACACGCCCAACGCTCGAATCAGGCAGGCAAAGCAAGTCAACGATTCGGCCCGGTGAGTTATCGTCAGGCGATGCGAATCGAAACCGGTTTCCCGATTCTTCGATTAAACGGTAACCAAACGTGTCAGTGAGCAAACGCGCCGTCTTTTCATAACCTTCTAAAGCGGCTGACACGCTGTGGAATCCACGGAGCGCATGTTCCGGATGAACCGGGCTGTCGGGCCACGGCTCGACCAGTGCGAGCGAATTTGAAGCGACCAGCTCAAGTAAAAGCCCGTCGGGATCGACAAACCGGATCACTTCTTCTCCAAAACGCGACGCTGTCCTTTCCGCTGCGACATGCTGCTGTTTCAAACGCTCCAGCCAGTAGCCGACCGAGCCAGGTGAAACCGAAAATGCCGTCGCTTCAATTTGGCCGATCCCACGGATCCCGCGTCGTGCACCGGGCCAGGGAAAGAACGTCAGGATCGTCCCAGGCGTTCCGCGTCGATCGCCGAAATAGAAATGATACGTTCCCGGATCATCGAAGTTGACCGTGCGTTTTACGAAACGCAGACCGAGAACCCCGACATAAAAATCGAGGTTCCCTTGCGGATCGCTGGCGATTGCGGTGACGTGATGAAGTCCCTGGATTTTGCTGTTCATCAGGACGATGCCGGTACTCGCTCAAATAGCCCGAGAAGGTTCGGGGTAAACGGACCACGATTAAATCTGACCGCGCCGTTGTACGTCCGGACTAGCTTTGGTACTTAAAGGAGAGTTGTAAGCGCGTACGGAACTCGAGCACTTTGCCGTTCTCGACCTTCACATCCATCTTCACAACCTCGGCAATGCGCAGATCACGCAGCGTGCCAGCGGCGGTCCCAACTGCATTCTTTGCCGCATCCTCCCAGGACTGCGCACTCGTGCCGATTACTTCCGTTACTCTGTAGACAGACTCTGTGGATTTATCTTGCTTGGCCATAATATTCTTTCTCTCAGTTTGTTTGATCTTTCGATTACCATCTGTTTCAAGGCAAGTCACGTCACATCAGTTGCCACCGCGTACGTTATTTCTCGGAATGACTCAACGAGCTTTTTGAAACGCGGATCACACAACGACGAGGCTGGTGAAATTGCGGCCAGGCTGATCAATGTGTGAATGATGGTGTAGATTGCAGTACCATATTAGAGCCGCTTCCATTTGATGCTAGCTGACAGCTGGCTGCGTCGCTACAGGCGGTGCGGATTGTGTGGGCGCGGGCGCTCGTGTTTTGGCGCGGCGTTCTTTGAACCACATGATTACGACGTAGAACACGGGCGTGAGAAAAAGGCCAAAACCGGTAACTCCGAGCATTCCGAAAAAGACCGCGGTGCCGAGGGCTTGCCGCATTTCCGCGCCGGCACCCGAACTAACGACCAGCGGAACGACACCGAAGATGAACGCGAATGAAGTCATCAAGATCGGGCGCAATCGAAGACGACACGCTTCGACCGCGGCGGTGAAGCGATCTTTTTGATCGCGGTCTTGAATTTGTTTTGCGAATTCGACGATCAGGATGGCGTTCTTACAGGCAAGCCCGACGAGAACGACAAAGCCGATCTGTGTGAAGATGTTGTTCTCCATCGAACGCAGCCAGACACCGTAGATC
>JBKPLX010000211.1:0-12331 GCA_046731855.1 Verrucomicrobiota bacterium | reverse complement strand
CTTTGCTTCATTCACGCGACGAAACGCGTATGCTTCGGCCTGTTTCTCGCGCTCCTTCGCCTGGCCGCGCGCGTTTGGCACAGCATCGTTATACACGGCCCATGCTTGATTGATGGCGGTTTGCTTTTCCTGTTGCGCCTGATTGACCTCGTTGAACGCAGCCTGCACGGCTGGCGGCGGACGCACGGTTGCCAGTTGTACCTGTTGAATCTGAATTCCCAGGCCGTACTGCGAACAAAGATCCGCCAGACGTTTCAAAGTCGATGATTCGATGTCATGTCGCCCAACCGTGAGCACTTCGTCAACGGTGCGATCGCCGATCACCTCGCGCATCACACTCTCTGAAAGATCTCGCAAAGTTTTCTCGGGTTCGCGTGCCCCAAACAGGTATGTTTTCGGATCAGTAATTCGATACTGCACAACCCATGGCACAAGTGCGGTGTTGAGATCGCCCGTGATCATCGTCTCCGTTTCCTCCGGTTCGACGTCGCCTTGATAAATATTCGTCGCATTGGATGTGGTGAAACCGAACTCCAATTTCAACAAACGCTGCGTCGGCACGATGTGTATCTCGTCGATATACGGAATTGCATAAGCAAGCCCAGGATTAACGATGTCGTGGTAGGCGCCAAAGCGTGTTTTCACCCCAACGGAGTTTGCCGGTACAGAAGTGAAACCGAACAAAAGAGTAAAGAGCGTGAATATGAGTCCGAGGCAGGCGATAAAACCAAGAATCAGCCGCGCAGGCTTAATCGGAATATTTTCGGCAACCATCGGTCTCGCCATGAGTGAGCCTTTATTGACGCAAACCTCCCATTAAGCGCAAGCTTTCAATTTTGGGGAACCCGACTCCAACGCGTTGGGGCTGCCGAACCCGCCGCTTCTTGACTAACTGCCTATGCGCTCGAAAACTGGGACATGAATATGAGAAACATGATCTTGTCAGTAGTCATCGGGCTTGGCACGTTGGGGCTGATGGCAGCGGAAACTCAACAGCAACCGGAAGTGGGAAAACCAGCGCCGGATTTCAGCCTGACGACTGGAGACGGCTCGCAGGTAAGTCTGAAGGATTATCACGGCAAATGGATCGTGCTTTATTTTTACCCGAAGGATTTTACCAGCGGTTGCACGATGGAAGCGCGCAATTTCCAGCGCGACCTTGCAAAGTACGAAGAGTCTGGAACGGTCATTCTCGGCGTGAGCGTGGACACGGCGCAATCGCACAAAGACTTCTGCACCAAAGAAGGACTCAATTTCAAATTGCTCGCGGATCCTGACGCAAAGGTCTCGACCGAGTACGGTTCGGTGATGGACTACAAAGGAAGCAAACTCGCCGCACGGAACACCTTCATTATTAATCCCAAAGGCGAAATCGCCAAGGTGTACACCGCAGTGAAGCCTGCCGCGCACAGCGAGCAAGTGCTGAAGGATCTGGCTGAATTGAAGAAGAGTTAAGCATCTTTCGTAACCACAATTGACACACGAATCGGCGCGAATTTGCTCACCGTGAGGCCGCTTTGGAATGTGGCGGTCATTCCTGAATGAAGTCGCAGCGATGAACGGGACGCCACTTTGGGAGATGGGCGCGGGTGCGAGGCCGGATCTCTCCTCGCGCGAGTGTTGGGCCTTCCTGGAATTTTCGCGTCATTCATTTGTTTCGTGGGCTAAACAGATGTGAGTCTAAGAGTACTGCCATCGCCCTGGCGTTTACTCGCAATCGCGATCGTATATTTGGTCGTGATGTTTTTTGGTCATTTGCCGGACCATCTGATTTTGTTTGCAACAAGAACACCGATCAATGCAGGCGGTGCGGTTAGGAAAACTATTCCATTCGAAAATGGACAATTGGAATTGTGGATTGCGCAGTCCCAGGCGGCGCGATCTAAAGGCAACGCGGACGTCTATGTTTTGCGCTTTTACGGCAACGCAGACCGCGCCGAGCGTTGGCCCGCTGAAGAAGCCGAGATGTGGAATGACCGCGCGGTCGAAATCTGGGGAATGAATTATCCCGGATTCGGGGGCAGCACTGGGCCGGCGCGGCTTTCCAAAATCGGGCCGGCTGCGCTCGCCGCATTTGACGAATTGAAACATCACGCGGGCGACCGTCCAATCGTCCCTTTTGGTACAAGCATCGGTGCAACCGCAGCACTGTATGTCGCGGCGAATCGCCCGGTTGCGGGATTGATTCTGCAGAATCCTCCGCCATTGCGCGAAATGATTCTGCGCCGATTTGGCTGGTGGAATCTGTGGCTGCTGGCGGGTCCTGTTGCGTTACAGATTCCAAAGGACCTCGACAGCATTGCCAATGCGAAAGCGATTCATGGGCCGGCGATTTTTCTGCTTGCGGAAAAAGACGAAGTTGTACCGACTCGGTATCACCAGCTCGTGGTCGATGCGTATACTGGCGAAAAGCGTGTGATCTCGTTGCGCGGCGCTTATCACAATGATCCGATCGAAGGCGCAGCGTTGGCCGACTTTAATCGCGGGATCGGCTGGCTATTGGCGGAAAAGGGTCTTCCTCCCGCACTATAATGATTGGGTAGCGCACGCGTCTCGCGTGTTGGCGAGCGCGTCCTCGCGATCGCGAACTTTCTATAAATGCGGTTTGGACTCCGCGCGGCGAGCGCAGGAAAGAATCTTGCGACGAGACACCGCAACCAACACGCGAGACGCGTGCGCTACCTACCTCCCCTATTTGCGGCTCGATTTCGTGAGTCGGCCTGCGTTAAGGTCGCGCGCCATGCAGAACGCGCAGAATCTCATGAGCAGTTTCGAGTTCATCGCCGCCCTGATGTCGATCATCATCGGCCTGGGCGTGACCAACCTTTTGGCAGGGATTGCGCGAGCTCTATATCGCCGCGTGGAAAATCCGCTCGACGAAGTGCGCACCGTTCTCTCTGTAGCTACGCTGCTGGCGCTGCTAGTGAATTGGTGGGTCACATTCAGGTGGAACAGGGACGTGACCTGGAGTTTTGACAAGTTTTTAGTGCTGACTGCCTGGACCATCGCGCTCTACCTAATGACCGTTTTTCTTTATCCACCGGATCTGTCACAAGAGGAGGAACATCGTGCGCGTTTTGAGCACAACCGCGTGGAATACTACACGACCTTCATTGCCTTCTGCGTACTGGACATGCTCCAAACGGCCATGCGTGGCGAATTGTTTCAACCGGTCTGGTATTTCCCTTTCGTCAGCCAATATGCCGCGCTCGCGATCGGCGGTCTGTTGGTGCGACGCCGCGGTTATGATCGTTTCTTTGCGTGGTATTTGTTGATCACAACGTTGGTCTGGGCGTTGGTAGTGAGACGGTTTCTCGTAGGAGACGGAATGATGGCCTAGCTAAAGGCGTGTCACAATCAGCGTTTAACCGCCACCCACTCATTCCGCGCCCGAGAATCGGCAGCGGCTTGCACAACGCGCATATAACGAAGGCCATCTTCGAAATTCGGATGGGGACGCACGCGGCCCTTCGATTTGACCGCGGCCAGGAAATCTTCTTCCACGCGCCATTCGGTTTCCAATTCTGAGGGAAGCTCCACAACGTGCAGCCCACGATCACCAACCTTACCCGCTTGCACTACGTCAGAACCGAAATCGTAAGTGAGCGTGCCGCTGCTGCCATAAATTTCCACCCGGTCGCCTGGCGCAAGCGCATCGATCCCGCTGAACTCGAGCACGCCTTCGGCCCCGTTATCAAAAGCGCAAAGGACGGTGAGCAAATCGGGGATGATGACATCGTAGCCTTGACGAATTGGCTGAATAATTTTGCCGCGCGCGAAGACACCATTGATGTCTCCGAGCCAGCGTTGCAACACTTCGATGTAAATCCCAAGCGTGAGAACGTGCAGTCCGCTAATTTCAATACGCTGCCGCCAATGCGGGGGAGCGCCCGGATCCAAATAGTTGCTGGCAAAACTTTGCAATCGCACGTGGTGCGGGCGGCCGATGTAATCCTCGGCCAAAAGTTTTTTCACGAGCAAATCAGCCCGCATTCCCATCGGGGGCGGACAAAGCATAGTCACCAACTCGGGATAACGCTTTGATGCGGCGAGCATTTCCTCGGCTTCCGCCAGGTCCATCGACATTCGCGCCTGACAAAAGACGTGTTTGCCGGCCTCAAGCGCCGAAACAGTCACGGCCGAGTGCATTACCGGCGGCGTACCAATCCAGATAATGTCGATGTCCGGCAGGGCGAGCAGCTCGGGCCAATTCCGCATCGGCGTAGCTGATGGGCAGTATTCCTGGCAAAATTTTTCCGAGCTTTCGTACGTTGAATTAGAGACGGCAACAATCTCAACCTCTGGATGTTTCTTGAGAGCAGGCAAGTGGCGAGCCCGAACGATATTGCCCGCTCCGACAATCCCAATCCGCAGTTTTTGATTATTTTTGTGCACTGATTATGCGAAATATTGATCTTGAAGAGTCGACTGGTCCTTGTGCGAGCTAAATTTGACCGCCTCTTCCAGTTGCGCGTTCAAACCATGAATTTTTCGACGAGAAGAAGACTGCGCGGTGGATCAACATCCACTTGACCGGTGAACTGATGCGCGGCAGCTTACGCGCCTGCCTTTGAGGTTATATCATGTCCAGAGTTTGCAGCATCACCGGATCGAAAGCCATGCGCGGTAGCGTCATCCACCGGCGCGGCCTAGCCAAAAAGAAGGGCGGTGTGGGTCGGCACATCACGAAAAGTGTGCCGCGCGTTTTCGCGCCGAACCTGCGGCGCCAGCGTATTTGGGTGCCGGAGCTTAAGAAGTTTGTGCGCATTCGCATTACCGCGCGCGGTCTGAAGACAATCAATAAGCACGGGGCCTATAAGGCGCTTAGAAAAGCCGGCGCCATCTAGAATTAGCAGGCGTCTCGTCGAACCCTGAACGCTTTCGACGGTGATACAGACGCTCTGCAAATGAGATTCATGCAACTTACTCTCCTCAAATCAAAAATTCATCGCGCCACAGTCACCGGGGCGAGCCTGGATTATGAAGGCAGCCTGACGATTTCTGCGGATCTGGCTGAGCTCGTTGGCCTGATTCCGTATGAAAAAATCCTGGTGAGCAATTTGAACAATGGCCAGCGATTCGAGACCTATGCAATTTTCGGCGAAGCGCAGCAGGGGATCATCGAACTAAACGGTGCCACGGCCCATCTGGGTAAACTCGGCGACCGCCTTACCATCATGAGTTTTGCGCGCTGCACACCCGAAGAAGCGGCATCGCAGGCACCGCGGATTGCGGTCTTGAATGAAAAAAATGAGGTCCTTCGTTACGAAGGAGGCGACTGCGCGCCCTCGCTAAGAATCGTTGGCGAGTAAGGTCCACGCCAAATCGTCAGCGCGAGCGTTTGCTCCGTCGGTTCGGCTGATCTGTGTACCGTTGGCTCTGGGGCCGGAACCTCCGGCGCTACGGCCTCCTGCGACCTGGCTTTTCCTCGTGGAAGATCGAGCGAGCCATCATTGAACTCAATCACGTAGCCTTCGTTGATCAGCCAACGCAGATCGGACGCGAACGCCAGCTTCCGCGGCTCTGGATCCTCGGTTGTTACATCGCCAATCAACTTTTCGAAAAGCTGTTTGCGATTGATTACCGCTGTCCCTGTCAGCGCTTCAAGAATCGCATTCACCGATGGAGACACGCCGGCTTGTTCGTGAACAAAGGCGCGTGCCCGGATCGGTGAGACAAACAACATACCGCGGCGATGCCGAAAAACGTGGAGCCCATTCTGTCGAAATCGTCCCGCCAACTCCTGCATCATCGCTGAAGGCGAGCGCGTTTCCCGCACCCACGCGTCCTCGACCGCCCGATTGAGGATCCTGTCCGGTAACTGCCGGCTCTGGACTCCGCCGATGATCGCTTCCTCCGGACTCTTGATTAACCCCTCCAAATAATGCGATCGGAAATGCCGCTCTGCATCCGTCGCCGAAGAGAAGGTTGAAGGAACCTGCTCGCGGGAAGTTGTGTACGTAGTCACCTTTCGAGCCTCTTCTTTCCAGCGCTCAATTAACTCCGCATCGTTCACAATCCCGATTTGTCGTTGATAATCGGCAAAGCTCATCCGGCGGCTAAAGCGTTGCTCGTAAAGACTACGCAGTAGCAATTGATAATTGTGATGGTTCGTCGGGCCAAGAAGCGTCCCGCTCAACCGACATCGCGCCACATTTGAAAAATTCCCCTTGATCGGCTCGGACTCGGTAATGTCGATCCTATAGAACTCGGTTTGAGCCAGGCGGAATGCATTTCGCTCGAGGAACTCTCGATTCAGAGACAACGCACCATTGTCGCCAAGCCGATAAAGCGGCGATTCCGATTCCGCTTTCCCTGTGAGCCGAACCTCGTAGCGTTCAGGCTTTTCAAGAAACAAACGCGCCAGGGCATACAGCGAATATGCCAGCGAGCCAGACTTGATTTGCGCCACAACATTTTCGAACGGCGCAGAGTATGGCAGAAAGCGAATCGTGACCTCCAGTGGCGTTCGCGTTACAGGAAGATGTTCGCCTCCGCCTGGACGATCTTCAGGTCTCCCGCGACCCGCCGAATGCTGCTTCGGCTGGAACCGGTGGCGCCCTGTTTCATGCTTGGTTCCCTTCGTTAAAGGGCGTCGGTCGCCCGGTCGCGGTTTATCGAAGTTGGGCGCCCGCTCGCGATGCGTCGGAGTTGAGCGCCTTCCCTTACGCGTCGGCGCGCTCCGACGATGGCGCGGCGAGTACTCCGGACCGTGCTCGCCTTCCTCGTCGGCGTAACGTTTTGGCTCGACTGGTTCTTTCACCCAGGCGGGCAGCAGTTTTAGATCGAGCAGGTCGGCCGGCTCGACAGGGGAAGATGTCATCGGCTTCATCTACTCGAATGGCAAACGGAAGCAAACGTGAAGGTATAGCTGCTTTGAAGCCACCGAGACTTCGACCTCGCTCCACTGTGGGATTTGTCATGTCGCGCGGATTCGAGACGTCTCTCATCTCAGGGTCAACGCAAGCAATCGGGAGAAGATCCAGGGATTCCTCCGACGGAGCTTGTCCTGAGCGCAGTCGAAGGGCTCAAAATGACAAGAAGCGCGTTCGTTATCGCCAGTCCGACCCGAAAATGATTGACAACCTATTTAATTCATTTACTTGCCATGCTGTGCTCGGAACTGCTTTAAGCTTTTCCACGGGCGACTAACACAAACCGAACAAATTTTATGGCGGAGAAATCGATCGAAGAGAAAGTTAAAGACATCATTGTCGAGCAACTGGGCGTTAACCCCGAGCAGGTTACACCACAGGCCTCGTTCATTGAGGATTTGGGCGCGGACTCGCTGGATATCGTCGAACTGGTGATGGCATTTGAAGAGGAATTTTCGGTCGAAGTTCCAGATGAAGACGCCGAAAAGCTGCAGACAGTCGGCGACGTGATCAAGTATATCGAAGAGCGCGCCAAGCAGCAGTAAGGCGACAGACGCTGGCGACGTTGTGGGGCGTGGCATTCGACGCCGGCCGCCTTCGCGGTTGCGAAGGCCCATAACGCATTCACACTAGATAACGTGGAGATGACGCTTCTGGAGCGGCCGCTCTTCTACGTTGGCGACCACTATGTAACGTTTCTCGGCCTGATTGCATTCGCCGGGCTTTTCGCAGCCGGTCTTCTCACCGCCAGAATCTTACAAAGCCAACCAGTTCGCCGGTTCTTTAGCCGTTTCAAGATCGAAACGAAGTTCGTCGCGGTCGTCACCACAATCTTAAGCCTCGCCGCGCTCATCTTTTTCATCATCAGTGCAATCAACGCGGCGGGCGTTCCATTGGGATGGAATGCGTCCCTTCCAGCGATCAAGCTAAGTCTTCTTCAGATTTTTTTGCTGGTCGCACTTCTAATTGCCGTCTTTTGGATTTCTTCGAGGACGAAGCGTTTTCTTTTTAATCGACTCCTCGCTGAAAGTGGACTCGATCGTTCGCTGCAATACGCGATTTCACAAGTCATCAGCAACATCGTGCTGGTCGTTGGCATTTTCATCGTCCTGGAGAACACTGGAATTCATCTCGGGGCGCTGACGGTTTTCGCTGGAGCAGTCGGAGTGGGTGTCGGTTTTGGGTTGCAGAACATTGCCAGTAATTTCATCAGCGGTTTGGTCATTCTGGCGGAACGACCGATCACCATCGGAGATCGGGTCGAAGTGGCAGGCATCGTCGGCAGGGTCGAGCAAATTCGCGCGCGCAGCACCGTTATCCTAACAAGCGATAATATTGCCATGATCGTGCCGAACTCGAAGTTCATCGACTCGCCAGTCACGAACTGGCATTATAGCGATCCACGCGTGCGGTTTCGTCTCCCAGTGGGCGTGGCTTATGGGAGCGACGTGAACAAAGTGCGCGAGGCACTCATCGCTGCAGCCCGTGAACATTCAGCCACGCTAAGCGATCCGGAGCCGACCGCTTATCTGGAGAAATTTGGCGATAGCACCATTGATTTCGAGCTTGTCGCCTGGACCCAGGAAATGAGCTACAAACCCCGCCGCTTCAAAAGCGACCTAAACTACCTCATCTACAAACATCTGACCGAAGCTGGGATCGAGATTCCAAATCCGCAACGCGATCTGCACATCCGCGATGGCGTTATTAAAGTGCAAAGTCTGGAGACCTGAACAACCAAACGGTCGGGGTCCTAATTCGCACGGCTAGCCGTTTTCCAAGCGGGCATAGGAAACGACACGGAGCAGATGGAGCTATCCAGCTACACTTCGCGAATCGGCGACGCTTCGAGGGCACGCTTTACCACGTCAACCAATTCCGCAGCAGCGACCGGTTTCTCAAGAAAGGCAAAGGCACCCAGTTGGAGCGCCTGTGCTTCCACCTGAGGTCCACCGAATGCGGTGATGATAATCACTGGCAATTTGGGCAACGCGCCGGCAAGCGCTAAACCCCGCGCCCGCTGAACATTGGCATCCGGAGGTCAGTAATGACCAGGTCGAATCGCGGTTCAGACTCCGCAAGCGTCGTTACAACCACAGTAGGATCAGACAGTCCCGTGACTCGCATGCCTTCTTTGGCAAGCACTTTCATCATTGCCCGGAGCATTCCCGGATCGTCATCAACGACTAAAACAGATTTGTTTCTCAGATTTTCCATAATCGTTACAAAAGAATAGCGCTTGGCGACGCGCCTAATCGTCCAGCGACGACAAAAATCCAATCGTGCGCATCATAAAGTTGAAAAAGGGAAGTCGTCACGTCAGGCACCAACAGCAAGGGGAAGTTGAATGCTAAAGGTGCTGCCTTTGCCTCGCTCGGTCGCGCATTCAATCTTGCCGCCATGTTCATTCACTACTCGCTGCGTGTATGCCAGACCGAGGCCCGTGCCATCGCTCTTTGTGGTGAAGAACGGCACAAAAAGATGCCGAGCTTCTTCCTCGGTCATGCCGCGACCATTATCGCTGACAGATACCAAAGCTTCTGCGCCATGTCTTTGCGCGCTCACAGTCAGGTTTCCTCCATCGGGCATTGCATCCAATGCATTACTGATCAGATTCAAAATGGCTTCCCAGAGTTGCTCGGAATCGACGTGAACCGGTGGCAGGTTGGGATCAAGCGTCCTGCTCAAGTCCACGCGCTTTTGATCAAGCAACGGCTGCACGAAATTAAGTTTTTCTTCGAGAAAGGCCTGCAGCGAGACCGCAGCTCGCTCAGATTTCGGCATTCGCGCGAAACGGAGATACTCCTGCAGCACCTGGCGGATTCGCAATACCTGCGAACGCATCTCGCGGAGGAGCACCTCGCATTCGGCAGTGGAATTGCTGCTGGAGTCTGCAAAGGCGTGAAGTTCGTCCCCGATCAGATCAAGATTGAGCGAGATAGAGCCAAGCGGATTCCTGATTTCATGCGCAACCTGGGCCGCCATGGAACCAACCACACCAAGGCGCTCCGCCTGGAGGTTGGCGTGTTCCAGCCGTTTTCGTTCTTTAATCTCCGTCCGCAGCGCGGCCGTTCGCTGCTCGACTGTTTGCTCCAAGAGGTAGTGGGAACGTTGGAATGCAGTCAGTAGCCAGACGACAACCAAAAAGAATATAAAAAGCATGACCGCGTTCCAGACGGGAATCAGCGGAGACCGATAGGTCGCGCCATTGAACAAATCGCTGAAGAACCACGCACCTGTGCACAAAGCTCCTACCGCGAATCCCACCCACCTCCCGGCCATCCATGCCGCGACGCACGTCGGCAGGAGGTAGAAGGCTGAGATCGCCCACTCACGACCCGTAAGATAATCTAGCACGCCAAGAATCGTCGCCAGCGCGACAGCCGCGACCGTCGCCAGGACCTTCGACTGCAAGGAACGCTCCTCAATACGATTCACTTCGAAAATGCCGTACCGAACAATTTTGACAAACTGGCTCGCAGGTTTGTTCACCTTGCGTTTTCTTTCAAATGAAGATCGGCCACTAGGCCAATGTTTCTTGAACCGAATGCAGAACAAACGACCATCCAACTTTAGTCGCGGCAAGATTGAGAAAACCGGTTTCTATGCCGTGTAACAGCAACGTTCCAACCCCGCAAAGCGTGGCAAAGATCGTCACACGCTTCGAGCTGTACAATTGCGACGCGTGGCGACGCGCGTTCCTTAACAAGTGCAAAGACCATCGATATTACGAGATCGTAGAAGAAACAGTCGAGGGTGGTTTCGAGTACCGGTATTTGCTTCTCGAAGATCGGTCCGGCAATACGCGAGCAATCCAGCCCGTATTCTTTGTTCGGCAGAATCTTGTTGAAGGTGTGCCCGGTAGGATCAGTTCAATTGTTGATCGTGTTCGCAAAGTTTTTCCGCGCTTTCTTACAATGCGCGTTTTGATGGTTGGTTGTGCAGCCGGCACGGGCGACCTGAGCCCGCACGACGAGAGAGACGAAACGTGGGCGGCAAACGCGTTGCAAGCCAACCTTTCGACTTATGCAAAACAAAACAAGGCTTCGCTGGTCGTATTGAAAGATTTCCCTGCGACCTATCGTTCGAAACTCGAAACGTTTCCGTTAAATGGTTATGCGCGGATTCCCAGCATGCCAATGACGCGGCTTCCGCTTCCTTACAACAACTGGGACGAATATTTTCGCACACTTAGCAAAGCGACTCGAAAAGATCTGCGCCGAAAGTTCCGCAGGACCGAGCGTGCACCCAAGATCGAAATGGAGGTCGTCAGCGACGTCACACCTCTTATCGATGAGATTTATCCCCTGTACCTCGCTGTCCACGAGCGTTCGCCATTAAAATTCGAGACACTGACGAAGGACTATTTTCGCGCAATCGCACAGCGGATGCCCGACCGAGCGCGCTTTTTTATCTGGCGGCAGCTGGACAAGATAGTGGCGTTCAGCTTCTGCCTCGTCTGCGACGACAAAATCTATGACGAATGCCTTGGACTGGACTACAGCGTAGCGCTCGGCCTGCACCTTTATTTTTATACGCTGCGCGACATCATCTCCTGGGCGCTGGAACAAGGTTTAAAGTATTACTACAGCAACCCGCTGAACTATGAGCCGAAACTGCATCTGGATTGCGAGCTCGTCCCGCTGGATCTGTACGTGATGCACACGAGTCCGCTGCTCAATCCGATCTTTCGCCGTCTCATTAAATATCTAGGCCCGACGCGTCACGATCCTGTTTTACAGCGGTTTCCTAACGCCGATCAACTCTAAGGCTCTATTGCTGTTGGGGGCGAGGAGTCGTCTGTACGCTGCGGCGCGCACTCATTCGACTTCGCTCAGGGCAAGCTGTGATGCGCCCTGTCAAAAGATCCGCAATTCGAAATTGGTTGCGACGATTTGACTGCACGCTAGAAAAACGGATGCAAAATCGACCTTCCGGTTTCGGTAGCCCCTGGCTGCAACTTGCTCTCAGCGTTGCATGCGTGCTCGTGTCCGAATTTCTTTTGAAGCGCGGTGCAACAGAGGTGGCGAACACTGACAACGCGTGGTCCTGGACGGGCGTTAACGGTTTGGCTTCGCCGTTGGTGTGGTGGGCGATTCTCCTTATTATCGTCAGCTTCATCAGTTGGCTTTATGTGTTGAGACATATTCCAATCACCATCGCCTTTCCTTTGTCGCGCGTGGTCGATATCCTCGTTCCGCTAGGCTGTTGGATTTTTTTAGGCGAATTGATTTCAATATTGCGCTGGTGCGGCATTGCACTGGTCGTTATCGGATTAGCGCTGGTCGCGAAACCAATCGCACAAATCGAGGAACGCTTATGTGTGGGTTGAGATACTGGAATGGAACGCGTTGCTGTCGATTTTTGGCGCTGGCCAAGACGCGAGCGCAGCACCGATATCCGCAGCGATCTCGGCCAAGCGAGCAACGCCGGCCAGCGCCAAAAGCGACGCAACC
>JBKPLX010000210.1:0-28324 GCA_046731855.1 Verrucomicrobiota bacterium | reverse complement strand
AAGGAATGAGACGCGTCACTCGCTTTTTGCTCGCAGGCAATCTCTTGCTTGGCGCGGTGTTTTTCGTCGGCTGCGAAACCGTTCCCCAGGGAATTCAACAAGCCAGGCTGGAGATGGCGCAAAACATCGCTGCCGAACCGGCCGGAGATTATTTTATCGGGCGGCGTTATTACAAACCCGATTATAAGTTCTGGGGATACATTCGGCGGCCGGGCCAACCCTGGAGCACCGCAGAATTAGTGATGTTGAACGAAAAACAGAAGCTTGCTCCAGATCGCGAACGTGTCGATATCGGAAGCGATAACAATTACGAATACAAACTCTACGGCTACTTTAGCGGCGACAAGGTTTATGAACCTGCGAGCAATGGAGTCTATCCTGAGTTCGTTTTGAAAAGCTACCAACTGATATCCACCAACCCGCCGCCAATTTTCAAAAGTCAAATCCGTGGCCACGCCACCGCGGAAGATCTTCGTTACGTGGTAGAAAAACCGGAGTGAAACAATCTCGTCATAGTCATTCCGAGCGAAGTCGAAGAATCTCTGACGTATTGCTTGTCGCACATGCGCGATTAAACAGTTAGAGGTGTCTCGGCTTCGCTCGACATGACAGAAGGCGCGCGCGTTTCCCATAAGAAGGATCCTCTTGCTGAGGAATTCCTGCTCTATCTCGCAATTGAGCGAAATTCTTCACCTCGCACGTTAAAGGCATATCGCCAAGCACTGACCGCTTTTCGCGCTGAAAATCAAACCCCATGGAAAAGATGCCGAGGGGACGATTTTCGCGATTACTTATTTGCAATTGCGAAGCGCGGGCAGGCGCGTTCCTACGTGCGATTGCAATTCTCAGCGTTGCGTACGTTTTATCAGTTTCTGGCAGCTCGAAAGGGATTGCGCGGTAATCCTGTGCGCGAAGTGCAATTGCCAAAAATCGAGAGGAAGCTGCCGCTCGTCCTGACGCGTCAACAGGTCGAAGAACTTCTTGCCGCCCCAACCCGCCAGACGAAAAGCCGATCTGCGCCGGCTTGGATGCCTCTGCGCGACGTCGCTATTATGGAATTGTTCTACAGCAGCGGCTTGCGATTGAGCGAACTCGCTGCGCTCGACGTGGCTGAGGTCGATCCTTACACAGAGTCGGTGCGCGTATTCGGCAAAGGCCGCAAAGAGCGTGTGTGTCCGGTGGGTTTCCCTGCTCTGGAGGCGATCTCGCGTTATCGTGCCGCGGCGAATGTGCATTCGGGACCGTTATTCATTAACAAGGCGCGAAGGCGGATGTCGCCGCGTTCGATTTGGCTCGTCTTAAAACGTTATGTTCGTCACACATCAATTCCGATTTCAATCAGCCCGCATAAGCTGCGCCACAGTTTCGCGACGCACATGCTCGATCGTGGCGCCGATCTACGCAGTGTCCAGGCGTTGCTCGGACATGCCAGCCTTTCGACGACCCAAATCTATACGCATGTTACGACCGAGCGGCTAAAGAAAGCCTACGCGGATGCCCATCCGCGGGCGTAATTATAGTAGCGCTTGCACGCGCCGGGAGCGATCCGGCAGTCCGTTCCTACCGGCGCCTCACTGGCTAGCTGGCCGCGGACGCGGCCGCGCTACTCTGCCCCTGCGGCTCGGCGACATGAAAGCTGAGCTTTCCATCAGCAGCGATTACTTCGACGGTGTCACCAGCCTTAACGTTCCCGCGGAGCAATTCCTCCGCCAGCGGGTCCTCGAGGTAACGTTCCACGGCACGACGCATCGGCCGCGCTCCATACTGAGGGTCGTATCCCTTCTCAATGAGGAATTCTTTCGCGCTTTCCTTCAATTCAATATGGACGTCCTTGGCTTTGATACGTGCCAGGACTTTGTTCACTTCAAGTTCCACGATTCGCAACAGCTCCGGTTTGCCAAGCGAATGAAACACGATGATTTCGTCGAGGCGGTTAAGAAACTCGGGTTTAAAGACGCGTTTGCTTTCATCGAGAATCTTGTCCCTCATCGAATCATAATCATGCCCTTCCAGCGGTGCGCCGAAGCCCATCACGGTCTGTTTCTTCAACAAGTCGGCTCCGACGTTGGAGGTCATGATGATGATCGTGTTCCGGAAATCGATCTTCCGCCCTAACGAGTCCGTGATCTTGCCGTCCTCCAGAATTTGCAAAAGTAAATGCATCACATCGGGGTGCGCTTTTTCGATCTCGTCAAAAAGCACCACTGAATATGGTCTGCGACGCACGGCTTCGGAAAGTTGTCCACCCTCCTCGTAACCGACGTAGCCTGGCGGCGAACCGATCAGGCGTGAAGCCGTGAATTTTTCCATGTACTCCGACATGTCGATCTGAATCAACGCGTCGGCATCGCCGAACATGAACTCAGCGAGCGTGCGGGCGAGATATGTCTTGCCAACACCAGTGGGACCGAGAAACACAAATGATCCGATCGGCCGCTTCGGATCTTTCAAGTCCGCGCGCGACCGCCGCAAAGCTTTGCTGATCGCGATAACCGCTTC
Source organism: Verrucomicrobiota bacterium (assembly GCA_046731855.1). Lineage (GTDB taxonomy): Bacteria > Verrucomicrobiota > Verrucomicrobiia > Chthoniobacterales > UBA10450 > Udaeobacter. The sequence goes on along the minus strand of JBKPLX010000210.1, from coordinate 25,825 downwards.
GTCCTGGCCGATCACACGCTGCTTCATCTCGGCCTCCATCATCAGCAGCTTTTGTGTCTCTTCCTGCTCCATGCGCTGGAGAGGGACACCGGTGACCTTCGAGATGATATGCATCATGTCGTCCGCCGTCACCACCACTTCTTTCTCTTCTCGCTCCTCGCGCCATTTGTTTAGAATGGCATCGAGCTTTTCCTTGGTTTGCTTCTCTTTGTCACGGAGCGCGGCGGCTTTCTCAAAGTCCTGCTCTTTGATGGCTCCTTCCTTTTCCACCCGGATTTCTTCTATCTCCTTTTCGATGTGCTTCACATCGGGTGGACGCGTCATGGCATTGATGCGGGCACGCGCACCGGCTTCGTCCATGACGTCAATCGCCTTGTCGGGAAGAAACCGGCCCGTGATATAACGATCGGAAAATCTGACGGCGGTCTCCAGTGCTTCGTCAGTGAGTTTCGCTTTGTGATGAGCTTCGTACTTCGGGCGCAAGCCTTTCAAGATTTGAATAGCTTCATCGACCGTAGGCGCATCTACTTTTATCGTCTGGAAGCGGCGTTCCAGCGCCGCGTCTTTCTCGATATACTTGCGGTATTCGTTCATTGTCGTCGCGCCAACGCATTGCAATTCGCCGCGGCTCAACGCGGGCTTGATGATGTTCGATGCGTCCATCGCGCCTTCCGCAGAACCAGCCCCGACGATCGTGTGCAGCTCGTCGATGAAGAGAATCACATTTTTGGAACGGCGGATCTCATCCATTACCGCCTTGATCCGCTCTTCGAACTGGCCGCGGTATTTTGTACCCGCCACCATTAACGCCAGATCAAGCGTGATCACGCGTCTGTCTCGCAGCAACTCAGGCACATTCCCGTTTGCAATCTCCTGGGCCAGCCCCTCAGCAATAGCGGTCTTACCGACACCGGCTTCGCCGATCAGAACAGGATTGTTCTTGGTTCGTCTGCAAAGCACTTGAATAACGCGTTCGATTTCATTGCGCCGGCCAATCACCGGATCGAGTTCGCTTTTCTTTGCCAAATCGGTCAGGTCACGGCCAAATGCGCGGAGCGCTGGCGTTTTGACGTCTTTCTTCGTCGGTTCGCCGCCTTCCTGTTCGGACTCGGCGGGTGTGAAATTTGGGTCGAGCTCCTTAAGGATCTCGTTGCGCGTGCGTTCGATGTCTAGTTCAAGACTCTTCAACACTCTCGCGGCGACTCCCTCGCCCTCGCGCAAAAGCCCAAGCAAAATGTGTTCGGTGCCAACGTAAGAATGATTGAGCGCCTTGGCTTCCTTGCCCGCGAGCGCCAGGACTTTTTTGACACGAGGAGTATAGGGAACGTTCCCTACCATTTTGGTTTCAGGTCCTGAGCCAACCTGTTTCTCCACTTCCATCCGCACGGTCTCCAGGTCGAGACCCATCTTCTGCAGGACATTGACGGCGACTCCCTGGCCTAGTTTGATCAGCCCCAACAGCAGATGCTCGGTGCCGACGTAGTTGTGATTAAACCGGTCGGCTTCCTTGCGAGCAAGCGCCAGAACCTGTTGAGCGCGGGGTGTGAAATTATTCATCGTTCGATGGCACGACAATCGAGTCACCGTTCGACTGTCTCGCCATCTTACTAATATCAGGTTTGGGGAAGAGTTTCAAACGCTCGCGAATAATTTGGGCCCGCAAGTGGTCGCGTTCTTCAGCGTTCAGTTTTTGCTGCGAGCTTTTCTGCAAGTGCGCCGGCTGCGTCTCAATGAACAATTCATCGATTTGCAGGCGTCGATCTTCCGGAAACGCGCCCAAGTCCATCCCAAGTTTGATGATCGAGAGCAGGTTGAGGGCCTCCTTCGAGGCCATCGCGTGCGCGTAGGTCAAAACGCCGTACGCGCGACCAATCTGGTCCAAGAGCGTATTTGGTTTTTTTTGAAGCAGTATTTGTCGCGCGTTGTGCTCCTTTTCGATGATTGTTTCAATAACTTTGCTCAGGCGAGTGATGATCTCTTCTTCCTTTTCGCCAAGCGTGGTCTGATTTGAGATTTGGAAAAGATTGCCCATTGCCTCAGTGCCCTCGCCGTACAGACCGCGAACTGCGAGACCGATTTTGCTCACCGCTTGAATGACTTGATTGATCAATTCACTCAGGACAAGCCCTGGCAAATGCAACATCGCGGAGGCGCGCATTCCAGTGCCGACGTTCGTAGGGCATGCTGTCAGGTATCCAAGGTGGGAATCGAAGGCGAAATCCAGTTTGCTTTCGAGCGCACTATCGACCTTATCGACAAGTTTAAAGGCCTGTTTCAATTGCAGACCGGAACGAATCGATTGCATCCGCAAATGATCTTCTTCGTTGATCATGATGCTAAGGGTCTGCCGACGATTCACGACGACGGCGCTTCCGGCGCCTTTAGCGGCGTGCTCCCGACTGATTAAATGGCGTTCCACTAGAACTTGCCTGTCCAGCGCCGACAGGTCCTGCAAGCTTCCCGCGAAGGCTTCTTGCATTTCCGGAAGAGCTTCAACACGCGACCTGATCAATTCCAGAATCGAACTGCGCTCCGTTTTTTTGGCCCAACCTGGAAAAGGACGGTTACGCAAGTTGCGCGCGAGCCGTACGCGACTGCTAATTACAATCTGGTGATGAGGCCCCTCGCCGCGCAACCATTCCCCGGCTGTGGCCAGCATGTTGGAAATTTTCATGGCGAATTCGAGAGCTCGTTTTCCAGTTGTCTGATTTGATCGCGCAGCGAAGCCGCCGTCTCGTAGTTCTCGTCAGCCACGGCTTTCTGCAGATTCTCGGTCAAGGCACGCATTCGATGGTTAAGGGCCATGGTCCGCTGCGCCCGCTCCGGGAATTTTCCGACATGCTCGGTGCCCTTGTGCATCGCTTTTAAGAGCGAACCCAGGCCGTCTCCAAACGTGACGTAGCATTCGCTGCAGCCGAGCCGGCCGGTTTTTTTGAAATCAGCCTGACTAAATCCGCACACTGGGCATTTCTGAGTCGACGCGCCTTTTTCAATTTCTTCTGCCGCTCCGATGCCAAGCAGCAAATCCGCCAGTGCGAAACCGGTCGGATCTTGTACGCCCTTCTCCTTCGAGCATGCATCGCAAAGATTCACCTTCTGCATTTTGCCTTCCAGAATCTGTGTCAGGAAGACCGTCGCGTCATTGCATTTGCAAACGTCACACAACATCTCTTTTAATTAGGCCTTGCTGTTTTGGAAACATTCAACCCCAATATTTCCAGGACGTTTCTGCGTCAGAGGCGGCTTTGCTCAATTGTTAGGCGAAAATTGGTGTACCGGTTTCGCGCGTCACCTGACGAAATCGCGCGATAATGCGCGCGGTGATGGGTCCCGGCTTTCCGTTGCCAATCGATCGGCCATCTGCTTTGACGACCGGGACAATCTCTGCGGCAGTGCCGGTGAGGAAGCATTCGTCAGCAACAAAAAGATCGTGACGCGTGATATCAGTTTCCCGAACCTTAACACCAAGTTCGGCGGCGATTTCAAACACTACCGAGCGTGTAATCCCCCGCAGCGCACCGGCCGCGACGGGAGGCGTGAAGATTTGGCCGTGTTTGATGATGAAAACATTATCAGCAGTGCATTCGGCAACGTTCCCCGCGTCATTCAACATGAGCGCTTCATCCGCCCCCGCCAAATTTGCCTCGATTCGCGCCATCACGTTGTTTAGATAATTCAACGATTTGACAGCCGGATTTAGCGCCGCCGGATTGCTCCGCCGCGTTGCGCAGGTCACGATGGTTAATCCTTTCCGATAAAAGTCCTCATGATAAAGGGCGATCGTCGCCACAATGATAATGACGCTTGGAGACTTACATTGCGTCGGGTTCAGACCCAAATTGCCAATCCCGCGGGTCACCAGCAGCCGGATGTAGCCGTCAGGCAAATGATTTTGCCGGATTGTCTCCAGCACCGCCTCGGTCATGTCTCGCATGGTCATCGGAATTTCTAGACAGATCGAACGCGCTGAATCCCACAGCCGAAGGAGATGTTCTTCAAGTCGGAAGACACGCCCGTTGTAAAAGCGAATTCCTTCGAAGATTCCGTCACCGTAAAGCAGACCATGATCGAACACGGAAATCTTCGCGTTGGCTTCCGAATAGAATTTTCCGTCAATGTAAATCTTCGCATCCTTGACGCCGGTTGTCCGACGCGGCCTATTTTCAACTGCGGGTTCGGTTACAGCCTCGGCACCAGGCTCGTGAATTTTCGGTTCGTCCAACACCGTCGCATCAGTGGTTTTCATAGTCGCAAGAAAATCTCCAACGCTTAGGCGAGCAATTCAAGCTGCAAAATCAAAAGCGCTACATGCATAAAACGTTGAAGCATTGAAGCGCAAATCCGTTGTCACGTTGTAATTCTTTCAACTCTTCTCTATTGCAGGACGCCGTCTTTGATGTGCAGTTGACGGTCGCCCCGCGAGGCGAGCCGCATATCATGCGTCACAACGAGCAATGTTTTTTTCCGTTCGCGCGCAAGATCCAACAGAAGATCGATGATCGCGTCCCCAGTCTTCGAATCGAGATTTCCAGTCGGCTCATCGGCGAAGATGATTTCGGGATTATTCGTTAACGCCCGAGCAATCGCCACGCGCTGTTGTTCGCCTCCTGAAAGTTCTGCTGGCAGATGATGCATGCGGCCGGCCAAACCAACGGCCGTCAAACTTTCCTCGGCGCGTTCCGTTACAGATTTTCCACCAATCATCCCTGGCAGTGAGACGTTTTCCAGTGCAGTCAGTTCCGGCAACAAAAAATACCCCTGGAATATGAAACCCATTTTCTGATTTCGAAAACGCGATTGTGAGACAGACGTGCCGTTGTAGAGATTTCGTCCCTCGAATTCCACCGTCCCGGACTCCGGCCGTTCCAAACCTGCGAGGGTGTAGAGAAGCGTTGTCTTACCAGCACCCGAAGCGCCTGAAAGAAAGACCGCTTCGTTGCGTGCGACTTCCATGGATATACCTCGCAGGACCTCGATCCGGCGGGAACCCATGCGGAATGATTGGAAAAGATCGCGCGCCACTAGTTGCGGAGTTGTGGTTTCCATCTAGGAAGGTTGGTTCCCTTATCTGCAGCATATACGATGCTAAGACAAGAGCGTGTCGCTCGTATGTACGCAAGAAGCCGCCGTGGAGTTATTTCAACGGCGGCTTTTTGGTTAGACAGAAGGTTGCTACGACATTCCCAGCGATTCTAGCGTTGGCTGATCAACTGCGGCCGTTTCATAAAGTCCGTGATCGCGCTGGTAACCCGCGATCGCCTCCCGCGTAAGCGGCCCGAGCAACCCGTCTACATCCCCTTGATAATAACCTTGCGCTTGCAGTGCCGCCTGGACGTTGGCGACGACTTGATCGGGTGGCAAGCTGTTGTAAGCGTAGATGGGACCATCATAAGCGTAGTACGAATTGGGAGCGTAACCCCATGCTGGGTACCACCAACCTGCATTCCAATAATACCATCCGCCATATACGAAAACGACGCGGTTGTAACGACTGTGCCACCAACTCCTGTCGTGCCACACCGGCCTGTAATTTCGGAAGGCCCAATAATTCTTACCCTGCCAGTACTGACTTCCCCGAATTTGCCGGTTTTGCTGAAACTTCACAGAGTTGAATTTTGTCGGACGCGTGTTCGACGCCAAATTGAAACGCTGCGCCTTGTATTTCTTATTCGATTGAAATGCCGCGCGAGAAGCCGTGTTACCGGTCCATTGCTTTGTCTTCTTCGCATTGGCCGCAGCGTTTCGACTAGCCTGGGTATTCTGTGCAGTGACTTGCTGGGAACCCTTTTTAGCCGTCTTGACGTTCGAGCGCGACTGATAAAACTGCCTGTTAGCTCCCTGTTGCGTTTGCTTTGTTTTCTTAGTCGCATACCGGCCAGCTTGCGTATTCTGTGCAGCGACTTGCTGGGAACTCTTTTTCGCCGGTTTCACATTCGACCTCGACTGATAAACCTGATTATTGACGCCCTGCCTTCCTTTTGCCTTTTGATATGATGTTGCCGTTGAGGCTGGCTGATAGCGCTTGGGCGTTGCCTTCTTGGGTCCGGCCGCAGGACGCGCATGCTGCGTCGATTGAGGCTGCCTGTTCTTCTGCGCTTGCTTCTTTGACTTATTGTCTTTCTGCGCAGCCCCTGCGGAGCATGCGAGCGCAACGGTGCAAATTAAGATAAGCAATGTTCTCATAGTTTTCAGTTCGTAGGGTTAGACTTTCGCGTCGGCGATTTATTCAACAGGCGCTCACATCTGTCCAGCAGTGTTTTGCGGGTAGTCGGGACAACGCCTTCAGAAATTCAGCGCCGATTTTTCTGCAACTGAACGCGCGTTATCATGCCATTCCCAATGATTGCAATGTTGGCTCATCGATTGCTGATGTTACGTAAAGGCCGTGATCGCGTTGGTAGTCTGCAATCGCACCACGCGTAAGCGGTCCAATAAGACCGTCCACATCTCCGTGATAATAACCTTGCTGTTGAAGCGAAGCCTGCACGTTAGCAATCACCTGGTCGGGAGGCAGATTATTATAACCGTAAATGGGGCCGTCCCACGCGTAATAGGCGTTGGGAGAGTAACCCCATGCTGGATACCAGCAACCCGCGTTCCAAAAATACGGGGCGCCGAACACAAACACGATGCGATTGTGATGGCTGTGCCACCAGTTCCGATCGTGCCACTCTGATTTGTAATTGCGAAAAGCAGCATATTGTCGCCCCTGCCAGTTTTGGCTTCCTTGAATTCGCCTGCCCTGTTGGAACTTCACAGGAGGGGCCTTCGCGGTATTTGGCTGTTTTGAAACATTAAAATGCTGCGGCTTAATCGGCTTTGATTTTGCCTGGGCAACATTGGCTTGACCTTGTTTTGTCTTGCCGGCAGCCGCTCCGCCAGCAGCAGCTTGACCAGCGGCCGTATTCGGTTGCGCACCTTTCTTTTCTTTTACCCTTTGCGCTCCGGCCCCTGACGGTTGTCCCGCAGGAACATTCGCCTATTGTTGGCCTTTCGCCTTGGCTTTTCCTGCACCGGGACCTGAGACATTTGTTTGTTGATTTTGACCGCCACCTTTAGGAGCACCCTGCTTAGGACCGCCGCGCTGTTGGGCGCCCTGTGCTGTCTGCGCCGGCTTTTTCGGCGCTGGCTTTTCTTCTTTCTTCTTTTCTTGCGCACCGCTCGCGGCGAACGCGAGCGGTAAGCTGCAAATTAAAACTAAGAGTGTTCTCATAAACTTTTTCTTTCTAGGCTTTTGGACGTTCTCAAGGGTCTCACTTATTCAACGTCACAGCGTCATTTTCCGAATGCTTCTTTCCCCATCGCTACTTTAACTCCCAGCGCGCCCGCGGTGTTGCGATGTTTTTGATCACCGTTGCTGTTGGCGCACGGCTTCAAACAGCACAATTGCGACCGCAGTAGCCAGGTTCAGGCTGCGGGTTCCATGCATTGGAATGCTGATGCAACGATCTTGGTTGGCCGCGAGCAAATTCTCCGGAAGCCCTTTTGTTTCTGGCCCAAACACGAGAAAATCATCGCACTGAAATCTCGCCTCGTAATAAGGACGTCGACTCTTTGTCGTTAGAAAAAAGTAATTCGCATCCGGCCGCTGCGACCGCTGCAGGGCATCGAATGAATCCCACAGTTTCAGACGCACTTCATCCCAGTAATCGAGGCCCGCTCGTTGCAATTGCCGATCGTCCAGCGAAAAGCCAAGCGGCTTGACCAAATGCAGCGTTGATTGCGTGGCCAGACAAAGCCGGCCGATATTGCCAGTGTTTGGCGGTATCTCCGGGCGAACCAGAACGACATTAAACATGCTACTCTTCCACTTTCGCTTCGTCCTAATCTCACTCTCACCCTCAGAACGTGAAAGGAGAGGAACAGCTAAAGGAAGAGATAACGTTATAATTTGCTCGCGACGAATTTTTCCAGCTTCACCACATCCGCGGCGAACTTCCGAATTCCTTCGCCCGTCTTTTCGTAGGCCATCGCGTTGTCGTTCAGCATCCAGCGGAACGTCTTTTCGTCGAGCTCCAGCTTCTCAATCTTCGCCGACTTCGCTTTCTCCGGACTGAGCTTCCGCTCGACTGGCTCCGTTGATTTCGAAAGCTCTTCCATCAATTCCGGGCTGATGGTCAGACAATCGCATCCCGCCAGTTCCAGAATCTGTCCAACGTTTCGGAAGCTGGCGCCCATTACTTCGGTCGGGATATCGAATTTCTTGTAATGCGTATAAATGTCCGTAACTGATTGTACTCCAGGATCCTCCGATCCTGAATAATCTCGCTTCATCTCCTTTTTGTACCAATCGTAAATTCGCCCCACAAACGGCGAGATTAGCTGCACCTTTGCTTCCGCTGCGCGGACCGCTTGCGGCAACGAAAACAGCAGTGTCAGATTGCAGCGGATCCCCTCCCTTTGCAGCTGCTCCGCGGCTTTCAATCCTTCCCAAGTCGACGCGATTTTGATCAACACGCGCTCGCGCGGAATTTTTCGATCCTCGTAAAGTTTGATTAACCGGCGCGCTTTATTGATCGAACCCTCGACGTCGTATGACAAGCGCGCGTCGGTCTCGGTCGACACGCGTCCCGGCACAATCTGAAGAATGTCCGTGCCGAACTGGACAAGTAGATGATCGCAAATGTCTTCGATTTGCGCGTGCCCCTTCAGACCTGATTTCTTTCGGTCAGCGATTACGTCCTCGAGCAGATGCGCGTACTCCGGTTTTTGCGTGGCGGCGTAAACCAGACTCGGATTCGTCGTCGCATCTTGCGGCTTGAATTCCTTCATGGACTCAAAGTCCGCGGTGTCAGCGACAACTTTGGTAAACTTCTTCAGTTGCTCGAGCTGATTCAGTTTCGCTCCGGTCTTTTTGTCTTCAGCAATAGCAGTGCTCATAATAAATTCTCCGTTTGGACCTCGCCCGAAACGTACGCCTCGATCAAAGGATCGACAACGATAAAGTCTAGCAACTGCTCCTCGCCTGATTTCGCCAGCGCAAGCAACGTCGTATGCCTGGTGAGTTACGCAGAAACGGCGGGGCGTGCTTCGGCCCTGCCTCTCGCCCGAAGCGCAGCTTTGACGAAATTATTTCCAATCTCCCACATCGGTCCCGGGAATTTGCGGCATTCGGTAAGCACGTCGTCCAGCGCGTTCACGAACAAGTCGACTTCTTTTTCGCCAATGATAAGCGGCGGTAAAATTTTCATCACATCCATAGCGTGACCTGCGACCTGAGTAAGAATGCGATGTTTGCTTAGCATTTGCGTCACGATCATTTGGGCGAACAGCACCTTGTCGATCTTGTGCAATAGCTTCCATGCCATCTTCAACTTGAACTCCTGCGGTTCATGAAATTCGATCCCGATCATGAGCCCCTTGCCGCGCACTTCTTTGATGAACGAATGTTTCGTGCGTAGCGCATCCACTTTTTCCATCAAAAGCGCGCCTATTTTCGCGGAATTCTCAACTAACTTTGCGCCGTCGATTACTTCCAGGGCCGCGAGGCCGCACGCCATCGCCAAATTGTTTCGCCCAAACGTCGTCGAATGGACAACACAGCGGTCCATGCGCGAAAAAGTTTTCTGGTAAATGTCGCGTCGCGCCACGATCGCGCCACACGGCACGTAGCCGCCGCTTAGCGTTTTTGCCAGCGTAATGATGTCCGGCTCCAGATTCCAATGTTGAAATCCAAACATTTTTCCGGTGCGACCGAGTCCGGTCTGCACTTCATCAGAGATCAGCAACGTACCGTATTTCCGGCAGAGGTCCTGCGCGCGAATAAAGAAATCGGTCTTTGAAGTTTGACAGCCTTTTCCCTGAACAGTCTCAATCACGAAGGCCGCCACATCGCGCGAACGCAACTGTCGATCCAGCGCTTCGACATCATCAAGTGGCACACGCGCATCAAATCCTTCCATCAAAGGGCCGAAGCCTTCAGTGAAACTTTCGCATCCCATCAACGATAACGAACCGAGGCTTAGCCCGTGAAACGCGCTCGAAAGCGAAACCGCCCGTTTTCTCCCGGTAGCAGCCCGCGCAAACTTCAATGCGCCTTCCATCGCTTCGGTTCCTGAGTTGCAGAAGAACACCGCATTCAAATGAGGTGGGGTTCGTTTCGTCAAACCCTCAGCGAGTAACCCGCTCAAAAGCGAGCAATCCATCTGCACCATGTTTGGCAGATCGAGATCCAGAACATCACGAATCGCTTGTTTCACTACCGGATGATTCCGCCCGATGTTGAACACGCTATAGCCGCTTAAAAAATCCAGGTACGGCTGATTATCCATGTCATACAGGTACGCGCCTTCCGCTCGCGCATAGACCTTGTCGAACCCGATCACTCGCTGGGCCTGTACCAGCGTCGGATTTACGTGCCGCTCGTGGAGTTGATAATTTTCACCCAGTCGCGCAGCGATAATTTCCTTCAGATCAAAAGCCATCCAGTGACGTTCTGCGATTTGCGCTCGAAACGCAAATTACGGCTGTCAGTCGCGGGAAACGCCACGACGACAATCTGCGCCAGTGCGGGAAAATAAAAAGCCGCAGGATCATTTCGACCCTGCGGCTTTTGAATTCGTGACCAACCAATCCTCGCCACTTCGTAGCGAAGGCGGGTCAGTCCTGGTCTTCAACGACTACTCGCTCGACCACCCTTTCCTGTTCAGGTCCGGTGTAGTAAACTCGCACCTTCTGCCCACTTCGCAGCGGCGCAGTCACGATTTTGCCGGCGCCGTCGACGATTCGCGCGGCTGTGCCCAAAGCAAAACTGACTGGGCCTTGCTCACCCCTGACTACAACGGTCCTACCGGGCTCATATGTTGTCACGGTGCCAGCTGTGTAGGTTGTACTCGTTGTCTGTGTTGTCGTTGCTGGCTCCGTTGTCGTTTCTGTTGTTGTGGTGCTCGTCTGCGCAAACGCCACAGGCGCAACTAACGCGCAGGTAAGAGCAATTATTGTTCTTGTCATATATATACTCCCTTATGTTTTTATGGTTTCTCCCGAGCGTGATGCTCGGCAACTCGACAGGCATCCCTAGATTACGCCTGTCTATTTCTCCCTCTGACGGTTGCTGGCCGCCACCTATTCGAAATGCACAGGTCTTGTCAGTCTAAAACGACTATGTGGTCAACCAGACGCGTGTAGCCATCGTTGGCGTAAAACACAACTACGCGCGCGCCGGGCTGAATCGAACCGCGAAAGGGCCGGCCAAATTTATCAAAGACAACTCCCGGTCCGAATGAGTCAAACCGCTCGGGATTCGCACTGTCGGTGCGAATTACCAGCGTCCCGGGAGGCTGATAGCTTGCTGCAGTCCCTCCCTGAGCCGACATGACAGGTGCCGTTACTGTTACTCCCTCTACAGTGGTCAACCTTGTCCTTGTCGTAGTCTGCGCAAACACCGGCGATGCCACGAGCGCGCAAGCGAGAGCGATAATTGTTTTCTTAACCATGATGCCTCCTCCTGTTAATACTGACACCCAATGTTCGTAGTTCGAAGACATGCTGGACGCGTCATGGATGTGGCGATTTCGTGAAAATTCTTATTTGAGCGATTGAGCGTTCTTATGGATTCGCTACGTTGCTCCGTCGATGACCAGCCAGATGCCGACTGCCGAGCCAGCACTCACCCCAGAACTTGTCAAGCAACACGGACTCACTCCGGAAGAATTCGAGCGCATTAAGAGAATCCTCGGCCGCGAGCCAAATTTCACCGAACTGGGAATTTTCTCGGTAATGTGGAGCGAGCACTGCTCCTACAAGAATTCGAAACAAGAACTGAAGAAATTTCCGACTACTGGGGCCGGCATACTTGTAAAGGCGGGTGAGGAAAATGCGGGTGTCGTCGATATCGAAGATGGTTGGGCGATCGCGTTCAAGATGGAGAGCCACAATCATCCGAGTGCGATCGAGCCGTTTCAGGGCGCGGCCACCGGCGTCGGCGGGATTATCCGCGATATTTTTACAATGGGTGCACGCCCGGAATTTTGCCTGAATTCTCTGCGATTCGGACCGATCACCTCAAATTCAAAGTCAGAGTCTGCCTCAGGCGGACGAGATCCGAAATTGGCCGCCAATCGGCGGTTGTTCACAGGTGTCGTCTCCGGGATTGCACATTATGGAAATTGCATCGGGATTCCTACGATTGGCGGAGAGATTTACTTCGATGAGAGTTTCGAGGGCAATCCTCTCGTAAATGTTTTCTGTCTCGGCGTACTACGTCACGAACAACTAGCACGCGGCACCGCAAGTGGCGTTGGCAACCCTGTTTTCTACGTCGGTGCAGAGACCGGACGCGATGGTCTTGCCGGGGCAGCTTTTGCTTCGCGTGAATTGACCGACCAATCGCGCGAAGATCGTCCGGCCGTGCAGGTCGGTGATCCGTTTAAGGAGAAACTTTTGCTCGAAGCATGCCTTGAGCTTTTGAGTCATGACGCCGTTGCCGGCATCCAGGACATGGGCGCTGCGGGGCTAACCTGCTCGACATGTGAAACCGCCAGCCGCGCCGGAAACGGCATCGAGATTAATCTTGCGAAAGTACCAAAACGCGAGTCCGACATGACGCCATACGAGATTTTGTTAAGCGAATCGCAGGAACGGATGCTGATCATCGCCAGACGTGGCAAGGAAGACCTGGTCCGCGCAATATTCGAGAAATGGGATGTGCCATGCGTCGAGATCGGACGCGTCGCCGATGACGGCATGATGCGTGTGCGCGATAACGGCACGATTGCCGCGGAGATCCCCGCCAGGGCGCTGGCAGATGAAGCACCTCTTTATTCCAGGGAAGCGAAACCTCTTGCAGCCACAATCGACGATCGCGGTCCGACAAAACTTGCCGAGATCGATAATCACGAAGCGCTGCGCCAACTACTGCGCGACCCAACCATCGGATCGAAGAATTGGGTCTATCGACAGTACGATCACACGGTACGTACCGGCACGCTCGTGAAGCCCGGTTCGGACGCAGCCGTTTTCTTTGTGCGTTATGCAAATAAAATCCTGGCTGCGACTACTGATTGCAATTCGCTCTATTGCGCGCTGGATCCGCGCGAAGGCGGTAAGATTGCCGTGGCCGAAGCGGCGCGAAATCTCACCTGCTCGGGTGCGCGTCCTCTTGCGGTCACTGACAATTTGAACTTCGGCAATCCCTATAAACCGGAGAATTTTTGGCAGTTACGAGAAGCGGTCGAAGGCGTCGCCGAAGCCTGCCGTGCGTTTGGCACGCCAGTGACCGGCGGAAACGTGTCTTTGTATAATGAGAGCCCTGCAGGGGTGGTCGACCCAACACCGACCATCGGCATGGTGGGCCTGATCGACAAAGAAGAGCATATCACCACACAATGGTTCAAAAATGAGGGGGACGCGATAATCCTGATTGGCGGAATCGCCAGTCTTGTAGCCGCGGGCGCTGACCGCGGCGGAGAAAAAGCCGACCACAACAAAGAAGCCGAGGTCAACGCCCTCGCTTCCAGTCTGGGCGGCTCGCGCTACCTGAAAGTCTGTCACGGCTTAAAACTTGGTCCGCCACCACGTATCGATCTTGCGCGCGAAATTAAAATCCAAAACGCTGTGCGCGATTTGATTCGCGAAGGTCTTGTAAAAAGCGCGCACGATTGCAGCGAAGGCGGTCTCGCAGTCGCGCTCGCTGAATGTTGTTTCAATCCGGAAAAACTTTTCGGGGCAGAGATCGATCTGAAAACAGGCGACACATCTGCTGCGACGGCGCTCTTTAACGAATCACAGTCGCGAATTGTGGTTTCGGTCGCGCCGGAAAATCTGCCAAAGACAATACCGATTCTGCAGGAGGGACAAATTCCATTTCAACAACTTGGCAAAGTTGGTGGCAACCAACTTCGCATCCGGCTCGGCAGCGAAGAATTTTCCTGGCCAGTTGCCGATCTCCATGATGATTGGTGGAACGCCATTCGCCGCGCGGTGGAAAGTGATTCGGGCGCCGAAGGCATTCCAAGCTTGTAAATGGAGCACGATCGAAATGTCCTTTTCCAAGGAGCGGTCCCAGAAAATTACGACCGCTATCTGGGGCCCGTGATATTCGAGCCGTGGGCCAAAGATTTGGTCTCGCGACTCGCAAACAAGAAATATGAACGCGTCCTGGAAATTGCTTGTGGCACGGGAATCGTGACGCGTCGATTCCGCGACGCGTTGCCTGCGACAATCGAAATTGTCGCGACTGATTTGAACTCTGACATGTTCGAATTTGCGAAAGCGAAATTTAGAGACGACGAAAACGTTATTTGGCAACAGGCAGACGCATCCGCCCTTCCGTTTCCCGATTGTTCGTTCGATGCTGCCGTTTGCCAGTTCGGGGTAATGTTCGTCCCAGACAAAGCGGCCGCCATGCGCGAGTCTTATCGCGTCCTTCGCAGCGGCGGCGTTTTTCTGTTCAACGTCTGGGATACCTTCGAGGTGAATCCGTTTGGTCAAATTGCATATGAAACCATAGCTTCGTTCTTCGATCGCGATCCCCCGAGGTTCTATGAGATTCCGTTTAGCTTTAACCATTCGACGATCATTCGAAGACTGCTGCAAGACGCTGGCTTTGAAAAAATTGAATCTTTCTCTGAAAAGAAGCCTTGCCGAAGCAGCTCAGCGAGGGAATTCGCCATTGGATTGGTGCGGGGCAATCCGGTTGCCGCTGAAGCAACAGAGCGTGGTGTCGATCCAGAGAACCTGATCGTTGCAGTTGCAAAACGGATTGCGGAAGGTTTCGGCGATGTGCCTGTTGAGAGCACAATGCGTGCGATTGTTTGGCAGGCGATGAAGTCTTAATCCCGCGATTGAATGTGAAACAATTTGGTGGATTATTTCGTGTGATCTCCCCCTGGGACAAAATTGATCCAGACCAGGCGCCCGACGCCGCCGTGCTGCCGCAGCATGAATGTGGACTGTTCGCCGTGTTTGGCCACCCGAACGCGGCGGTCCTGAGTTATTACGGCCTGTTTGCTTTGCAGCATCGCGGCCAGGAGAGCGCTGGAATCGTCACTAGCAACGGGCCGGGCACGACTTTTCTCCAACACAAGGACATGGGTCTTGTGTCGCAGGTATTTGGACAGGACGAACTAGCCAGGCTGAAAGGGACACGCGCAATCGGGCACACACGCTATTCGACCACCGGAACCAGCACGATCAAAAACGCGCAACCCTTCGTGGTCGATTGCGTGCGCGGCCAAATGGCGATTGCGCACAATGGTAATTTGATCAATGCCGATCTTCTGCGCGATGAGCTTGAGCGAAAGGGCTCCATTTTCCAAACCACCGCCGACAGCGAAATCATCCTGCATCTCCTGGCGCAACCCTCGGAGAATGGCGGAAATGTTCTCGCGGCGTTGCGCCGGATTCAAGGGGCGTTCTCGCTCATCATCATGAGTGAACGCGAACTCATCGGCGTGCGCGATCCATTCGGGTGGCGCCCCCTCTCCCTCGGCAAACTCGGTGACGCTTATATCCTGGCATCGGAGACGTGCGCTTTTGATCTGATTCATGCGGAGTTCGTCCGCGAAATTGAGCCCGGCGAAGTGTTGATCATTGATGAAAACGGATTGCGCTCCGAAAGGCCGTTCCCGGATGCGCGGCCGGCATTCTGCATGTTTGAATACGTCTATTTCGCGCGCCCGGACAGTATGATCGGCGGGGTTAATGTGGGAAAGGTTCGGATGGAAATGGGACGCGAACTGGCAAGAAAATTTCCGGTCGATGCAGACATTGTCGTGCCGGTGCCTGACTCGGGAAACTACGCCGCTCTTGGTTTCGCGCAGGAACTAAACATTCCTTACGCCCATGCCTTTGTCCGCAATCACTACATTGGCCGAACATTTTTGCAGCCAAGCCAACTCATTCGCGACTTCGATGTGCGAGTGAAGTTGAATTTGATCAAGGAAATGGTGGCTGGGAAACGGGTTGTGGTTGTGGACGATTCCATCGTGCGCGGGACGACCGCGCGAGCACGCGTAGTGAACTTGCGCGAAGCTGGCGCAAAAGAAGTGCACATGCGTGTGAGTTGTCCGCCACACCGGTTTGCTTGTCACTACGGCATCGACTTTCCCGATCCTGAGAAGTTGATCGCGAACCAAATGTCCATGGAAGACATCTGCAAATACCTCGGTGTCGATAGCCTCGGTTACCTCGACGTGGAAGGTATGGTACGGGCGACTGGAAAGCCGATGAATAGCTTTTGCCTTGCCTGTTTCAACGGGGATTATCCTCTGCCCGTCGACCCTGCGTTGGACAAGTTCATCATGGAAAAACGCGAGCATCGCGCCAAAGCACTCGCTGATCAGGAAGCGCATCCGACCTTGTTCGCGGATTTGAAGTAGCGCGCCTGTCATTTCGAGCGAAGCGCAGCGTAGTCGAAAAATCTCTTGCTGTTTAGATTAAAAACAGAGATTCCTCGACTTCGCTCGGAATGACAAAGAAACAAAAAGCATACGCTCGCGCGGGCGTTGATGTCGATCTTGGTAATCGACTCAAAGGGAAAATTCAGTCGCTCGTTAGGCAAACACATGGACCACAAGTGCTGGGTAAGATTGGCGGTTTCGGCGGCTTGTTTCGAGCGAACTTCCCCGGAATGAGCGAACCGGTCCTGGTTGCAAGCATCGACGGCGTTGGGACGAAACTAAAAATCGCGTTTGCTCTAAACAAGCATGATACCGTCGGCGCCGATCTGGTAAACCATTGTGTAAACGACATCGCCGTCCTGGGTGCACGCCCCCTTTTCTTCTTAGATTACATCGGCTGCGGAAAACTCGAACCCCGCGTGTTCCAACAATTACTGCATGGTTTTTCGCGCGCGTGTCGATCGGCGGGCTGTGCTCTTCTCGGCGGTGAAACAGCGCAAATGCCCGGAATTTATCGCGAGGGGGAATACGATCTCGCCGGCTGCATCATTGGCGTCGTTGACCGCTGCAATATCATCGACGGCGGGAAAATCCGCCCTGGCGACGCAATTCTCGGACTGGAATCGACTGGCCTGCACACCAACGGCTATTCGCTGGCACGAGAAATTCTGTTCCGCAAAATGCGGCTCAAAGTTACGTCGCGCCTACCCCGGTCGGCCAAGACGGTTGGCCAGGAATTACTACGCGTGCACAAGAATTATCAGCCGCTTCTGGCAAAAATGCCGAGCGGCATGATCAAAGGTCTTGCCCACATCACAGGCGGCGGACTCATAGACAACCTCCCGCGGATTTTACCTGCAAACCGTGACGCCATAATCGAAACGAAGAGCTGGCGTGCACCTCGGATCTTTCAAGTCCTTAAGGAAAATGGAAAGATCGATCCACAGGAGATGTATCAGGTTTTCAATATGGGTATTGGAATGGTGGCGGTGGTTTCCGAACGTGATGCCAAACGCGCAATGCTAATGTTAAAGGCAAAACGAATCGGCCAAATCACAACCGGAAATGGCAGAGTCCGTTTGCGGTTCTGACCCGAAGTCGCTCCTTGCCGCGTGCTACTCCGGCAAGTGCGGCGACGCGGTATCCGCCGCGGTCGCTGCTTCGACCACCGGTGTCGACGCTGGCATCGCGGATTTTCCTCGGCGCGTCACCCGCTGCAGACCAGCGCGGTGTGCTGCAAGATCGACAAGCTCTGCTACTCGTGACTTGAGCAAACGCGCGCGCGTCCAGAGAAACACCAGAAAGAGCAGGTACGGAACAAGAACCCAAAGATCGACGTGCGAGATGTTGAGCTGGCGATAGATCAACAAGCTTAAAGCGATCAGATTGAGAATAATGGTCGTCGTGACAAAGCGGTTGCGAAGCCGAACACGAGTCAAACACTTACCACCGCCGTGATACTCGGTGACAGTCTGAAGCGCAATGCTCCACCAAAAGTTCCCGTAGATTTGAATGTCCCACTCATTCCACCCACTGTCAGTGGAATAACGCCAGCCTTCTTCATCCAACAGCTCGAAGATGGCGCCGAGTAAATAGTGGCGGTCCCTCCCCTGTTCGCTCCAAAAAATCCGGCGACTTAAACTGCGCCCAAAACGGCTGCGCTCCGGTAGATGTTCGTGCGCACGAATTACGCTTGCGGGTGTGCGCTTGAAGTGCAGCCAGGTAAAATAACGGGAGAATCCGCGTACGAGAGGTTGAACAAAAGCTAGAAACATGACTAGCAGCCGCGCGCCCGCCGTATCGAATTTCGGCTCAATGGCAGCTCGCACCATATAGGAAAGAGCAACGCATAGCGTGCCGCCAAGCATCAGGTACGGCACAATGCGCAATGCGGGGAGAAAAATGCCCAGGCCGAACAGGAAAATCGTCAGGGCAAACCACTCAATGCTGCTTAAATAGGCGGCTACATCTGATTGAGGTGTCGGGTAAATCGATTGAAAAAAACCTTCACCGAAAATTCCGTGATAGATCACCGGCCGGTTCACGAACCAGCTGAACCGCGGCGTGCCGTAAATCTGTCCGCGCCATTTCGCTGTGCCTGTTGGTCCGAAAAAGATCAAATGTTTGAAGCGCAGCAGTGACTCTGCTTCGCCATAACCGTCCTGCTGCTTCAAAAAAGCACGAAGAGTAAAGCGTCGGTAGTGCCAGACGATCGCGGTTGGACTAAAAGCAATGACCCAGCCGGCCTGCTGAATTCGCCAGCAAAAATCGACGTCATCCCCTGCTTTGTGATATTCGGCATCAAAACCGCCCACGCTCTCAAACGCCCAACGATAGAACGCCATGTTACAACCCGGAATGTGTTCGGCGACCACATCTGTAAGCAACACATGGCTCGGGCCGCCCGGAGCCGCTGCAACGCAGGCCTGAATCCAATTTTTAGCCGGCGGCGTGACATTCGGTCCACCTACTCCAGCGTAGTCACCGCTTACCAGGGTGCCGATAAGATAATAGAGCCAATCCGGATCAACCATGCAGTCAGAATCGGTGTAGGCGAATACTTCACCCTTGGCAGCGGTAGCGCCCGTATTGCGGGCGTGACTCAATCCTTGATTGCTTTGATGAATGTAGCGCACCCGTGGGAACTGCGCCGCGATGTAAGATGTATCGTCAGTCGATCCGTCATCGACCAGAATGACTTCGTACTCGGGATAATTCAGTTTACCTAACGAATCAAGGCACGAGGCAAGAGTCGCGCCCCCATTGTACGAACAAACAATCACCGAAACGAATGGCGCCTTCGGCAAGGGACGATGAGGCAACATGGAATCGTTTCGGCCCAGTTTCTCCTCCAGCATGTAGAACGCCTTCTTTGGTTGGCGTTCCCGTGTAACGATCCCAAAGGCCCAGTCGGTAATTTCCTGTCCCCCTGTGAACCATTCATCCGTCCAGGTAAAAAAAATCGTTCCAGCAAGCCCACATTTTACAACACTGTCGATGTGCCAACCGAGCATCTCGGCTTGCTCATCCTGTGAATGCCGGATCGTATCCATGCCGAATTCCCCCAGGATAAGCGGGTGCTCGCCTGTGAGATTTTGCAGTCGCAATAGGTAACCTTCGAAGTCCCGCTGATTGTGAAGGTAAACGTTAAAACAGCAAAAATCGGCATTCTGCGGCAGCAGATATTCCGTCGGCGGATACGTGGCATAAGAAAAGAGAGCATCCGGATCGATGGCACGCCCGATCCGAATTAGTTCCTCCACAAATTCAATCACCCGACGCGCGCCAAGCCAGCGGGCCATTGTACTGGAGATTTCGTTGCCTACGAGATAGCCGAGAATAGCTGGATGCCCGGGGTATTTGCTCACTGCCTCTCGGACTGCTTCTGCAATTTGCTTGCGAATCGAGCGCTCACGCAGGAACTCGATATGTTTTTCCCAGGGAAGCGTCACCAGCACACGCATTCCTGCATCAGTGCATCGGTCGAGAAACCAGGGCGGCGGTGCGTGATAGATTCGCACAACGTTCAAACCGGCTTGGCGCATGAGGGCCAGATCGACGTCCACCTGCTCGGGCCGTCCGAGATAGTTCCCTTCCGCGTCCGGCTTAAAAGGACCGTATGTGACGCCTTTGACGAAAAACTTTTTGTCACCTTCCAAAAAGAATTTCGCCGCCGGGCGAATTCGTTGGTTTGCCGCCGTTGTCATGTCGAGCGAAGTCGAGACAGCCCTCAATATTTAACGCGGTTCAATCAAGAGATTCCTCGACTCCGCTCGGAATGACAAAAGAGAACCGCTGGCGCGGTCGAAGACTCTAAGCGCTTTCTCTGGAAAACACGAGTTGTTTCCTCTACAGGGCCGCCAGAACTTCGTGAATTGCCGCGCCTGTGCGCTCCAGATCATCCGGCGTATGCGCCGTGGATATAAAACCTGTTTCGAACTGCGATGGCGCGAAATAGATGCCGCGTTTTAGACAAGCATGAAAAAATCTCGCGAACCTTTTCAAATCGCTACGTCGCGCGCCAGCAAGATCGAAAATCGGTCCCTGTTCGAAGAACAAGCAGAACATCGAACCGACCCTCTGAAACGTCACCTCAGTGTTTGTGTTCTTAATGGCCCTCCGCGTGAGCTTTTCGAATTGCGCGCCAACTTCTTCCAGTGATTTCCATCCGTTGATACGTTCGAGCTCACGCAGTTGCGCGAGACCTGCAGCCATTGCCAAAGGATTCCCAGACAACGTCCCCGCCTGGTACACCGGACCGTCAGGTGAAAGCTGGTCCATGATTTCGGCTCGCCCGCCGAACGCACCGACTGGCAGTCCGCCGCCAATCACTTTACCCAGCGCTGTCAGATCGGGTTTGACTGCGTAAATTTCCTGGGCGCCGCCACGCGCCAGCCGGAAACCGGTAATTACTTCATCAAAAATCAAAACCGCATCGTTGTCCGTGCATTCCTTTCGCAAGATCGACAGAAAATCATCGCTCGGAAGATAAAGACCCGCGTTTGCAGGAACAGGCTCAACGATTACCGCCGCAATCTTTCCCTTGTTCTCAGCAAATGCTTTCCGAACAAGCTCGGCCTGATTGAATGGAAGTGAGATGGTGAGATCAGCAAATGCTTGCGGCACGCCCGCGCTGTCAGGCTGCCCGTGAGTAAGGGCACCACTGCCTGTTTTAACCAACAGCCCATCGACGTGGCCGTGATAACACCCGTCGAATTTGATGATCCTGTCGCGTCCAGTGAATGCGCGTGCGAGGCGAATGCACGACATGGTCGCTTCTGTGCCGCTGTTTACCATCCGCACTTTCTCGATCGAGGGCACCCAATCGCAGATCAATTCCGCCATCTCCACTTCCAGCGGATTGGGAATTCCAAAACTTAAGCCGCGCGTTGCGGCCTCGCGCACTGCATCCACAACGACTTTCGGCGCGTGCCCGAGGATCGCGGGTCCCCAACTTCCCACGTAATCGATATATTCTTTCCCATCGACGTCCCAAATCTTTGCGCCTTTCGCGCGGGCCACAAGAAACGGGACGCCGTCCACACTGCGAAACGCGCGCACCGGCGAGTTAACACCGCCCGGTATTCGTGATTGGGCGCGGGTGAAAAGCTCGGATGAACGCGAGATCATAGACGGAGCATTGGATTACTGAAGTATTGGAGTGATGCACCAATGATTCAATTCCATTACTTCACCAGTCCATGACAAGGAGCACCACACATTGACAGTGACGTTGCCAACCCGGATAGTTTACGTCCTCTGCGACCCGGCGGGGTAGCCAAGTGGTAAGGTCGCGGTCTGCAAAACCGCTATTCGCGGGTTCGATTCCCGCCCCCGCCTCTTTTCATAGGTAAAAGCCTCTGAAATCGGCGTGAAAGGTGGCTAAGTCACAACGAAAGTCACAACAAATTTGGCGATTTCCACCAACGTTCGACGGTGTCTGCTGAAGTGCGCGTAAAGTATTTCAACCTTTACGCGCGCGTGAACGTGAAGCAGGTGTCGCCCAACCCGCACGCGAGTGAACATGAATCCGCGAACCTGTCGCGTAGCGTCGCCGGGAGCTGCTACAATTTGCTACGAATCTGCTACGACGTTGCGACATATTGCGACAATCTTGCGACACGATTGCGACAGTTGGGGCGACGGAGCTTTACAAGGTGGGCAGGCCGCGGGTGTAGTATGGAGCATTCGGGCAGTACGCTTCTCCGTCTCTAACCGCCGGCCCTTCCGATATTTGGTTTTCCGATGACTTCAACACTCAACTGCGTAGCAACGCTCGCTAGCGCTGGCGGTCGCTGACGCAAACTCCTCCGGCCACGTGCCGCTACAAAGGAGGTAACAACGCTTTAACCTTTCACTGGTCGTTTTTTCCTTTGGCGTCGTAATACTGACGGATGCAAAAACTACTAACTACTGCGTTAATTGGTGCCGTCTCCGTACTTTCCTCACTCGCTATCGCGCAAGAAACGCCCGACAGTTCGACCCGACTGGAGGCGCGCCTGCAGCCTGTAATCCCTGTGGATGCGAGTGGACAAGCTAGACTGGACAATGAACCAGGCATGGCCAACGATCGTTTCACCGCTGAAGTGGAGATCGCCAAGGCCGATTTCGCTGAACTGGGGATCACCCCCGGAAATGGCTTCCGCGATGAAGTCGTCGAGCTGCGAGTCCTTCGTGGCGGCGTGCTTATTTTCAGCAATCGCCTCCAGTTCTCTAGGAACCTTGTAAACGACATTACGTTTGAGACAGACATTCGTGGCACGGGCGCGCCAGAGTTGCAGGCTGGTGATGCGGCACGCGTAATCGTGAATGGCCATTTCACACTTCGCGGCAGATTCCAAGTCCATTAAGATCGCGTAAACTCCTATGAGAGAGGCCGGCGCGATCAGCCGGCCTCTTTTTTGCTACGACAACTCGCGCGCTGCCGATTGCGGGGACGGCTCTGATCTGCTCGTACTGTTCGGTGCAGCGCACCGAATGAGTTCGCGAAGAGCATTTGGGACCGGAACATACGGCTGCGACGCTCGCGCGCGTGCGCGCGTACGCATGGAAAGCTGACAGAAGCTAATAGTCGCCCGTCGGCATCAACGGCTGAGGCCAGCCCAAAAGTAACGCAGTTTGCGATGCTGGTTTGCGCATAAGCGTCACCTACCTATCGTAACTGCGCCTCCCGTAACTGATCCGTTGCCCTTAACTCGGAACGTCACAACCCTAGCGTCTGGCAATACGAGGTTCTCGCCATTGCCAGATGTTGCGTTGACTCGTAGCGCGGTGGTTACTTGCCCAATCGTTGCTTTATCTCCACCCCTGTGCCATCTCCCCGTATCTTCATTTCGCAGGTTGCAGGGCCAGATGAGGCGTCCGGCCAAGCAACCGCCTCCTTCTTCAACCACTCGTTTACCGTTTGCTCCAGTATGCCCCCAGTCGGCGCTATGAAATATCTCATTTTCATCAAGAACGCTTCTCTTTTGCGTATGACTTTGCAATCGCGATCTAAAGGGCTTTACGGCGTACAGCGCGTTGTGATTGAATTGCGTCGTGAGCGGCGATGACAAACCTTTTACGACCAAGTACCCTTTACACAAAGGGACGAATTACATTTTTCTGTCCCTCCACCGCGAGCTAACGAGCGAAGAATGCCACAAGCTCGCCGTGCAGTCGATGATTGCCACAAGCCCGATTCTTCTCGGCTAATAAGGAGCCGTGAGACTCACTTCTTGGTCCGCGCCTTTCTGCGTCCATCCGCGCGCTCGCGCAACCGCAGAAACTTCGAATCAGTTCTGTGCGTTGTAGCGGCGGCCAATGCCGCTACGGCTGCACCTTGAGCAGAAATGCGTCGGTTGCGCCTCCGAAGGTCGTGCTGCCGTTCGCCGCGGTGACCGTACCAGCCGGCGTCGCGGCGGCTACGCCGGGATCGGTCACCGTGCCTGCAGGCACGCCGAGAAAAGTTCCCTTCGGTCTCTTTGTCGTTCTAGTCGCTCTGGCGAATGTATAGGGCGGTGCGGAGGCAAGCCCCGCAACGTACACGCTTCCATCAGATGCGACCGCGATCGACTCGCCGCTCTCGTTGTCAACGCCACCCCATGTCGCGGCGTCGATTGCTCTACCTGTCGTCGCAAGAAACCGGACGACGAATGCGTCTCCGCCGCCGCTCCCGAAGCCGGTGTTGCCCGTCATGACGATGGTGCCGTCGGGTGCGACCGTCACACCGAGCGCGGCATCAAGTCCCGAACCCCATGTCCTTTCCCAAACAACGCTTCCGTCCGGCGTGAACTTGACGAGCGCGCCGTTCTGTCCGCTCCCGGCAATGAGAGCCCTCCCCGTCATGTAGATGCTGCCGTCGGGCGCAGTCGCCACACCCAGCGCGGCGCTCTCATCATTCTGGCCCGTTGCGGCCCTCCAGTCGCGCTGCCAGATGAGCGTCCCGTCCGCCGCAAACTTCAGCAAAATCGCGTCATTGCCGAAGAAACTGTTGCCGTCTCCCGCGACATAAACGCTCCCGTCGCCTGCCACTGCCACGGCCTGTCCCGTCTCGTTGATTGGACCTCCCCAGGTCCTCTGCCACACCAGGTTTCCGCTCGCGTCGAACTTCACTAGGAACGCGTCGATGTTCCCGGCGCCGAAGCTCAGCGTCTGTCCGATGATGTATACGCTGGCGCCATCGCCAGACGTTGCGACTCCCAAGGCGGTCTCTCCCAGTGTGCCTCCCCAAGTCCTTTGCCAGAGCAGGGCGCCATTCGGGTCGAATTTCACCAGCAAGGCCTTGCTATTGTCAGAGCTGCCCGCGACATAGACCGAACCGTCAGGACCGACCGCGACACCGTTGCCGTCTTCAAAACCGCCTGCGGTGCCATACGTTTGCTGCAGCAGCAGTGTTCCATTGGGGGCGTACTTCAACAGGAACACGTCGAAGTCACCGCTGACACTGAAACTCGAAGTGTTGCCAACGGAGTATATGCTCCCGTCGGGCGCTACGGCAGCTCCCTCCGCACGGTCAAGGTTGTTGCCACCCCAGGTTTGTTGAAACGATAGCACCGCTCCACGCAGCGGCGCAGAAACGGCCAAAAAAATTAGAATGATCACGACGTGCCTTGCTTTCATATCTATAGAATCGCGCCAATCCCGCTTCGCCTGCTGCATCGAAAAAGTAACCAGTCTGTTACTTTGACGAGCTTGACGGTATCTAACCGGCGCTAGGGCAGCTCCGCACATTCAGAAACTACCGGGCTGGTTAGCTAATTTACATTTTACCGCCAGGCGTGTCTCTCGCTATAGATCAGAGGCAACGGTGTCACCGGTATGCATCGTAAGCCGCTTATGATGCATGCGTTTCACGATGATTTGATCCGAGAATCGTGTGAATGCGAATGGTTGCGTGTTGCTCGCGGGGAAGCGCGGCTGAACGCAAATCGAGCGGCGACGATCTTCGATTATTCTTTCCCCCATCGGCATTGTACTGATTCGTGGATGCGCACGACTCGTTATACTTGTTGGATGATCGCATAGTGCAGTCGAGTCAGGGGATGATGGAGAAGACGACGTTTGCCCCGCTTGAGCTGTTTTGGAATAGTTTATCCCGGGCAATCACCCGCACGCGGACGTCGGGGATCCCGCTGCTTGCAGGCAGTTGCCAGTCATAGTTTCGCGTGTTAGCGGCAAGGTCGGTCGCAATTAAGTGAAATGTCTTACCCCCATTAGTCGAAACCTGTATGTCAAACGATCGCAGCCCCTGTTGAGCCGAGGCGTTCCAGGCGATCGGAACGACGCTTCCCCCTTGGAAAGTCGATCCCGGTGTAGGCGAAGCGAGCTGGACCCGGGGAGCTTGCAACCCGAGGCCAGGATCCGGACGAATGGAAAAATAGGTGTTTGAGAAAAACCATTTAATGTCATTCGAATTGCTGTAAGACAAAACAGCCAATCGCGCGGTGTCGGTACTCAGGATTGGCAGCGTTGCATTTCCTCCGAAGAGACTGATAAGTCCTCCG
>JBKPLX010000209.1:0-4672 GCA_046731855.1 Verrucomicrobiota bacterium | reverse complement strand
CGAGCAAACGGAACAGTCGATGGAAATAACTGCGTCCAATCGGAGCCGGTCCACTGCCACATGGTAAGCTGGTAAAATTGGCCGTCGAACCCGCCAAACAGATCGGCCCTGCGCATCGCCGCGACGGGAAAGCGCATCGTTGGTCACGGTGCGGTTGAGGGTATCTTGCCCAGGATCTTATCCATTTCAGAAGCGGTGAAAGCGCGCATCGTCTGCGTTGTGGACGTACACCGCGACAACAGAAGGCGTTTCGTTGCCGTACCGTCGGCGAATCGCTCAATTGCTTGATGCAATGCTCGGATGGCCGCGCGGCGCGGTTCACATCGTTAACAAACCGCCAACCGCGCAGCCCCCAATTCTCAAATCACCGCGCCGGCACTGCACTTCCCCACGCCGAGGGCGAGGGATCCAGTGGGGTGACCAGCGACGGGGAAACGTTCGCCTTCATTTCCGTTCCCGCCGGAGTTGTCGGCGGTGTGCCTCTGACGCGAGCCAGGAATCCGTGGGCAATGCCTGAAGCATCGACGTAACGACCAACGATAAACCCCTGCGAACTAATTCCGTTAAGCGATGTGAAGGTTGACCCGGGAAAATCGAAAGTGAAAAATCTGTCTGGCGGGACAAAGAAGAGTCCATGAGTCGCGCCTGAGGCGTCCGCATATCTGCCCACCACCCAGTTCCTATTGTTAAGTCCAAACAGGACTGTCGTAGTGGAGCCCGGAGGATCGATCGGGAAGTGCAACGCTCCATTGGCGTCTCGGTAATAGCCGTGAAGGATGCCTGAGGCGTCTATAAAGTATCCCACCAACAACTTTTTGTTATTATTGATCTCGTAAGCAAAGGTCCCCCCGGCAGCACCCGGGACGCTAAACGACGTTATGGTTCCGCGACGGTCGACGAACCCCTGGAAGATCCCGCTGCCGTCATCAAACCCGCCGGTAAGCTCGCCAGGCTCGTTTATCCCAAGCAGATTGGTCTGAACCGCCCCCGGAACATCGTATTCTGTGAAGGCGCCGCCCGACAGGAGAAACGAATGTATGGTGCCATCGCTGGCAGCGTAGTCACCGACTACTGTGCGTGGGTTATTAATACCTCGTCCTTCGGTAAAACCCACGGTATCGTTAGGGTCGACGATCGGGTCGCTAAAGCTACCATCGCTGAACCGGACAAAACCGCGCGTCACTCCGTTCGAATCGATGAACTCGCCAACGATGTCGCCTCTTTCGTTAATCTTTTGCGGCAAGGTGTTATTTCCGGCCCCGGGATAATCAAAAGTCGTGATCACTTCAATAGAGCCCGAGTTCGCTGCTTGCTGAGCGAACGCCCCAATCAATGGGAACACGAACAGAGCTGCCAGAATGCTGTTAAATATCTGTTTTGGTTTCATGATGTTTATTACTCCTTAATTTAATTGTTGAATTGCTCATTGCTAAACCGCCGATGTGGCAAAGACACAAGATCCAGTTAGTTAATTTCGACATGACCAGTTTGAGTGTTATCCCGTTTCGTTGACCCGCTTTTGGGTTGCCGGCACATCGAAATGCACAATCCGTCGATGCAAAGATAAGCGCGCCTTTGCTCTACTCAGCGACGCCCTGGCATTCGACAGGCTTTTTGGTACCTCAAAATTCCAGATGCAGTTGGATGGGCCCAGTTTTACAGCCGCTCTGATTCCCAATCTTGCTCTGTTCTAATCCGACCGGTAAAATGCGTTATGAAATACACGTTAAAACTTCTTCTGACCGTCATTGTAACTGCACTTGCTTGCCTTCTCGTTCCGAGTTCGGGTTGCGCGGCAGACTCTGGCCAGCTGACCGTCAAGCGCTCCGCAAACTTCGGTGCCAAAACTGGTCTCTATGTTTTCGTCGACGGAAAACGTGTCCGCAGTCTGTCGCGAGGTGAATCTTACACTACCTCGCTGCCCGTCGGCACGCACCAGGTGAAGGTTCAGGCATCGCTGCGCAAGCTTAGAAACGAGGCTGCCGCGCAGGTTACGGTTGAAGCAGGCAAGGCCTACCGGCTGACGGCATCGTGGGAAGGTGAACAACTTGTTTTGAAATAGGCAGCCGGGCTCATCTGCGTTTACCTAAAAGACGGCTGGACACAACAAAACAGACGTACCGCCTGATGTTCACAGCGAATGGCGCGTTCGCGCTTGAGAGCAGCGGCGATGAGTTCGTGAGCACGTGCAAACAATCCATTACACGCTCCTGTGAACAGGCTTTTGAGAGAGTCGGTTTACGGGTCTGAAGTGCGAAATCTTGTGATGTGGCTTGCCTGGAAAAACAGTGCCTCACCTTGAGAGATCGGTTCGCGGTTTGGCAACATGGACTACGCGGTCAGTCAGCGCATCCGGATACAAAAGCGCGCCGAAAAGAACAAAAAACTGCAGCGCGCATTTGAAATGTTGAATGTTTAGGTACGGGCTTATTTAAACACTCGCTCCGCGATAAGTGTGATATCGGCCGCTATGGGCGAGGATGCGGCGTTGGACGAGGTCTGGGCGTGGATGTAGGCCTCGGCGTAGGGGTGGCTGTCGGTGTCACCGTGGGTATAGCGGGAGGCGTTGGCGTCGGCGTTGCAAGAGGCGTCGCGGTTGCGGTCGCTGTCGCAGTAGCAGTGGGCGTAGCAGTTGCGGTTGGGCTGGGATATTATCACTCAGTGTATGTCGGCGACACTACCGAATACGGTTACGAAAAAAACAAAGCGTATGGCTTAAAACTAACCCAGGACGATCAATTTCCTACTGTCGTTACGAGTTCAAAAAGAACTCTCTACAGAAGAAGACGGAACCAAACACAGACTTGTCTATTCTACTCTGAACAACATGCTCGGTCATTAGGACGAGATTAGAGATACAATGGGAACATTCGTCGAGGAAATGTGATAGAGAAATCTGCTGGGCTTGAGCTGCTGCTATGTGCATGTCAATTCGATGCGAGGGAAAAATAATGCAACGGCCTGCCCGCCCCCATAAAGTTTTTGCTCGCCAAATCGCGCAGGACCGCTCACGAATCGTTTATGAACACGACACCTCGATCTACCAGTTCCATTCACTCGACGCGTCGGCGATGCTCTTTGCTGTTCGTTTCATATTTGATCAGCTGCCTCGCCATTTCACCAAACACGCGGGCAGTCCTTCCGGCACCGGACGGAGGCTATGGCCCGCCCGCCTATGGCTTGGGGAATACCGCAGAGGGGGAAGACGCCCTCCTTAGTCTCACCACGGGCGCATTCAATACAGCCACTGGTTATCTCTCACTCCAGAGCAACACCACGGGCAATTTCAACACCGCCCTTGGCGCTGGGGCGCTTTTTAATAACATTGCAGACCAAAATACGGCCACCGGCGCGGGGGCGCTTTTGAGCAACACCACGGGCAATTTCAACACAGCCGACGGTGAGGCAGCCCTTTTCTTCAACACCACCGGCAACCAGAACACGGCTACCGGTGCCAGTGCACTGCAGAGCAACACCGACGGTGGTTTCAACACAGCCAACGGTGTTAATGCGCTCCGAAACAATACCACCGGCCAGCGAAACACGGCCCTCGGTGTGGAGGCGCTCCGAAGCAATACCTTTGGCGACCAGAACACGGCTACCGGTGCTAATGCGCTCTCTCGCAACACCACTGGCAATTTCAACACAGCCAACGGTGTTAATGCGCTTTCTAAGAATAGCACCGGAAGCGGCAACACGGCCATCGGGTGGGATGCGCTCTTTGACAACACCAGCGGCCTCGAAAATACGGCCATCGGATTTCAAGCGCTCAGTAGCAACACTACGGGCAGGAGAAACACAGTTCTAGGGACTAATGCCGGCAACGCAGTGACTACGGCCAACAACGTTATTTGTATCGGCGCGAACGTCGGCGGAGCCAACCTAAATAACAGTTGCTATATCGGCAGCATCTTTGGCCAAACCTCTTCTGGAGGAAGCGCCGTGTTCATCAATGCAAATGGCAAGCTTGGCACTCCGACATCGTCTCAGCGGTTTAAAGATGATATCAAGCCGATGGAGCAGGCTAGTGAGATGCTCTTTGCTCTCAAACCGGTCACCTTTCGTTATAAAAAGGAAATCGATTCGGCAGGTATCTCGCAGTTTGGACTGGTGGCCGAGGAAGTGGAAAAGGTGAATCCCGATCTGGTGGTGCGCGACGAAGAAGGAAAACCATACACCGTTCGCTATGAGGCAGTGAATGCGATGTTGCTCAATGAGTTCCTAAAAGCACATCAGAAACTGGAGGAACAAGGGGCGACAATCGCCAAACAGCAAAAGCAAATTGAAGCGCTTACTGCGGGCCTACAGAAAATGAGCGCCAAGCGTGCCGCAGCGAGTCCGTCACGCCGTACGGCGGGCGGAGTTGAAGCGAGCAAACGTGCCCCGCAGGTGGTCAACAATCCCTAAAGCCGCTTGGAGTTGATCGCGGCGACGGCCCGGCGCTTGCGAATTCAAGTATCTGGTCGCACGGTCTGGATAGATCAAACCCTTTCTTCAGAAAGGATAAAGTTATGTTGCGAAGCCTTAGGCCGCTTTACGGAAAAAAGCTCGGCGCCTGTGACGGCGAAATCGGCCATGTGAAGGACTTCTATTTTAATGATCAACAATGGGCTATCCGCTATGTGGTCGCGGTCACAGGTTCATGGCTATCGGGCCGCTTGGTGCTGATTTC
>JBKPLX010000208.1:0-6935 GCA_046731855.1 Verrucomicrobiota bacterium | reverse complement strand
GAAGAAAATTAAAGTGATTGTGTCGCAAACGTTCCCGCTTTCTGAAGCAATTGAGGCCCAGGAACAAATCGCGACTGGTCACACACGCGGCAAAATTGTTCTCAAAGTTGCCGAGGAACCCAAATAGCAGCCAACTATTCTTCGCTCAGAATGACAGTGTAGGACGGACTCTAGAAAAATTTTGTCCTGAGCCGCCGGGCTCATTCGTCGTAGCTGCAAATCAACTTCAACAACAGAAAGAAAAACATGAGCAAGTCAGAAAAGAAACAACCAGCAAGCATCATTTGGTTTGAAATCCCAGCCGACAATCCAGAACGCGCGAAGGCGTTCTACAGCAATTTGTTTGGCTGGAACATCAATCCTTTCCCAGGGGGAGGGGACTATTGGCATATCGACACCGGCGGCGCCGACGATACCCCGGATGGTGCGCTAAAGGGACGCAAACATCCGCAAGAACCGATTGTAAACTATGTCAGCGTGGATTCGGTCGCTGAATTCTCGAAAAAAATCGAGAAGCTCGGTGGCAAGATCTGCATGGCAAAAACAGCGGTACCGCAGATGGGTTACTTCGCTGTCTGCCAGGATACCGAGGGCAACTCGTTTGGAATTTGGCAGAGCGACGCGAATGCGAAATAATTGTCCTAATCTCGCCCGCTAGTTCGTTGTATTTCGAAGAACAAAACGACCAACAACTATACCAGACCATGAAAAGACAAACTCAAAACGGTTACATGCTGCTTTTTCGCAGTGATGAATGGTACGAGAAGATTTCGTATGATGAGATCCAGAACGTCATTAGTCGGAATAATACCTGGATCGAAGAATTGACCGCGCAAGGCAAGGTCAAACCTGGCCATGCGCTCCAACGTAAAGGCGCGACCGTTTCCGGCAAAAACGGACGCATCGTTTCGGATGGACCTTTCGCAGAATCCAAAGAAGCCATTGGTGGCTATTTGATACTTAACGTCGAAACGCTCGAAGAAGCCATCGCCATTGCCAAGAGCAGTCCGAATCTCGCTTACGGCACTTCGATCGAAGTCCGCCCCGTGGCCGAAGCCTGTCCACTCGATGTTCGCGCACGTGAATTGGCGCGGGAGAAACAGCTCGCAGCCGCCTGAACTTTCAAATACTCAACTCTCAACCAAAAACCAACAATACGAACATGAGTACACCAAACCAAAATCAACACGGATATATGTTGCTATTTCGCGGCACCGACCTGCGCAAAGGTCTTTCGCCGGAGGAACTGCAAAAAGTCACGGACAATTGGATGGCGTGGTTCAAGCGCTTAACCGAAGAAGGCAAAGCGGTGGCGGGAAATCCACTGGAACGCGAGGGGAAAATCGTTTCGGGCAAGGACCGTATCGTTTCCGATGGGCCTTTCGCCGAATCCAAGGAAGCGATCGGAGGTTATTTCCTGCTCGATGTCCCGACGATTGACGAAGCGATCGCTATCGCAAAAGAGTGTCCTGGTTTGCCGTACGGCATCCGTGTGGAAGTTAGACCCGTCGCGGGTGAGTGTCCCATTGCCGCGGATATCCGGGCGGAAGCGCAGTTTGCACAAGTCTGACACTGCGCTCGGCAGCTCACGCAAGTGAAAGGTTCAATCCCTTTCATTGCAGAATGGTTGTCTCACCATGCACTCCAGCACACTGCAACAGACTGGATATGCGCCCGTCAACGGCCTTCGGATGTATTACGAAATCCACGGTCCAACGGGACAACTGCCGCTCGTGCTGTTGCATGGCGGTCGCGACACAATCGAGACGTCGTTTAGCCATCTCCGACCGGTCCTCGCCCGCAGTCGGCGGATCATTGCGTTCGAGCAGCAGGGCTGCGGACGCACGGCTGATATCGAGGATCGGCCGTTCAGTTTCGAACAATCAGCCGACGACACGGCTGCGCTGCTGAAGCATCTAGATGTTAACCGCGCCGACCTTCTCGGTTTCAGCAACGGCGGCACGATTGCGCTCCAAGTGGCGATCCGAAATCCTCAGCTGGTTCGCCGGCTAGTCGTGATCACCGCGCTTAGGAAACGCGCTTGGGCTGATCCGCAGTTCTGGGAATCAATGAAAACGGCGCAGCCAGACGCGATCCCGGCGGAGTTGCGTGAAGCGTATCGTAAGGTAGCGCCGAAGCCGGAAAATCTGGAATCGTTTTTCTATAAGGCGCGCAACCGTATGCGTGACTTCAAAGACGTCTCCGACGAGGCGATTCACTCGATCCACGCGCCGACGCTTGTTGTGAGCAGTGATCGGGATGTGATGCGTCTCGAAGGCGCGGTCGAGTTGTTTCAGCTCCTCCCGGAAGCCCAGCTTGCGATTCTGCCCGGCACAGAACACATGGCGATCCCGTCGCGGACAGTGCCGATGATTGAGAGGTTTCTTGATAGTGAGGAATCAGAACCCAGGGACAAAGTAATAATCACCAATAATCAGAGGAATTAATTATGGCTCATTATGTTGATGGATTTGTCATCCCTCTTCCGAAGAAGAACCTGGACGACTATCGCCGCGGGGCGCAGAAGGCTGGCAAAATCTGGCGAGAACACGGCGCGCTCGAATTCCGCGAGTGTGCCGGCGACGATCTGAACATCAAAATGGGGAAGCCGTTTCCGCGCGGAATCAAAACCAAGCCCGGCGAGACGGTATTGTTCTCCTACATCGTGTTCAAGTCGCGTGTACAGCGTGATCGCGTTAACGCAAAGGTGATGAAAGATCCGCGTTTGGCGAAGTTGATGAACTCTCCGATGCCGTTTGATGTGAAGCGCATGCTCTACGGCGGATTCAAGACAATCGTCGAAGCTTAAGCTCTTTGGTATTGATTAGGCCCCCCTGCGGTTATTATTTGCGCTAGAGCAACATGAGTATGATTTTATCCAATATAGGTAACAACTTCCGGGGCTTGGCAGATTTCGAGCCGAGGGCGGCCCGACTCCATCACCACGATTCCAACGAATTAGCGTTGGAGACGGCCTGCCCTCAGGCCGTTGTTTCGATTCACAAGACAGCTAGATAATTAAAGTGGTCTTATTTGATCCTCGTTGACTGGATATTGAACAACGTGTCCTGAACGCCCTGGTTAGTTCGTCATATTTATTGAAGGTGATCTGACAACCCATGTGCCCTGTATGTGTAGCAAACGTGATGCTGGCCGCAGCTGGTGCGACTTCAACTGGCGGCCTGGCTGCGTTTGGCGCGAAACGATTCTTTTTTCAACCCGACCGAAATCATCGAACAAACGAAACAAGACAAAATGAAAATCGAGACATTGGAAATAGAAAGCGAAGTGAATTCTTCCAAAGTTGTGTCAGAAGCTGAGTGGCTCGTCGCACGCAAGGATCTGCTGACGCGGGAAAAAGAGCTGACACGGTTGCGTGACGAAGTGAGCCGCCATCGACGGGAGCTGCCATGGGTTAAGGTCGAAAAAGATTACGTTTTCGACGGATCGGATGGTAAAGAAACGCTGGCCGCTCTCTTCGACGGTCGTAGTCATTTGATCGTGTATCATTTCATGCTCGGCCCCAGCTGGAAGGAAGGTTGCAAGAGCTGTTCGTATCTGGCGGATCATTTTGACGGAGCAAACTGGCATCTGCCACAACGCGACGTGACCTTCGTGGTAGTTTCGCGTGCACCACTGTCGGAGATTCAAGCTTACCAGAACCGTATGGGGTGGCGATTCAAGTGGTTGTCTTCGCACGATAGCGATTTCAATTTCGACTATCACGTCTCCTTCACCAAAGAAGACGAGAAGAAGGGCACAGCTTACTACAACTACACGAACCAAGAATTCGTCAGTGATGAGCTCCCAGGTCTGAGCGTCTTTTACAAAGATGAAGCCGGCGACGTGTTTCACACTTATTCAACCTACGGCCGCGGGCTCGATATCCTGGTTGGCACTTACAATTTTCTCGATCTGGTGCCGAAAGGCCGCGACGAAAATCCAGATTCCACGATGGATTGGGTGCGGCGCCGCGACGAATATTGAGCGGTGTACAAAGGAAGGAGCAAATGATGAATCGCGTTACTCACTTTGAGATTTACACGGAGGATCCGGAAGCGGTCCGTCCGTTTTACCAGGATGTTTTCGGTTGGAAGTTTCAGAAGTTTGAAGGCGGCCCAATCGAGTATTGGCTGATCACAACCGGTGATGACAAAGATCCGGGAATCAATGGCGGCATCACACGTCCGCGCGAAGGGCAAAGGTCCGGGACACTGAACACGGTCGCGGTCGAATCACTAGATCGAACGATCAAGAACATCGAGGAACATGGCGGTAAAATTTGCGTGCCGAAAATGGCGATCCCGAAAATCGGATGGTTGGCATATGCAGAAGATCCGGCTGGGAATGTATTTGGAATCATTGAGCCGGATTCAGACGCGAAGTAGCCGACAGACGAGCGCTAAAGAAATAGTAAGTCATCTTCTTGAACACTCGGAGACCGCTTCAAGAAAAGTCCAATGAAGACGCAGAACCGCCAATGTTATTTGGTCTTGGCCGCTGTCGCATTAAACGCTTTGAGCGCCATTCAAGCTTCTCCAGGGAGCAGGAAATCGGGTCTCGCAAATCGGAGAAGGAACGTGAACCCATGAACAACTCTACCGCACCTGAGGAGATAATTGAGATTCTCACTCTGGATATCAAGCCGGGGAGGAGAGATGAATTCCACAAAAGGTATGTGACCAACTCCGTACCGCTCTTGAAAAAGTGGAACTTCAACCTGGTCGCCTACGGACCTTCTCTGCACGACGCGAACAGTTATTATGTCATTCGCGCATTCAAGAGCCTGGACGACCGGCAAGTATCCGAAGACACTTTTTATAACAGCACCGAATGGCAGCAGGGCCCTCGGAACGCGATTCTTGAGCTGGTTGATCATTTTGCATACGCAGTCGTTTCCGCCGAGATGTGGAAAAAAGTAGCCGAGTCGGGTCTTTGAACTATGCAATATCCGCTTCAAAGAAAGACCGCTTTAGTCACCGGGGGCTCTCGTGGAATCGGGCGCGCGATTGCGCAAAGGTTGGCAACCAACGGCGCACTGGTTGCGATCCACTACGGCGGCAACGACGCAGCCGCTAAGGAGACGCTCAGGGCGATTGAACAAGCGGGCGGGCAAGCGTTTCTCGTGCGGGCTGAGCTTGGGGTAAGCGGAGACATCGACACGCTGTTCACCAAACTCGAGAAAGAATTGGCAGGGCGACCCCTGGACATTCTGGTGAACAACGCGGCTGTGGCTCCTCAGATTGCGATCCACCAGACGACTCCCGCAGAGTTCGACCGCATCTTCGCGGTTAACGTGCGCGCGCCGTTCTTCATCATTCAACGGGCGCTGCCGCTGATGCCCGATGGCGGGCGCATCATCAACATCTCGTCGGGGGTTACGTGGTTTGCCACGCCAGCGACCGTTTATTCGATGACCAAAGGAGCGCTGAATGTACTGGGCCGGTCGTTGGCAAACTCGCTCGGTGCTCGCAACATCACGGTGAATACGATTTCTCCCGGGATCACAGACACAGACATGAATCCTTCTATCAGGGACAAAGACTCGAAGGCGGTGGAACGGGTCGCCGCCATGACAGCGCTCGGTCGTCCCGGAGGACCAGCCGACATCGGCGACGTAGTGGCGTTCTTCGCGTCTGACGATGCGCGCTGGATTACTGGACAGACCCTCGATGTTAATGGGGGTCTGTTTTTAGGACCCAAAGAACAATGATTACCTCAGGGAAGTGAAACAGGATCGGAACAGAACTTTTTTCCACCTTGCGAATAACAAAAGAGGAAACAAAGATGAAAATACCTTTCACTGGCGGCTGTTCTTGCGGCGCGATTCGTTACGAATCCACCGCTGAGCCAATCATGATGTTTAAATGCCATTGTCGCGACTGTCAGCAGGCGACCGGGGGCGGATTTGCGCCCGGCATGTTGCTACCACGGGAAGGGTTTCGATTTACCCGCGGACAATTGCGTTACCATTTTACGCCCAGCATCAGACGAGGAAAGCACAAGCGGGGTTTTTGTCCGGAATGCGGATCGCGACTTACGGGAGGCGAGTTTGAAGGAGGCGATTCGCCGTTTATCGGAATCCTGGCAGGCAGCCTCGATGATCCGAGTTGGTTTCAGCCGCAAATGGACATTTTCGTCTCGGACGCTCAACCGTGGGACCAAATGGATTCGTCAATTCCAAAATTCGAACAGTATCCACCAATACCAACAAAGGAGTAACTAGAATGCAAAAGATAACGCCATTCCTGTGGTTCGATAAGCAGGCAGAGGAAGCAGTACAGTTTTACACCTCGGTCTTTAAAAATTCCAAGATCGGCAGAATTCTTCGCTACGATGAGGCGTCAGCAAAGGCGGCAGGGGGATCTGTGGGATCCGTCCTAACGATTGAATTCGAGATTGAAGGTCAGAAATTCACGGCGCTCAACGGTGGTCCGCAGTTTAAATTCAATGAATCGGTCTCGTTCGTTGTAAACTGCAAAACGCAGGAAGAAGTGGATTATTTTTGGGAGAAACTGACTGCTGGCGGCGGACGGGAATCCGAGTGCGGCTGGCTTAAAGATAAATTCGGTCTGTCGTGGCAAGTCACTCCAACCGTTTTGATCGACATGTTGAACGACAAGGACCCGAAGAAGGCCGGACGAGTCATGAAAGCGATGATGCAAATGCAGAAGATTGAGATAAACAAGTTGAAGGCTGCCTACGCGGGGAAATAATCTTTCGGAATTTCAATGCCCTTAGCGAAGCGAAAGCCACAGACGATTGACGAGTATCTCGCGACAGCGAAGCCGGATCAGCGGCGGACGCTGGCGAAACTCCGGAAAACGATCCATGCCGTCGCGCCGAAAGTGGAGGAGTGTATCAATTATGGAATTCCTGCGTTTCGCCTGAATGGACGTTCGCTGGTTTTCTTCGGGGCATGGGCGAATCACTGC
>JBKPLX010000207.1:0-10574 GCA_046731855.1 Verrucomicrobiota bacterium | reverse complement strand
AGGGGTTTTTGCCAAACATACTACCGGGCCGTTATTACGGGGGGAACTTCCTCGGTTCCTGGACGGAGTGGGGTAATAAGGTCGGTGCTCCTATTGAGAAGAGCGCCTAAAACACATTGTAGCCACGGCGCTTTTTCGCCGTGCGCTTGAGAGGAACGCCTCGACAGAGCGAGGCGGCTACAAGAAATGCTGCAAATCCGCTGGCGCGCCGCAGTACCTCCGATCTCGACAGACACGCATTGTTTTGGAAAACTCCGCCCTATATGAAATCAACGATACAAATAATTCTCATTGCGATGGCACTGCTCTCTGTTGAGGTTGCCGGAACGAAA
The DNA here is from genome assembly GCA_046731855.1 of Verrucomicrobiota bacterium. Taxonomy (GTDB): domain Bacteria; phylum Verrucomicrobiota; class Verrucomicrobiia; order Chthoniobacterales; family UBA10450; genus Udaeobacter. Next base: position 10,242 of record JBKPLX010000207.1, on the reverse strand, counting down.
ATGTACGCGATTGCTCCGCCGCCTGGTGGCGGTTATCCCGGGGGTAACACTGCGGCAGGGCAACAGGCCTTCTTGTTTCTCACCAGCGGCCTGTACAACACCGCTGTTGGTTTCTTGGCGCAAGCGGGCAATGCCACCGCAAGTTTTAACACGGCGGTAGGCGCCGGAGCGCTCCTTTCAAACACCGCCGAGGGAAACACAGCTACCGGCGCCGGTGCGCTTTTAAGTAACACGACGGGCATTGAAAATACGGCCACCGGAGAGTCCGCTCTATTTAACAGTGCCACCGGAGATCGGAATACCGCTTTCGGTGCTGACACGCTTGTGAGTAATACCGGAGGCAGCTTCAATGTGGCTGTGGGTTTCAACGCGCTCGGTGACAACACCACCGGTGCGTCAAACGTAGCGCTTGGCCCTCAAGCGCTCTCTAGCAACATACTCGGCAGTAATAACACAGGGGTTGGCGCTCTCGCTGGCATTAACAGCAGCGGGGATGGCAACGTCTATGTCGGCGCGGGCATGATCGGCGTTGCAGGGGAGAGCAACCACACTTACGTCCGTAACATCAAAGATACCAGCGTTAGCGGCGGTAACAGCGATACGGTTACCCTGGATCTTACGACGGGCTTACTCGGTCACTTGAGCTCCTCCCGTCGCTACAAGGAAAACATCAAGCCGATGGGCGACTCCAGTGAAGTAATTTACCGCCTCAAGCCGGTAACTTTTCGTTATAAGAAAGAAGTGGATCGAACGCAATCATCGACGTTTGGCCTGATCGCCGAACAAGTGGCGGAGGTAAACCCTGACCTTGTCGCTTGCAACGCTGAAGGTCAACCTGAGGGGGTGCACCACGAGCAGGTGAACGCGATGTTGCTTAATGAATTTCTAAAAGAGCATCAAACCGTAGTCGAATTAAAGAAAGAAATTTCAGCCCTCACTGCGACGGTGAAAGAGCAGGCAGTGCAACTTCAGAAAGTAAGTGCGCAAGTTGAGATGGGTAAGAGTGCGACGCGAATGGTTGTGAGTGATTGAAGCTGCGACTTGGGGCTGTGTTTGAGCTGGGCACTGGCGATTCGTTAGGCGTTTGACACAAGCTTCTGTAAGAATTTCAAACGCGACCGGTTTTTTGCAGAAGCTCGCGGATTAACCGCATTCGCCTTTGCTCTTTGGGACTGGAAATCAGCTGCGCAATTGGGCGCCGGATTCGCCGTGTCCAATTCAAGTTTGCCTTTGTCCCGGGTACGTTGAAGCGGTATTTGCGCGCCAGCAGATCGGTGATCATGACGATGGCAAGCCATGCCTCGCTTCCGAAAAGCGCTTCCATAATCGCAGGGTAAAAATCTTTCTCAAAATCGACGCGGTCGATTCCTGGATCGAACCCCGCGAAGACAGCGATTTTTGCTAAGTCGAAGCGGGATTGTTCCGATGTCGCTGTCGGATGTTCAAAGGCTTCTTCCCACAAAGCGCGGATCGGTTTGTGATCGTGCGTTGTATAAGTCGCAACGGAAAGGCGCTCGTATTCGTTTCCGGGCACGACTTGTTCGCCACGAATTTCCCATTGCGGGATTTTGAATCCTGCGATCCCAAGCGCGCGCAGATTTGGCCGTACGTAATCAGGAACAAGTCCGAGGTCTTCGCCGATCACCCGCGTGGCGCCCGCTTCGTCCAGAACAATGCGCAAGTATTCTTCCCCTTCGCGTTTGTTCGCCTCGGAGTTTTCGGGGGTTCCGTCGTCACGTGGAACGAAACCTGGTGCGCGGCCGCTAGTTCGTTCGAGCATTTGATTCCAATCGAGCGGAAGAAATTGTTTGTTCTTCCGCGGCCGCCAGGGGAAGGCATAGATGCGATAAAATCCAAGCACGTGATCAATGCGAAAGAGATGAAAAATGCGGCGGACAGCACGGACGCGCTCGCGCCACCACTCAAAATTGTCGGCGCGCATTCTGTCCCAGCGATAGAGCGGAATGCCCCAGTTCTGGCCCCATTTTTGCGTGAACACGTCTTCTTTGAAGTAAGGCTCGGGAGGCGCGCCGCCGCACCAATCGAGCACGAATTCATCCGGCCGCGCGAAAACGTCAGCACTGTAATAACTGACGCCGAATGGAATATCGCCCATCAGTGCCACGCCACGTTCCTCAGCGTATGATTTGATTTCGCGCCATTGTTGGTGCGCCATCCACTGCACATAACAGAAGAAATTTTCACGTGTTGCCAGCTCTGCTTGCCGATCTTGCGGCAGACCGCGTAACCAGTTTCGCGCTCTTTTTATTGACTGATGTTGCGCCGGCCATCGATTCCATGCGGCGGAATCCTCATTCTCGTCCATTAGGACGCGGAAAAAGGCGTAATCGCGCAGCCATGGGGCTTCTTCTTCGCAAAATGTTTCGAATTCCAGCTGCCGTTCTTTGCTGGCGTTAGCGGAGAAATTCGCAAACGCTTTCTCCAGGATGCGCCGCTTCAGTTTTTTGACTTGGCGGTATTTTACTTCCCCAAGACGAAGACTACGAAGATCGGTGCCAGCAACCGCAGCATTAAAGTCTTCGCGTATTAAATCTGGTGACGAGTTTGGCGCTAGGTGCAGCGTGGTTGGCTCGATCGCCATTGCGCTGATCGCGTTGTATGGGCTGTTGTCGGCCCCGGTCTCGTTGATGGGCAGGAGTTGGACAAGCTTGAATCCAATTTGTGCGACCCAATCGATAAATTCCCGGAGCGCGCCGATATCGCCGATTCCCAGATCGTCCTCTCCGCGCAGCGCAAACAACGGCACGAGCACGCCCGCAATCTTTTTCTCCGGCGAAAGATTCAGTCCTGGATGGGTCATCTTGTCATGTCGAGCGAAGTCGAGACATCTCTCATTCTAATCGTTTATTAAACAGTAAGAGATTCCTCGACTTCGCTTCGCTCCGCTCGAAATGACAATACTCAATCAGGGGCGCCGCACTTGCCAGTCTTCGACGAGGTGGTTCGGGATTTCCTGCAGAAAACGCGAGGGCCGCTGAAAAACGTCACCATATCCTCCGCTCAGACGCATTTGCGGATAAGTGAGATACAATTCGTCGCGCGCGCGTGTGATTGCCACGTAAAATAGGCGCCGTTCTTCCTCGAGTGCGTCGCGTGTATCGAGCGAGCGATTGCTCGGAAACATTCCGTCAGTCAGCCAGATCACGAACACTGTGTGAAACTCAAGGCCCTTGGCCTGGTGCACTGAAGAAAGGTTGACCGCTTCCTTGTCGCCTGCCTGAACTGGCGCGGCTTCTGCATCAACGTTACTGATCAGCGCCAACTGCGAAAGAAATTCGTGCACGTCCTTAAATTGGCGGGCAAAGATTGCAAGCTGATTCAAATCCTCGCGGCGAAGTTCGTAGTTTGTGAAGTTCGCTTTGGCATAATCATCATAAATGGCTTCGACCACGGAGGTGATCATTTCCGATGGCATATTGGGCCGACCAGCCGGAGCGATTTCGTCCAGCGTATGCGCGAGCTGTTCCCACGACTTTTTTGATTTCACGGGAACGGCCAGTGATGATAAGCGCTCGCCAAAGTTGTAACCGGGACCTGGGCTGTAGCCGGCGTCGCTGACCCCGGCTGACGCGGATGTCGCTCCCGGCGCGCGGTCAGCGTCCGCAGTTACAACATCCGCCGCCCACTTCTGCCAAAGATTTTCTGCGGTACGATTGCCAACGCCGGGAAGCAATTTCGCCATCCGTTTGAATGCGACTTCATCGCGAGGATTGGCTACGAAGCGAATAAACGCTGTGACATCCTTAATATGCGCCTGCTCGAAGAATCTGATGCCACTGGTGATTTGATAAGGTATGCCGCGCCGCGATAGCTCCAGCTGCAGCTCGACCGCGTGATAGTGCGCACGGTAAAGCACCGCGATGTCGTTGAGATCAACATTTTCATCGCGTAGTTCCAAAATTCGCTGCGCGACAAATTGGGCTTGCTCCGCACCATCGTTTAGGGCCACAAGGGCTGGCTTCAGCGCTTTTGATTCGCGGGTCGCGCTTAAATGCTTGCGGAATTGCTGAACGTTTGCCGCGATGGCTGCGTTCGCTACGTCCAGAATTTCCGGCACGCTACGATAATTCATCTCGATCTTGAATACCTGCGCATCCGGATAGCGCTTCGGAAATTCGAGGATATTTTGAAAGTTGGCGCCGCGCCAAGAATAGATCGACTGCGCGTCATCGCCTACCACCATTACGTTGCGGTGGTCGCGGGCGAGCAGATCGACGAGATCGGCCTGGATCTTGTTCGTGTCCTGATATTCATCAACGAGAATAAACTGAAACTGCCGCCGATAAATTTCCGAGATTCGTTCATGCTGTTGAAACATCGATAATGTTTTTTGCAGCAAGTCGTCGAAATCGATCGAGTTAGTTGCCTTCTTCTTTTTTTCGTACCGCTCCCGAACGTCCTGAATCTTTTCGAGTAGTGGCAGGAAATAAGGAAATTTTTCTACAAGCAATTCCTCCATTGGCTTCTCTGTATTGACGACAAAACTAAAAATTTCCGCGAGTACATCGCCTTTCGGAAATCGAATTTCCTTCGGATCAATTCCTGCGTTGACTACGACAGCGTCGATCAAGTCCTTTTGATCTTCGCGGTCCATGATGGTGAAACCGCTCGAGTACCCGAGTGCGCTGCCGTGCCGGCGCAAGATCCGGTTTCCTATCGAATGGAATGTGCCACCCCAGAGTCCGCTGGCGTCCACCGGCAGCAAATTCGCAACACGGCCCAGCATTTCGCGCGCAGCTTTGTTCGTGAACGTGAGGAGCAGGATATTGCGAGGATCGATCCCGTTTTCCAGCAAGTAAGCCACGCGATAGGTAAGCGTGCGCGTCTTTCCCGAGCCTGCACCCGCGATCACGAGTAGGGGACCCGGCGCAGCAGTCACAGCCGCGAACTGCTGTTCGTTCAACTCGGCGGCGTAATCAATGTGGATCCCACTATCGCGGGATGTTGGCGCGCGTTGCAGCGTGTATTGGCGGGACATGGTGCGATTGCGAAATGCGGATTAACGATTGCGGATTGCAAAGAACCGCAGCAACTATCTCAACGCAAATCGTTGCGTGAGTCAGCGGTTTATCGGTTGGCGCACGCCCCCTATTGCACCGTGAACGCCGATGACCCGGCGCGACCATGGTCGTCCAGGGCGGTGAGTTCGTAACTGCCTGGCGTCGCTCTCCATGTAACGACGTCTTGTGGATTTGTTCTGGCAATGAATGTGTTGCCCGCGAACCAATAAATTTCGCGGACATCGGCATCTGTTTTTGCTCGCAACGCGATCGTGCCCGCCGATGTCAGCAGGATCTTTTGTCCCTCAGCCGGCGAAACAATCCGCGGCGCATTTCCAGTGCGCGCGATCCAGTCGGGGGAGGTTCCGGGTAAAAAAGGCGGCGGCAGTTTTCTCGGCACTCCGGCGCGGCGGAAAATAGATAACAACTCAGTCGGCCAGAATTCGTAAACTTCACGGCGGAGCTCGCGAGTTCCGTCATCTCTTGGCACGCGCAAGCCGCTCGCAGCATCAACGAGCACTTCCTGATGCACATCACAAAGTTTGATCGGCGAAATGCCCGGAATGAACCAACCCTCAGCCTGCTGCGTGCAGTACGGTTCGGGTAAATCGCCTGACACCGCGCAAAAGGAGACACGTTTTAAATTTGCACCGGGCGGTGGGAGATGCAGTTGGTTAGGTTCGAGCCAGCCCGCACGTAAACTGTCGATTATTTGAAACAAGAGCGGGGCAGCGGCGATTCGTCCGACAAAATTTCCGTTGGCGCGCCCATCAAAATTTCCGATCCAAATCGCAAGCACGTAGTGATTGAAGACAGCCACTGACCACGCGTCGCGAAAACCATGAGACGTTCCCGTCTTCCAAAACACCGGCGCGGCTTGATCGGAATATGCCCGGCTAATCTCGGTCCGTGGCAGATCGAGCATCTCCAAAGTTAGAAATGCTGCTTCAGGCATGATCATCCGGCGGCCGCGCAAGGCGACTGGATCGCGTGAAGTCCGGCGAAGCGGCCGCAACTCTCCGTCATTGGCAAGCGCAGCGTACAGGCGAACCAGGTCCTCCATCGTGACTTCGGCCCCGCCCAGCGGAAGAGTCAATCCATAAAGAGCTTCCGAGCGGGGTAACTTGACGCCGGCGCCGCGGAGAAATTCATAAAGCGTGGGATGACGGAGCCGGGATGCGAGCTCAACTGCAGGAAGATTCCGGCTTCGCGCGAGCGCGTCACATGCGCGGATCGGGCCGACGAATTCCCGATCGAAATTTTCCGGATCGTAATCGCCAAAACTCTGCGGCGCGTCGGATAAGATCGATAATGAATGAATCAATCCCTGCTCCAGGGCGAGCGCGTAAACGAATGGTTTTAGTGTGGAACCCGGCGAGCGAGGGGAACGTGTTCCATCCACTTGTCCCTGGATTTCGCCGTTGAAGAAATCGGCCGAGCCGACTTGTGCGAGCACATCCATGCTCCGCGTATCGATTAACAGCGCCGCCGCGTTTTGGATTCCGCGACTGCGATTTGCGCGAATGTAGTCCGTGATTCGGCGCTCGATTAGTTGTTGCTTCGCGAGGTCGAGGGTGGTCACGATCTCGTCTCGGCCTTTCTCGGCGGCCACAACTTGTTGGACAAAGTGCGGCGCGAGAAATGTCCGTTCCGTTTGCGCGCGAGCGCTGAATGAGCGCGCGAAGAATTGCCGATTGATTTTTGCGCGATCGTACCAATCGCTCAACGCCGAATCGAGCGAGCGGTTATTGCGGTCGGCAAACAACGCGCGCCGGGTCGGGCTTTGCGGAATGACGCAGAGCGAAATTGCTTCCGGCGTGGTCAAGTGCCCGGCGCTCTTGCCGAAATAGATCTGACTGGCCGCCCCGACGCCTTCGATGTTTCGTCCATAGGGCGCGAGATTCAGATAGGCTTCAAGAATCTGGGATTTCGAGTAATGCCGCTCCAGTTCGAGTGCACGGACAATTTGAACGAACTTTCCCCTGAAAGTGCGGGTAGGGAGATGATAACGCAATCGCGCCAGTTGCATGGTGATGGTGGAAGCGCCGCTATGCGCCCCGCCCGGTCGCAAACCAAATGCCGCCCGCACCAATGCGACTGGGTTAACTCCGGGGTGGTACCGATAGTATTTGTCTTCAAACTGGAGAGTGGCATCGATTAGCGCGGGAGAAATATTTGGCAAAGAAGTCCAGACCCGATATTTCTGGTCCGTCGTCAGCGTGATGCGAAGCAGTTTCTCGTTGCGATCGCGAACGCATTGCGAGAATGAGATTCCATCGAGTAACGGCGGCCTGGGCAGCGCGATCCAAGCGAGTGCGACAACTGCGACGAGAATTGCGAACGCGAGCAGAAGTTTCTTGTTACGCCCAGTTTTATACGCAGTCGTCCTGAGCAAAGCGAAGGACCTCGCCCACGCAGCTTGGACCACATATTGGAATGAGCGTGATCTACCACGCTGTGAGAGGCCCCTCGCTTCGCTCAGAACGACACGCCTTTTCATTTTCTGTATCTCCGATGAGCTACTCCGTCACGGTGATCTTGCCACCAACGCCGCGGCCTTTGATGGCGCGCTCGTACATCGATTCAGCGAAAATAGGCGGCACCGTAAATTCGCCGCGATTAGATGATTTAATCTGATAATTGATCTCGAGTACGCTGCTGGAAACGGTCCCGTAAAAGACGGCGCGATCTTCGCGAACATCGACATAATCGACGCCAGAAATTGTCGAGACGCCGGGTTGCAAAGATGTCCCCACAACTTCGAACCCGCCTGGCAGAAGATCGATAATGGCAACATTGGTGACGGAATTATCGCCTACGCTTCGCGCCTGCAGACGGACATGAATCGGTTCGCCCAGTTTCGTCCGCGTGACCGGCTGATTGTTCTTGTCGAGCAACTCGCGATGAATTTCCAGGCCTGCGGTGACCGGCTGCGTTGGAACATGTCGTTCAAATCCAGCTTCCACCACCTGGAAAAAGGCGCCCGGGCCGCTGAGCTTTCCAGCGCTGTTGAAGCGAAGCGCGATCGCGTCTTTCGAAAAAGCGGTCCGTTGCAGCAATTTCGCGCCGCTCGTTAGGGCAATCTCGCGCTTGTCTTTGTGAATTTCAGCAATGCTGAGTACGGGCAGCGTTTGCGCGATGGCGTGTGAGTACGATTTCAGGGCCGAAACAGCATAAGCGGCCGAGAGTGTATTGAATTCGCCGCGCCCGATCGGCTGCAGAACTTCCTCGAATTCCGCCGCCGAGATTCCCTTTAGACGCGACGGAAATGCGCGGGCGAGCACGCTAATGTATTGCGCGTTTGCTCCGAGCGGTTGGCAGAAGTCGTCGTAATCCCCGCTCGAATCATTGGCGATCTTGTAGGCGCCGATCAAATCGTCTGCATCTTTGTCTTTGTGCAGAAGTTTGAGCGCGCCCGCGAGATAAACGCCGGTTACATCATTTTGCCATATGTCAGCCTGATGCTGATCGAGATAATCGCGCAGATTAAGAATGTAATTGGTCGTTACGACACCTTCACGCGTGAGCACGTAAATCCCGTAGGCGATGATTCGCGCGTCGGCCAGGGTCGAGGGCTCGAGCGTGACCATCTTTTGCAAGTAGCGCAAGCCACTTGCGAACATGTCCGCGGGCGGCGCAAAGCCGGCTGTTTTCGCCGTGCTTAAGAAATCCATCACGTAAACCGAATTGAAACTGATCTTCTGATCTGTTTCCGGCGCCCAATAACCGAAAGCGCCCTGATCGTTTTGCCGCCGTCGCAGAGTCGCGAAGGTTTTCTCGAGCTGTGTGTTTACCTCCGCTCGGTTGAGCCCGAAATCGGCTTCATCCGACAGCAGGAGCCGGCAGAATGCGCCGCTTGTGATCTGCTCGCTACAACCGTGAGGAAAATCCTTTAGAAAAACATAAAGACCATGCGCAAGTCCCAGTGGTACCGCAGCGACGGCGGCATCGCGCTTGGCGAACTCGGAGTAGATCGCCCGTGTAATTTGGACGTCCACGTGTCCTTTTTTGAAATTGCCACTGCGAACATCGGTCGCGTAGGGGACTGCGGGACGAACACTTAGCGTAGCGCGGCGACGCGTCTCGATCCCATTTCGGCGCGCGACGAACTTTATTTCGCCGGAGCCGAGCATGTCATTGACATGGAAGCGGAACTTCACGCTTTGCTCGTGTCCTTCTCCGATTCGCAATTTTTGGGTTGGCGTTCCCAAGATCGACAATTGCGGGGATGTATCGGCGCGGAGCTCCACCTCCGCATCGGCGCCGGACCCTTCGACATTGTTAGCGACAGTCACGCCAGCCTCGAATTCATCGCCAGGAGCGGCCAGCACCGGCACGCTTGGCGTTACGACAAAAGGTCCACGGATGAGCGCGTCGCGGTCGGCTGATCCGGCTGTTTCATTTGAAACGCCGACCGCCATTATCTTTAGCGTCCCGTCGAAAAAGTCGGGCACGTCATAAACAACTTCACGAGCTGTCGTATCGGCGTCGATAATGCCGGACCAAAACACCACCGGTTTTTCTGTGACGCGTTTGAACGGATTCAATTTTTGAACTTCGCCGCCGTCGCCACCGAACGCGGAGAGAGAACGCAGCAAGGAAAATTCTGGAATAATAAGATCAACGATCTGCGCCGTCTCCACGCCGAGAGCGCATTTCCGGAAGAGATAGGTTAGCGGGTCCGGCGTTTTGTAATCGGTAACTTGCAGAATTCCCTGATCGAGCGCGAAAATGACGATCTTGCTGGGCCGGTCGGTCTTGTAGCCGATGTGCAACGGTTCGCCCGGTTTCGCTTTCGCTGCGGTCTGGAGATCGATCTTGAGTCGACGCTTTTCGATATTGGCAGTGAATGGGACGACGCCGTAACTGAGCGGGCTGACAAAAATTTCCTTGGAATCGAGCGTCCGCACAAACGCAACATTGATGTAACCGCTGCCTTCAAAATTTTCAGGCAGGCGAATGTGCTGGATGCTGCTGGCGTTGTTGGTTTGGAACCAGCTGTAGGCGTAAACCTTTTCCCGTTCGATTGTGATGAGACCATAGCCGCTGTATGGCGCGGTCACGCTTAACTCAATTTCATTCCCGGCGCGATACTCCTTGGCGTTAAGTTTGATCTGCAGCTCCGCGTTTTTCTCGAGGGCGCCGGTCATTGCAGCGTGACCCACGACTGAGAACCGCAGCTTGCTCAGAATGCGATTCTGATCGTCGCGCAGTTCAAGCA
>JBKPLX010000206.1:0-13633 GCA_046731855.1 Verrucomicrobiota bacterium | reverse complement strand
GGGTTCACCGCGGCTGGCACTGGCAATATTTATGATACGGTAACATTGCCTGCCTCCTCTCACATCACTTACAAGGTGAAAGGGACAATTAGCACGTCAGCTCATGGCACAATCTCCGTCACAGGCACGGTGACCGCTCCTAACGGAGTCATCGATCCCAATCTAGCCAATAACAGTGCGACGGACACTGATACGGTGCAATAGCTGCCAGGTCCTAAAGGAGGAAAAGGCGTTCAACTTTAAGATTTTTCGGTACAGCAATGATGCGGCTCCGCCCTAACGCTAACTCTTTCGCGACGCCACTTTCGCGAACTTGTCGAAACCAAGCGAGCTCGAATCAACAATGCGCATGTTGATAATACGAGGGGCGTGTGTGAAATGGGGTCTCTCAGCAAATCACACCCCCTATCAAAGAGCCGATTCGCTTGGCAAAGCAATCAGACGTGACAACCCTGAATCCCGTCGGAAGGCGGCCCCTCCAATGTCAGTTTGAATCAAGGCCGCTGCCTTCTACGACCGTGATGGTTGAGTCACCTGCGACACCATTCAGCGTATCGATTATGCCGCTGGGCCAAATGATTCTGATAGTCGCCGTTGTCGCCGCGCCGAGGCCGAAATGCAGCGGCTCGCTTCCTTGTGACCAAAACTCGCCACCGCCGCCGCCATTATTCTCGCGGAACGCCTGACCATTGCTCGACGTGACCCTAACGCGCGCTCCGATTGCAGACTTGTTCGATTGTAGGCCGTTTAGTTTCACTTTGAGAAAATGGTTGCTGTTGCCGCGATTCCGGAAGAGCCGGTGTAAGCCAAGACCGCTACTGTCGGCGCCGCCCTCTGGGCCGCATCCATCCTTGATAATTAAATCGAGAAATCCGTCATTATTGTAATCCGCCCACGCGGAGCAACGGTGCGGGTTGGCGCCTCCATCCTCGAGCTCAACACCTTCGGTTGCGGCTACGTTAGTGAAAGTTCCATCGCCATTGTTGTGATAAAGAAGATTCGCGTTACCCGGTGTTCCCACAACGGTCCCGCCGGAGCACGCGACAAACAGATCGAGATAGCCGTCGTTGTCGTAATCGCCCCAGGCGCAAGCCCAGTAATTGCCGATCGCGGTGAGTCCAGCTTGCCGTGTCACGTCGGTAAAGGTTCCGTCACCGTTATTTTGGTAGAGAGTGTTTGAAGTTGAACTACCCCCCAGACTTCCTCGGGCGACGAAGAGGTCAAGATAACTATCGTTATTATAATCGCCCCAGGCAATCCCCTGGCAGGGCTTCCGCCTGCTCAGACCAACAGCTGCGGAAACATCACTAAACGTGCCGTTACCATTGTTTCGATAGAGCGCTTCGGATGTGGCCTCGCCGGAGAAGGCCACATCCATAAATCCATCGTTATCATAATCGATGAAAGAAGTAACCGCTCCGCCGTGGGTTCCAAACGTCGCATCCTCGAGACCGCCAGCGCCGGAGATCATCGTGAAGGTTCTATTGCCGTTATTCCTGTAGAGACGATTCCTCCCAATAAACCCGTTGGCGCTTTTGTAATTTTTAACGAACAGATCAAGTTTGCCATCATTGTCATAGTCGACCCAAAAGCCTTCCCGGCCTCGATTGCCGTAGGCCTCAATGCCTGCGACATCACTGACGTATGTGAACGTCCCATCCCCGTTTCCATGAAACAGGAGGTCGCGTTTGATCATGCCTCCGCTGTGGCCCTTGGCTCCTTCGGCAATGTACAGATCAAGATTGCCGTCGTTGTCGTAATCCCCGAGCGAAAATCCGTGCCAATCCGTGCTGTCATAGTCATTGAACCTTCTCAAGTTACTAAAGCCACATGTGCTCCTAATGTCGGTAAATGTGCCATTGGCCTGTCCCAAATAAACGAAAGGCCCATGGGACAAAGACAGGCCATGACAAGGAACGATTAAATCCAGAATACCATCATTATTAAAATCACCCCAGACGGGGTTACCCTTCGATTTCTTTGCTTCTGTAACGAAACCGACCTGGTCGGTTAGTTCTCGAAACTGCGGTATGGCTTGGACGTGATTGGAGAGACAAAGGGCAATGCAGCCAAGAACAAAGGTGAGGAAAATATTCTTCATCGTACCAGAACACTGAATTCCCGTAAAAAAAGCAAGCTAAAACCGCGGGCATGCCTTGTTAACTCAGTCAAGTGTCAGGAGCTTCGTCCTCCTGCTCCTGATTGGCAGGTTCCTGCTCCTGATTGCGACCTCTACCGCGTCGTCGACCTCTCCCGGGACGACGGTAATCATCTGTGGCTCGGTAGCGACCGTCGGCCATCAGTTTCTGTTTGTAATTCTCGTACCCGAGCTTTTTCGCGTCCTGCCATGCACTCACTACGGCTGCTGATGTCGCGGCGTTCATGCCGTCGCCGTGCCAGACTTCCCAGTATTCGCCGCCCGCATGGACAATGTTGAGAGCGGCCATTTCCATCGAGCCCATTCGTTCTGGATTGTGCGAAAAACCGGCCAGACTTTGGAAACCATGATGAACGCGATCACCAAACTTCAGGATAAGATCATAGCTCGTCGTGCCACTGTCTTCTTTACGACCGGTGAGCTGACAGTTTTGAATCGTGAAGCGCTCCGGATATTTGCTCAATCCATATTCGATAACCTCTTCGTTAAAACTCAGCGGCAGGTCGGCCACTTTCGCTAAATGCAATGAGAGTGCCTGCTTCGGAAACGCCTTCGCCCATTCATCGATGTATTTCTGATAAACTTGGCGTAGCTTCGTCGCGTAGTCGCCAGTGGCATGCCATCTTGCGCGATCCGCCGGCTTTCTGGGCAGAAGCATCTCCTTGCTCATGAAATTTGCGCAAGTCAACACGACACTTACGCACAATTTGTCGGAACTATAACGCTTTCCGAGTTCCTGGATGACGCGGGAAAAATTCCGCTCGTAACTCGGATCCCATGGAATCGGGATCCGTACTGCTTCCCCGAAATTGGCCCGATGCGGATTGCTCACGGAAGTCTCGAACGACTGCGCTCCTTCGTCGAAAACGTAAGGCGGAGTATCAACTCCTGGTTTAAGCGCGAGCTCATATTTCATGTTTAGCCGGCGCAACACGCCGATCGCCTTGTCAATCGCGCTGAAATCAATTTGACCGGACGCTTTTTCGATCTCGTTCCAGCTTGCAGTAAGACAGACTCCGGAGAGGCTTGGATTCGCGCGAATCTTTGACTCGAAGCGGCCGATATTGGCGGCGGCTTCGCTCGTTTTTTCTGTGACCCACAGACCCGTGCGGAGAGGCGGGCCTTTGGCTGCGTGAACGGCAACGGAAGCAGAAACCAGCGCCGTGCACAAGATAGTCACAAACTTATGCTGAATGACCATGCGTTAGATTTAACCATTCCGTGAAGCAAATGTAGCGCTTCACAACTTTTCGGGCGTCCCGTAAACTTCCAACCGATTCCTGAATGGTGGGATTTAGCTGATTGTTCACGTATCTGGTTGCTTAAATAACTTACTGGGCGATCGGGGCTCAAATACTCTCGACGCATCAAAAGAGAGAACTATCACGTTTATGTCGGACTCGTTGTGGTATCGACGTGCTTCACGTTCGCAGGACGCCAAACGAGTAATTCAGACCTAGACTTCACGGCGACGTGGTGCAACGGAGCGTAGAGTTGATGTGAGTATTACCCGAAACAACCTGTAAATAAAGGATGAATATCGTCAAATTGCCTACACCCTATCGGGCGGAGGCTTTATTTCGCCCACCCGCCCACATTAATTGGCGGGAAAACGGTGCACGATAAGTGCACAGGACGCCTGTTGGAATGCGATAACATCCGACAACTAGTTCCGGCCTTGCCAAGTCGCTTGCGAGTGCGATGTGCCTCACATTGGCGACGGTATTTTCGTTGACTCTACGGCGAACCAGCAGTTCTGTTATTGATCACAATATCACCCTCAGCTTTCTCGTGATGACAGCCGCGAACGCCGCCGAGGCGCTGATCTTTCTTCATATTCCAAAAAGTGCAGGCACAACGCTGAACCGGCTGATCGAGTGGGAGTATCCTGTCCTGGAGATGTATTCGGTCGATCCGGTTTTTTTCCGGTGGTCGAGGGCCCGCCTCTGGCGCCTGCCTCAGCGGCGGCTAAAGAGGTTTCGTGTCTTCAAAGGTCACATGCCGTTTGGCCTACACGAAGTGCTTCCTCAACCTGCCACTTATATTACCGTAATGCGCGGGGCTGTGGAACGGGTCATTTCCGCTTATTTCTTCATGAAGAACTACGTGTTGCACCCTAATTATTGGAAATTCCGACGCGAAGGTTGGACGTTGGAGGACTTCGTGCGGCGTTCGCCCAGAGAAAACGTGCAAACCAAAATGATTGCGGGAGCTGACTACGATGCTCCCTGCACAGCCGAGACCCTCTTGAAAGCGAAAGAGAATCTCCAGTACTTCAGTGTGTTGGGGCTGACCGAACGATTTGAGGAAAGTCTCGCGCTAATGAAACTGCGTTTTGGTTGGAGGCTCGAATCGTACTCCAGCTTCAATGTTACTCGCACGAGACCGAAGAAGCGCGATCTGCCGCAATCAACTCTGGATCTAATTGCCGAACGCAATCGCTTCGATATCGAACTCTATGAATGCGCTGCCAAACTTTTTGCGCAGGCGATTGACAACAGGGCGGCTGAAGTCGCTGGCGTCCTTCGGCAACTGGAAGCAGCCCGAATCAAAGGACCACTACGCGCATCGCTGTTTTCGATGAGAGCAGCTGCACGCAAAGCGGTTAATAGAGCTTATTCGGCCTTATAGCGAGCTGCCAGATTCGTTGCCTCGCTCTCTCCACCGATAACCAGGACCTTGGTGCGGTAGGACTCAAAGACAACTTTGGCCTGTTGATTCAGGTATACCCGCGCCTCCGGGCTGTTCAAATTCCTCAATCCTCCCTGACTGAAAACAAGCCAGGTCCGCCGGCCTCGGCTGGTTACTTCACGCAACTCCTTCAGACTACGAATTGTGGGGTAACCCCGACGCTTGTCCATAAAGCGAGGTTCAGCGAATTTCTCATTGTAGGTTATTTTTTTTGCAAAGATGCTGTCGATATAGTAATCACCCTGTATCCCGCTGTAGCGTTCAAAAACATGGGGGGTACCCGCGATGATGATGTCACCTGGCCGAAAGTGGTTTGCCACGTAATGCGCGGCGCCGCGATAGTCATAGCGATATGTGCCCAGGCGTGTCATAAGCCCGGGTGAAGCGGCCGCGCTGGAGAGGGAGTAAAGCCGCATCAGCCACTCGTTGCTTTGAATAAATAGCAATAAGAGCATGGCTACTCCAGTGGCATGCGCAAAGCCGCGGGCAATCGTGTAGTTATCTTCGTGCCTCGCAAGCAAGAGCAGGCGATCGCAAAGAGCAACAGTCGCAGCCACTCCGGAGAGAATAAGAAGAGGCTGATAATAGATACAGTAACGCGGCGATAGAGCTGCAATTAAGTTCGTGTGGCAGAAAACCAAGGAACCGATTAGCGTAACGATATAGCGGAAGGCGGGTTGACGCCAGCAGAATGGGATCGCTGCCAGAGTCATAAGGGTGAAGAAAACATGGTTCTCTGACAATAGGAGCTGATCGACATAATACATTGGCCGCCAGCCATACTGTAGAAAAAAGAGCGAAGGACTGGCGAGATCGGAAAGGCCCGAGCCGATTTGCAAATATGGAGCCGAAGCGAGTTTGCGCCAGCAGAGTTGCGCAATCACCAAGGCAGTCATAAAGAACACGCAACGGTAAAGATGCCATTCCTTTAGCCACCACCATTCGCCCCAACGCACGACGAGCAAGGCAAGGAACAAAGTGGGGAGAATGAATACACTTCCCTCCCACGACAGATAAGCTGCGCAAAATGTGATGGCCGCTATGGTCAGGTATCTTTTATGAAACGGGCGAACTCTTATCCCTTCGTAAAAGAACCAAAAGGTGAGCATCGCCATGAACTGGCATTGTTGCGGGTAAAAGGCATTCTGCGCCCATCGGATATTCATGGGGAGACAGGCGTAAATGAGCGCCGCAATCAACCCGGTTCTCCAGTTGAAAAGCCGGCGACCCATCAGTGCGACTATCCCGATGCACAGTGTGCCCATGATGACAGAGGGCAATCGCCTCGCCCATTCTGAGTCGCCAAAAAGCAAGCTGGTAATGGCCATCGGGTAGGTAACCAACTCATAGGTGGTAGCCGGTTTGACTTCTCCCGCAATCCGGTTGAACGGGAAACCAAGTTCCCAAATACCTTTTGATTTCTGAATCAGACCGTACTCATCATGGTCGAACGACATGGCGCCGAAATCATTGTAACGAAACGCGAGACCCAAACCTATGGTCGCAGCCAAAAGCAGGTAGGGCATCGCATCGGCAAACATGATGTTTTTGATTTGCCGGACCCGAGCGCCGAGCTCCTTCGTTGCTCGCTGGCGCGGAATGAAGTGAAGCAAACGAACTGCCAGAAGTAGGGCAACTGTCAGGCCAACAAATTTTGGCTGGAATGGCCACTCTACTGGAAACCGAACGTCGTATCGTGGAAGGAGCAGGAAGAGCAGACCGACAATAATCGGCGTGTGAAATAGTGCGTCCCGAACGAGCGCGTATCTAAGGGATTCGTTTCTCGCGGCGGCCACAAACCGCGAGGCCAGCAGCCACATGACTATGATTCCGATGATCGTCAACAAAATCACCGCGACAGGTTTGGCTACGGCATCAAAGTCAGAAAGGTTTGCCGGTTTCCCTAGTTCTTGCGTAAGGTAACCCCAGGGCGCAGACCCATTGCTACCGGTTTCCACAGCGCGCTGGTTTGGCGCGTTTGGCTGATCGCCCACTCGCCAGTCGGCATTAGTCTCAAATCCTTGGACGCTACCATCTCTTCGAACCATGAACCCGCTTGCGAGAACGCTTGCCGGCCCCTGATTGTCGCGGACCGCCGCCACAATTGTGTTAGGGCCGTTTTTAATCCAGTAGCTAATATCATACGCGTCAAGAGTCGGTTTCTGCACCGAAGTGGTCATCGATTCGGCGGTACTTTCCGAACGCGCGGGTGCGGGCGTTGGGCTGGGAGTCGCGGAGGGACTCCGAGAAGGCGGAGGGTTGGCGTTCTGCGGCGGTCTAATGACTGCCGGTGGTGGAGTTTCTATGGCGGCCTTTTCCTTCTCCGAAGGCTCGGTCGCCATCCTAGGTAAAGGCGGTATCTTTGGTTCTTTGGACTGGGAAATAGCCGCGCCGGTGATGAGCTTACCATTGACGAGAAGGTCAAGGCTCCCCGAACTCGCCACTTGAATCCATGTTTCTGGACGAGCTCTTTCCGCATTCAGAGAGGTGGAAAAGACTGCCTCTCGGGATGCGTTTTCGGGCGTGATCCACTTCCCAGAGGGCGGGAGTCGTACAAGACGCGGATTGCTGTCCACCCAGTTTATGTGCACTGGATGTTCAAGGATTGTGGCGCGACGCGCCTTAGGCCAAACCTCTTCCTGCACTAGAGGAGAAACCCATTCCTCTGTACCTTGTACGATGCCGGTTCTTGGAGTAGCTCTCCAGTGTTCGTCCGAGATAAACGACCCCGTTTTGCCGCCAGGTTCTTCAAACCCGCCAGAAACGAGAAGCTGCGCGGAACCAGGGTAGGAAAAGCGAGTAACCGAGACAGCAATTACGTTCGTGCCAGGCTTTAGAAATCTTTTGATGTCATAGATTTGTGCTACCCGCGTCTTCAGATTATTTTCAGAGCCGACTGCGCTTTCATTGATAATGACTTTGAACGAGTCCGTTGCTGCGACTTCCAGCCAGGCTTGATCGGGCGCAGTATTTAGGAAAATGTCCTTGCGGAAGTAAGCCACCGGAGCAGACTCGGCAGGCTCTATCCATTGGGCAGCCCCGAAGTCCAATTGGTACTGCCGATGAAGTGGACTGGCAAAAGTGCGAAGCACGAAGTAACCAAGTATGCCTCCACAAAGCGCCACTAACACGAATGAGCACTGCCGCGCACGTGATGGTAAATCCCGAAATGGCTGAAAGAAAGAGTCCATCAGGTTACCTAATTGCCGGTCAGTCGACTCATTCCCCAGAAGTTCACTAACATGCCCTCCTTGAGAGAACGCTTGTAAGAAGTGCGGGCCTCAGCGTCACGGCTAAGCTTCGCGTAACAATCTCCTGCCAGGGAATAAGCATTGGCCCGTGTCGGTCTATCAGCGCTTGCCTGAAGCACGTCCTTGAGCACGTCGAGTGACGCCTGATAGCGGCCGAGATCATAATTTCCGCGGGCGATAAGGAAGGTAATCCCTTGGAGTTGCGTAGGGTCTTCCATAAGGGCCTGCTCCCACTGAGTTACAGCTGCACCAATACCTCCACTACGGTAAAGGGCGAGGGCAAACTCCACACGGGTGCGCGCCGACTCACGCCGCGCGACTAATGCCACGTCGCCGCCCCAGTCTGCAGCACGGGCAAGCTCGAAAACTGCCAATTCATATTCTCTTGCCTCCTTAAATTCCCGAGCCTTGCTGATATGCTGCTCCGGGGAATCCTTGCTTAAATTGGACAACCTTTCGAAATCTCCGATAGCTGCGTACGCATTGATGTCCCAGGCGCGCCACCGATCAAACCACATCGCCCTGCGATAAGAGGTGATTGCCTTCTCCCTGGCACCTTGAGCCTGCGCAGTGCAGGCATCAGTAAAATAATGCTGCCCGATGAGCGAAGGCGCCAGCAGAATGATAACTACGCCCGCTGGAATTCCGCCCATTGCCACCACTCTGATCCTTTCCTCAGCAGGCAGTCGAGCTGCTAAATAGATCACAATTAGCAACGATCCCATCCCAAAACAATACCATCCCAGACCCAAAAAAGAAGACGCAGCGAGAAAGCGGTCCCAAAGGGTGTTAAGCTCAAACCTCCTCGGATACTCTTCAGTGGGCGTGTAAGCTGTGGGAAGGTAAGTCTTTGTAAAGTCTCTAATCATCGAAAGCTCCTGAGTCTCAGCAACGAGCCGGCTAAGCAAAGCCGGTTGCTCAAAAGCAATCTGGCATGGAGCTGTCATCCATAACGCAACGAGCACGGCGGCTGCAGCGAGTGCGAGGTATGTGCCGGAACGCCAAAGCAAAACAAGTCCGATTGTAAGAACAGCGATTCCAACTACTCCATAGGAGAGAAGAGAAAAGTGTGGGATGAGGTCTACGTTTCTCAGCAACGGTAGCTGCAAACCTAAAGGATGAATGCTGAAGGCGAAATATACCCATTTGAGTGATGCCGAAGCAAAAATCAAAACACTTCCTGAGATCAGGAGCCAATGCGCCATCCAAATTTTAGCGCCAGCCTCAGCCCATACGGTCAGCTTTTTCGTTATTTTCACGAGTTGCGTTTAAGCTTTTTCGCCCACGAGGTCACAAATGGATGAAAAAAAGCCAGTCCCTCTCGTGCGTGACGCATTTCCTCGGCTGAAAACGTCTTAAGCGCAAGTAACATGAGAGCGTAAACAACAATCGCTAGCCCCGCCGCTCCCAGTTGCCAGAGAACGGTTGCCTCGCGCGCAGCAAAAAGCACTAAGGTCATCGCAACTCCGGCTGCAAGAGGTCGCCAAATGACGTCGCTCAATCTTGCTCGGACGCCGAGCCGCGCCAGTTGCACCATCCAAATGGCAACAATCGCAGTTTCGGCGCAGAGAAATGCAGCTGCCGGGCCAACAAATCCGAGCGGCGGAATGAGAGTCACGAGTAGGAGAACCCGCAAAGTGGCTCCAACGCAGGTGCTCGCGAGGAAGCGCTTCTGCTGGTCAAGTGCAGCAAAAAGATATTGAAACAGAGTCGACAAGAAGAACGGGATGATACCAATCCCGAGAAGCTGCATTGCAGGAATTGCCGGTAGATATTTCTGGCCCAGTGCGATCCGCAAGATTGGCCCCGACCATGCCAGAAAAAAAGCGGCAATCGGGTAACTAATCAGTGCGAAAAACTTGGTGCTCCAACGATAAGCCTCAGTAAAGCGTTCTCGCGAGAGGTGAGCCGTGCGCGAGTAGAGCGGGAACAGTGGCAGAGAAAGGGTTTGAGGGATGATTCTCAGAGCCATGCTGATTCTGTACGGGCCGCTGAACAGTCCCACAGTAGTAAGATTCGTCATCCAGGTAAGTATGAGAATATCGAGCTGAAACGCGAGCTGTCGCAGCATCGTCCCGCCACCCATTGGCAGCGCCGCGGCAAGGAGAGATTTCCAGAGAGAGAAGTCTAAGCGTAATGGAATCCGGGCATAAAGGCGCGTCACTACAATGTGATAAAAATTCCAAAGCACCAGGTTCGACGCAAGATGCGCGCCAACGAAGCCGAGCAATCCGAAGTGAAGCTTTATGGTTACAAAGACCAGACCTAGCAAAAGAATCTTGTGCGAAACAAAGCCGAGATAATTTAGCTCGTTATCTTCGAAGGCTCGTAGCGCTGCGCTATATCCCGCGGCGTGGAAGGTTGCCATGGTAGCGACGCTCATCCCAAGCACGGATATTTTCACGTCTGTCCCCACATGTAGAAACGGAACAATAACGGCAACCAGGAGACACATTACTCCCGATATCGCCCAGATGAGCGAGGCCCCGGCACCGACCAGAGGAACAAGTTGGTCCGGATCTTTCGAGATTTCCCGAACCAGCATCCGGGGTAAGCCAGAATCGGCGATGTTGTTGACGAACATCGCAAAGGCCAGAACAAAGGAATATTTGCCGAATTCGGTGATGCTGACCGCATGAGCAATGATCAGTATGGTCGCCAGATAGACGACCCCACCGATGACAGAAGATGCAATTCCGAAAAAAGCGTTTTTTACAATCCGCTGCGACTGCTTCATCGAAGCCACTTCCACGTACCGCCCATCGCCTTCTGCAGCTCGGCGTAACGCAGGAGCAGCCTCGCTCGGTGTATCTCCAGCTCCTCTTGTTTACTGACAAGTGCGAGCTCGGCGTCAATCGCGGTCAATGGCGGCGCGATGCCCTGCTGCTGCTGAGATTGAGCCACACGCAGATCGCGGTCGAATTTCCCCGCTTCTCCCTCCAGCCTGAGGATGCTTTCGCTCGTTTCATAGATTTCCCGGTAGACTTTGACGAGATCACTGGCCAGGTCATTGCCAACAGCGCCCAGGCGAGCCTGTTCCGCGGCATAAGTATCCCTGCGTGCGCGCACAGTATTGAGTTGCGCGCCGAAGTCCCAGATTGGGATACTAACCGTCACTCCACCGACCAGGTCATGAGCGTCAGTGTCAAAATCGGTGACATACAGGCCGGAACCATGCAGAGCCACGGATGGATAAAGACGATAATTTTCCAGCCGGTAATCTTGCTTTGCCTTATTGACATTTGCGAGTTGCACCCGCAGGGATGGATGCCGAGCTAGCATCGTGTGAAACAATTGTGCCGCGTCCGGCGGCGAAGGCGGGTCCGGAAGTGTGTTGTTGAGGCGAATGTGATCCGAGGGTTGCAGACCGAGAAGCCGGATCAGCCCCAGGTATCCTGCATCGGCTTGCTCGTGAATGATTGTTGAAAGCGATCGGGCGCTGTCGAGCTGTTTTGTGACAACCTGGACATCGACCGGCAGAAGCAATCCTTTCTGCTGTTCTTCTCTTTGGATATCGACCGATCGCTCGAGCAGAGCGACTCGGTGGTCGATGGGCTGTACCCGATTCTGCGCTGCAACGGTGTCGATGAAGACTTCGGTTACACGATAGATGACATCCTCTCGGGTAAGATGGGTTGTCCACTGAAGGGCGTCCTTTTGCGCTCTCTTGATCTCCACCGCAGGCGCGTCGTTAAATCCGAAAATGCTTCCGTCCTTGAAGATGGGGTAGAGCAATTTACCGCCAAAAAGTGCAATCCCGGCAAGATCCACATTCCGCGAGGCGTTGACCCCACCTCCACTGGGACTTGTCGTATTGACAATGCCGAACTTGCCGGTCGATTCACCGGAAAACGCCTCCCCGCCAACTGATCCCGTCAGGTTTGGCCAAAGCGAGGCCTGCGCTGCGCGAATGTCCCACCCTGCTGCTAGCAAATCGAGGCCGCTAGCTTCCAGTTTTGGACTTTCTCCCAATGCGATAGCAATGCAATCACGAAGTGTTAGAGGATGTCGGGGAAGAATCAGATTGCGAGTCCTTGCTTCTCCTGCTGGTAGTCTCGTAGGTAGGACTAGCAGCAGGATCGCCACCAAACCGATCAGGCTACTTCCCAAAAATAGATTTTGATGTGGATTGAACCTTGTCATTTTCTTTCAGGTATAATTGACCAACTGTCACGACCTTTTCCCCTTCGTTTAATCCCGATGTTACTTCGGTCATGGCATTGACCACAATCCCTAAACTTATCTTGCGCGGAGTCGCACGGCCGCTGCGGTCAACAACAAACACCGAGGCTTGATCGCCAGAGGGGTTCATTATTGCCACGCTTGGTACTGCGATCACATCTTTCGCAGTGCGCTGGATGTGCGCAAATCCTGATAGTCCTGGCTTTAAGCGATAGTCTGGATTCTTAACTTGTATGTAGGCAGTGAAAGTTCGCGTCACGGGATCGGTATTCGGATCGATCTTAAAAACCTTGCCCTGAAAAGTTTCAGCCGGAAAGGCGGGGAAAGTGACTTCGGCTGGAAGACCCACCTGAACGGAATGAATTTTCTCTTCGGTAATTTTGGCCAACATCAATACTGTATCGATTGCTCCCAGTTTCATCACAATCTGATCATTGTGGGTGATCTCATCCGGATTCACGAGCCGCTCAAGCACGATGGCCTCAATCGGAGCTCTCATCTGCACGCGTTCAAGCGCGATCTCCGCCCCGCGTAGTCCCATGGTCGCCTTGGCTAGCTGCTCGTGCGCATCAGCAAGTGCAATCTGTGCTTTCTCCAAATCGAGTGGCGTACCCATATGCTGCTTTGCCAGAGCTGTGTAGCGTTCGACTTGTAGCGTTTCATTTTTAATTTTGATCTTGCTTGTTTCTACAAACTGGCGATTAGCGTCGAGTGTTGCCCGAATTAGCCGATCATCCCAACGTACAAGGAGATCTCCCTTTTTGACGATATCGCCAATCCACACAGGAACCTCGAGGACTCGTGCAGTGATCTGCGTGGTGAGGAGGACGGTGTTGAATTGCTGCACGGTACCGCTTCCTCCGATGACTTCTTCCAGCGTTTGTCTGCGCACCGCAACGGTTTCCACGGGCGACGGTGAATGCACGAGACGAGCCTTTCGAGTATCGGTGCTGATCACGTGAAGAACGGTCTTGAACACCAACAGACCAAGCAAACAGCAGACGACCAGAAACACAATCCAGTGGGAACGCTTTGGCGGAGGGACAGCAAATTCCTGGCGCCTCGTGGAAAGCGTATCGCGCTGCGGGTTTTGTACGCCGTGGCTGATACGCTCTGCCGGTATATTAGGGGATTCTTTCATTCGATTGCGTCGGGTTGGAGTTGTAGACCCCGCGCGCTGGCGTTTTGCACTCGTGAGGCATGGTACGACCTTTCTGATGTTGTACCCACAACACCATCAGAGCTGCAGTGATTACACCGAAAATCAGTAGTTCATAAGAGCTAGACTGAAGATTTTCCATGCTGAACAGGGCGCCAAGGTCCTTGTGCTTAACGCCCACGATCAGGATCA
>JBKPLX010000205.1:0-5659 GCA_046731855.1 Verrucomicrobiota bacterium | reverse complement strand
TTTCCACCCTGAAAATTGGGAAGCGCCCGCATCTGGTTGTTTTCCCAAACGAACCCGAGGTTGATATAGCCTACGTTGTTAGGCGTACTGTAGAAATTCCTGCTACTCCAGTACTCGCCGTTCGGCTCCGGCGTGAGAGTCTGGGAAATACCCACGAGGATGCCCGCGGTATTTTTCACGTTCCATGCGACACTGCTGTTTGGTCCGCCAAGTGTGCCGAGGTCGGTGAGCACATTGCTTCGCCACAACGCAGCGTGCCGGTTCCTATCCGGGTATCTGGAATAGCCTGCCACCCAGCTCAGGTTATTAATGCTGTTTCCCCCGCTACTCGTTCCGCCGACTGAAGGAAGGTTCGATACCTCGTATTGCATTCTTTTCTTTGCTGCCTCTGGTCTCTGTGCGTGTGCCGGCGTTAGAACAGCTCCGCAGGAGACAACAGCCAGAATTATTAAAAGATTTTGGCTGGTTCCTTTGGTTATGAATTGTGTTGTCATATTTGTCTCCTTTGTTGAATTTTCATGACGACATTTTAGGAACTGAACAGACGTTGCCACCAGAGCCACTTCGCAGATTTGGTACGGGCCATTTCACTTTTGATTCAACTGTCGATTAACCGATCCAGCGGTATACGCAGGGTTTTTCGTAGGATCCAGGATGGCGGAACGGTTGGGAGTGGCTCGTGAAGAGCGCCTGCCGAGCCAGAGCGAGTTGTCGAAATTGCTTACTTCAATTTTGAATTAAGCGCCGACGCGAACTTACCAAGGCCTTCGCGAATTTGTGCACGCGACCATGCGGCGAATCCGAAAGTGAGCGCGGGCTCCGCTTCTGCTTCCATAAAGCAGGATGACAACGGCGACGGCCTCATCCCGATTTCTTTGCAGACACTGGTGATCAGCGGCAATTCCGTTTTCCGCCGGAGCCAGGCTACGAAATGCAGCCCAGCTTCGGGAATTTCCAGGATGAAATACTTACTCAACAAACCATTGAATTGTTCGATGAAGTATTCTCTTCGGTCAGAATACAGTTTCCGCATCCGCTTGATATGACTCAGGAAAAATCCCTCTGTCAAGAATCGGGCAAGGGTGGCCTGGTCGATCGCGGGTGAATGTTGATCCATTACTGCCCGAATCTTAATCATTGGTTCGACCAATCGCTCCGGCGCCAGGATATAACCCAGTCGCAAGGAGGGATAGAGGATCTTGCTCATTGTGCCCGCGTAGATAACGCGGCCGGCTGTATCAAGCCCCTGCAAACACGGGAGTGGGGGACCGGTATAACGAAATTCTGAGTTGTGATCGTCCTCGAAAATGCAAGCGTCGCAAGTGCGCGCAAAATCGATCAGGGCCGTTCTTCGAGAGAGGCTCATCGTCATGCCGAGCGGGAATTGATGAGAGGGAGTAACATAGATTATTTTCGGTGAGCGCTGTTTCGACGGCCGCGCAATGGTGATCCCTTCCCGGTCAACAGGTCGTGGAACGACGGTCGCGCCAGCGAAGCCAAAGACTCGGCGGGCTTGGTAAAATCCCGGATCTTCGATCCACGCAACTTCTCCGCGATTTACGAGTGCCATCGCGCTGATCATCATTGCCTGCTGCGTGCCAGCGGTAATGATGATCTGGTCCGGATGACAACGCGCGCCTCTATAATCACACAAGTAAGTTGCGAGCGCTTTGCGAAGGTCGGGGTCGCCGCGACTTGAAGCATACTGCAGTAAGTGCGCGCCCTTTTTTGCGAGGACTTCTGCTCTGAGTCGCTCCCATATTGCGATCGGAAATTCGTCAAGCGCTGCGACAGCGGGGACAAACGTGACACCTGGCGGGCCGGCGATTCCGAAATCAAACTGGTGTCCGATGCGCTGATCCGGAATACCTCTTACTCGATCGGAAACACGGGGCGGGCGTTCTATGTGTGGCTCTGCTTTTGCCGTTTGAGCGCTCAAGAAAGTTTCCGGCAACGGCTCGGCGACGAATGTGCCCGATCCAACTCTCGATTGAAGATAACCCTCCGAATGGAGCCTCGAAAAAGCGACGTTTACGGTGAATCGCGATACTCTCAGGTCGGCGGCCAGCTCGCGAGAGGAGGGGAGTCGCGAAGAGTTGTTGTTGAATGTCGCCGAAACCAATTCCTCGCGAATCTGGCGATAAAGTTGTTCATGGAGTGGTTCATCCGACGCACGATCCAACTGGATCATTTCAAAAGCCATGATCGAATGGCGACGACGCTGCTTGTTAACTGGCTTTTTAGATGAACTTCCTTTCACGATTCGAATTGTGCTCATTAGGCCAGCCGCTCGTAATCGCAAGCTCCCGTCGAAGTGGTATGGCCATTTTGTGCTGAGTGGACTGTTGACACTTTACCACAAAGCCAGAAGCTTTTTTTGATGCAGACTCAGACTCCCTGTAGCGATCACGTTGAAACAAGAGGCCTGATTTATTTTGCGCGGATGCTGGACAAGATCCGGTTAAAAGCCCGAGGTGAACTGCCGCCGGACTATTTTACCGGTGTCGACGAAGACCCGACAATGTTCGACGCCCGTTGCACAAGGTTTCTGGGCGTAAATTACAATGAACTTGTGGAGCGAACACTGAAAGGCGGGTCGGATGAGGAAATTCTTGAATGGTGCTTCGAGCGAGGCAGAAGACCTAACGATGAGGAAATCTCGATCTGGAACGCGTTCCTCATGAAGCGTGGCTGGCGAGACGGCGCGAGCCGAGACTTGCAGGCAGCTAAAGGGCGCTCAGGCTTGGGTGAGCGCGACGACATCCAAACGTGGGTAGATCTGCACGACGCCGAAGAGGGTAGAAAACCCTTGCCGACGTTGGTTCATTAGACAGGAACATCGAGTCCTGTTTCCCACTAAACATTTTATGCATCTAACCGCCTAACAAGTTAGTTGTAGCCAGCTTCAGTTGAATTGGCCTAATGGTTTGGTCTTGAAGAAACTGAAACCGCAACCGAAATCATTAAACCAAGTTGACTGAAGGACGTAGAAACGGTGGCTGATTTGCCAGGTAGCCAATCGCATAGATCAGGATATGCGATCCATTTGGTCGAAACGACACGGATTCACGCGCCTTCTCTTCGGCGTCCCGGCGTGGGTCGTGGCCATGTATTGCGGTCTTCTGACTTGGTCTGCGTACGCTCTGGACCAAGCCGCGCTGCCTATCACTTCGTATCCTGTCGGAATGACGCAAATTGAATATAGCGACCCAACCCAGGGCGATAGACCTTTGAACTACATGTTGATCTATCCGGCGGCGCCGGATAGTAACGCTTCCCCTTTCAAGATATTCTTGTCCACCAAATTGCGTCTATACAAAGACGCGCCAATTGTGTCTGACGGCCTGAAGCATCCACTGGTGGTGTTTTCGCACGGGGCCGGCGGCAACGGCTCGGGCTATGCTTGGTTCGGTCAATACTTGGCGTCGCGCGGCTATCTGGTAGCAATGGTCTACCATTATCGAGCCAATACGTTTGATTCGAGCGCACTGTTTGTGCGCAACAGGCTCTGGCAACGCCCGCGCGATGTCAGCCTGGACATCACGCATCTACTCGAGGACAAAACTTGGGGACCACACATTGATCCAAATCAGATTGGCGTAGCGGGCCATTCGCAAGGGGGATTTACCGTACTGTGGCTCGGTGGGGCCAAGATTAATCCCGATCTGTTTGTGGCGTACCAACGCGGATGGAAGAACAATCAGGTGGTGCCGTCGTACCTCCGCGAGCAAATGCAACTTGACGCTGAACCCGCGGTTAACGTGCGCGACGACCGTGTGAAAGCGGCATTTGCGATGGCTCCCGGAGACATTCAGGGGTTTGGCATGGACGAGGCCGGGCTTCGGCAAATGACTATCCCAGCTTATATCATTGGGGCCGCCGACACAGCAACACCGCCGAAAGAAAATGGCGAGTTTGCCGCAAAATATATCCCGCATGCCAAACTCGACGTGCTGCCTGGTCAGGTTGGCCATGAGATCTTCGGCAATGAGTGTGATCAGGTCGGACGGGACAATTATCCGGACGCCTGCATCGATGCTTCTGGTGTGGATCGGGCCAAGCTGCACGAGTACATCGGAAACGCCGCGTTAAAGTTCTTCGATGCGAACCTGAACGTGAAGAGACAAAAACCGAACTGAAACATATGCAGAATCAAGTCGTTCCGCGCGACCGATAAGGAGCATGAGAGCGGTGGAGATGAATCGAACTACAACATGGAAGGTAACGACATTCGTCGCGCTCTTCCTTTTGGCCCTGATAACAGGAGTGTTCTGGGGAACATGGTTTACTCTCACGCGGTCAATTGAAACGTTTTCTGCCAGCGAGTTCATTCACATTGGACAAACGATTATACGAAACGTCGCATGGCCGATGAGAATACTTATGCCTGCGTGTATCCTGTTGATGATCACGTCAGTCTCGCTAATTCCCAAGAAGAACTCGATAGGGCTCTACTTTGGGATCGCCGCGTGTGTACTTATTGTAGTGGCGTTGCTCATCACGCTGATGGTGGAAGTGCCGATCGATAACCAAATCAGAACCTGGACAACGGAAACGATTCCTGTCGATTGGACGACGATGCGCGCGCGTTGGCAGGTTTATCACACAGCGAGAACATTTGTGTCGTTAGCCAGCCTGGCCAGTTTGATTCTCGCGGTGTTATCTTCGACACAGCGAAAGTGATTCAAAATCGAAACTACCAATATGATGCATACTGCTATTTCGACTGAAGATGATTCCTATCGAAAACGAGTAGCTGTGCTCGACACTGACATGGTTTACGTCGACGTCGGCGAGGGTGATCCAATTGTCTTTTTGCACGGCAATCCAACTCCTTCATATCTTTGGCGGAATATCATTCCTTATCTGATACCGCTCGGGCGTTGTTTAGCTCCCGACTTTGTTGGAATGGGTAACTCCGGAGCTGCACCTGGTGGCTCTTACCGGTTTGTGGACCATCAACGCTACCTCGACGCTTGGTTCGATGTGATGGGCCTAAAGAAGAACGTCATTCTTGTCGTCCATGACTGGGGATCGGCTCTTGGATTTTATTGGGCTCAGCGCTATCCGGAGCGAATCAGGGCACTGGTTTATTTGGAAGCGATTGTCCGGCCATTTTTTTCCTGGGACGAGTGGCCCGAAGCGACACGGCAATTCTTCAAGAGGCAGCGCGCATCAGCCGGTGAAGAATTAATTCTGCAGAAAAATGCGGCGCGTTTTGTTGCGAAGGTGCTTGCAGGGCAAGTATCGTAAACTTTGTAGCCAAAGACTGTGGCCGCCTGGTGTATGTCTGACGACGCGGGCAGCGCGTGATTAACGGGAGTTTCAAGGATCTACAAATCGGGGCTGAACAATAAGAGATTCCTCGACAGAGCCTGTCCCGAGCGAAGTCGACGGGCTCGAAACGACAGAATTGAAAAACAAAATGCCGGATGTCGACCTTGTGAATCGTCATCCGGCATTGCAGTCGATGTGCAGCAAAGACTGAATTGTGCGTTACCGTCATCTCCTTTGAAGCTCTGGTTTCTTTCGATTCCAAAGTCTTCACGGCATATCCAAGAACTATCAATTGATTAGCTCTTGGAATTAGCCGCCGACCTAGTGATGAAGAATCTGATCTTTCAAATTCTCATCGCTTACTCCTTAGAAAGGAGGTGAT
>JBKPLX010000204.1:0-40751 GCA_046731855.1 Verrucomicrobiota bacterium | reverse complement strand
GGGGAGGCCATTGCCCTCGAGACGTTTCCACGTCACGCCATTATCTTCAGATCGATAGAGCCCGCTCCCTGGACCGCCGCTTGAAAAAAACCACGGCTGCCGTCGCGCCTGCCACAGCGAAGCAAAAACAATGTTCGGATTGTGCGGATCGAAAACAACATCGATGCCGCCGGTGTTTTCGTCTTTGGCCAAAACTTTCGTCCAGGTCTTCCCGCCGTCGGCGGTCCGAAATATTCCGCGCTCTGCGTTTGGGCCAAATGCATGACCCAGCGCGGCCACAAGGACGACGTTCTCATTTCTTGGATCGACAATTAGTGCACCGATTTGGCGGCTGTCTTTTAACCCAACATTTTCCCACGTCTTGCCGCCATCGATCGATTTGAAGACTCCCGTGCCGTAGGTGGTATTGCCGCGGATGGCTGCTTCGCCCGTGCCCGCGTAGATCACGTTGTGATCCGATGGGGCGACAGCGATCGCGCCGATTGACGAAATAGGTTGTTTGTCGAACAGGGGAGTCCAGTTGGCCCCGCCATCAGTGGTTTTCCAAACTCCACCCGCGACCGCGCCAAAATAATAGGTATCCGGCTCGCCCGGTACGCCTTCAATTGTTAAAGCTCGCCCGCCGCGAAACGGTCCAATCTGTCGCCATGGTATTCCCTTGAACAATTTTTCATCGATGGCTCCAGGCGGAACGGGAGTAGGGGATGCAGCTGATTGAAGAGAAGGCGAAAAGAGGAATGCGGAGATGCCGAAAATGAATTGAACCAGCCAAAGAGAACGGCAACGCGGCGTAATCATCCGCCTAAGGTGAAAAGCCTGCGACTTCGTTCAACTGGAATCGCGCATACGTCCGCGGCGACACTACTGCGCCAAATTTTGCGTAACGCTCTGCGGAATCTTTGTTAAGCGTTGATCGCAGCCATTCTAGTGGCGGGAGGTTCCAACGCGGTCCCACCCGATTCGCCGCCGCCAAAATGCCTGGCAGCGAAGTATGAGCCAATTACTAAAACGGCAGCAATAAACTGAGCCACTAGCGTTTCAACTGTCGGGAACACGGCAAACCAGAGTCCCATCCACGGTGGCATGTAGCTTTTCAGGGAAGTGATTTCAGTGGTCGGTATCCATTGTGCCAGTTGCATTTCCTGTGCTTGCTCGCCAACCATTACCAGCAATACGCCTCCGAGGAGAATGCCGGTGGTGATCAGCATCTTCCGGTACGGCAGACGCTGTTGAAGAACAAAGGTCAATAGCGCTACCATCGCCGTCAGAACCATGCCCAGCACTGCGCCCTTCAACACGACGGCTCCGCCAAGTCGCAGATGATAGCTTTGCAAAAACAGCACGACTTCAAATCCTTCCCGATAAAGCGAGGTGAATCCGAGAAGGATCAATCCAAACCAGAGACGCTTCTGGGAGATCTCGGCCGTGCGCGCATTTTCCAGCAAGGCCTTTCGCCGGCGATTGTGGGCGCGAATCCAACCTCCCCAATAAATCTTGTGAAAGAACCAGTTCATGATGACGAGCAGCACGATGACTGCGAGTAACCCGGTGGCGGCTTGCAAATCGAGTGCCGACATGTTGTCGCTGAGTGAGCCGACAATGCGCACTGCGATCAACCACGTGATCAAAGTTGCGACGAATGCCAGCCCCGCGCCGAGCGCGACTGGCCGGCGATGACTGCGTTTGGAACCTGTCATGCTCGCAGTGATCGCTGCGAGGACCAGAATGCATTCCAGACCTTCGCGAAAGACGAGAATACCAATATCCAGAAATGCTACGGTGCGGCTGGTGTTAGGCTGCATCGGATCAGGTGCGCCGTGAGCAGTAACTCCCTGCCACACAAGCATCGCGACTACGAAAAGCGCAGCTCCGACGATGCCGATGCGCAAAGCAGGCTTCATTTCGGCTTAAAGTTTATCACATGCCAGCACTGCCGCTGCCGTTTGATTGCTTTTTTTTAGCGGCTAATTGCGGCGCGTAATCGCTTTTGCCCAATGATTAGCCGTTAACACGTCGGCGACTTACGATGACCGCGCCATGCCGGAATATGTGTTGGGTCACCATTTGAAAGGCGAGGGGAAGCGACTCGCGTGGATGTCGGAATTATTCGATCCAATGCATCGCCGATATCTCCAGTCGCTCGATGTCATTAAACCAGGCGCTAGGACACTGGAAGTTGGCTGCGGCAACGGGTCAATTTCGGCGTGGCTGGCACGGCAGATAGCTCCAGGTGGACGAGCCATAGCGGTCGACCTAGATCTTTCGCTGATCGATGTGCGTTTGCCGAATTTGGAGTTGCGCAAGGCTGATATCATGGCCGGGCCGGTGGAGCCTGGCACCTTCGATCTGGTAACGGCTCGCGCCGTGCTTCACCATATTGCCGACGCCGAAAAGGCGATCGCGAATCTCGTTGCAAGCTTGCGACCTGGAGGCGCCATCCTATTGATTGAGCCCGATTTCCTTCCGGTCACGATCGCCGAGCCGACGGAGGTGCGGGCGTTCTGGAGTAGTTGGCTTGCATGGTCACGTGGCCGAGGAATTGATTATCAAATCGGTCGTACTCTGGCGCCCAGATTGGCTGCGTTGCGTCTTGAGCGAACCGGCGGCACTGCAGAAACCGCAATCTACAACGGGACTAGTTTATGGGCAGATTATTGGACACAGACAGTCAAGGACCTTCGCGATCAGATGATGAGCTTTGGCAACCTTGACAACGCGCTGGTAGACACATTTCTCGGCTGTTGCGCCGATCCCGCTTGGTGGACGCAAACGATCGCCTTTACTGCAGTTCACGGTTACGCCTCTGATCACTGTTGATTTGCTCCGTCTGCCGCGTCGTCGACGGAAGCGGCACAAAGACCGCAACGCCCAGCGGGCACTGTTGTGATTTGCGGTGAAACGAGTAATTTCCGGCGGTGCAACGAGCCCGGGGTTTTACGTTGATCGAGATTGCTCTCTCAATCTTTATCCTGCTGTTAATACTGATGCTGGCGGTGCCCAGCTTTAGCGGCGTGATAGCAAACAGGCGGCTGAAGCAATCGCTGGATGAGTTCAACAATCTTGTGCGTCAGGCGCAAACGCTAAGCGTCACTGAGCGTCGTCCTTACCTGATCGTTTGGGGCAAAAACAATGTCATGGTACGTCCGGAAGCTTTCGCAGAGGATGAGGAAGCCAAAGCAAAGGCTGAGGTTCGTCCGAACAGGGGAAGCACGCTAAAACTCTCGCTGCCGGTGGCATTAGCAGAAAAATATCCGGCGGAATGGATTTTCTGGCCATCCGGGACCTGTGAACCGGCAACCGTTCGCTTTCAGGGCCCTGCTGGTTCATGGACGGCGAACTACTCACCGCTCACGGGGCGGCCAGAGATCACGAGTTATGCGGTGCGATAGAGATTCACTGAAGCGTTTATGTGGTAAACCCTCGAAGCGGGTAAAACCACTCCGTTTTAACGCTTCGACGTTTCAACGCTTCGACGGCTTTGCTCTTTACGAGGTTCTGCTTGGCATCACGATTTTCGCGCTCGGCGTCATCGCGCTTGGACACGCGGTCGAAAATTGCCTGAATGCGAGCGCCATCAACGCCGAAGAAGGCGTCGTGCGACAGATTTTGTCGGATCGCATGGCAGAAGTTCAGGCGACGAAAGGCGTTCCTGATGATTCCAAGGAATTCAAGGTCGATACCAATTACGGAGGCATAAAGGTTGTCCAAAAGGCCACGGCAGCGGAACTGACAGAACCGGATAATACGGTTCTCGACGGGATCTACCTTGTCACTTTAACTGCTCATTGGCGCCAGGGTGGTTTTCCTCAGTCAAAACAGATCCAGTTTTATGTTTACCGCCCAGGATAAGAGGGAATCTCGTCACTTCCCTGGTTTCACGTTGCTGGAAATCATGCTTGCGGTGGGAATCCTCGGGTTGATGTCGCTGGCGATTTTTCGTTTTGTGCAAGCGAACATGACCGCGTTGCGTTTGTCATCCGAGACAGCTGCCGCAGATTCGCAGTATGATGGACTGCGCGATCTTCTGACATCAGAGTGGCAAAACCTCACCTCGGTCAGCTCGAGAATGTACGGCGAACCGTTCAAGCTTAATGAACGGGAGCGTGATTGGATACGGTGGAATTCGGGTCCCGGTCCTGGACTCCTTACTCGCTACGCGCCGGGCGACTTTACGGTGACGCTGCGCTTACAACCGGAAAGCGACAAGAGCGACCGACTCGATCTCGGCTTCTTGCGAAAACCGAAGGACGATCCCGATGTTGGAGAAGGGCACGAGACGTGGGTGCCATTAATTAAGAATGTGAGCAGCCTCCAGATCAGTTACTTCAATCCAAACTTGAACACTTGGATTGATCGATGGTCAAACATGTCCCAGCTGCCCTGGCTGGTGAAGGTGAGCGTGGGGCGCACTGATTCATCAGTGCCCTGGGAAGCGATTATTCCATTGAAGCGGACGCCGTA
This sequence comes from Verrucomicrobiota bacterium, assembly GCA_046731855.1. Classification (GTDB taxonomy): domain Bacteria; phylum Verrucomicrobiota; class Verrucomicrobiia; order Chthoniobacterales; family UBA10450; genus Udaeobacter. Next base: position 36,290 of record JBKPLX010000204.1, on the reverse strand, counting down.
TTGAGAATGAAGGCTCCAAATTCGAAGTTGCGTGGTGGCGCGGCCCTGATGCTTGCGCTTTGGGCCTTGTTCTTGCTCAGCGCAATGGTCATTTCGTGGGCGCTGGACATTAATTCGCGCCTTGCGGTTTCCGGCAATGCAAGCCGCGTTTTGGACGCCGAAGCCATGGCGTCATCGGGCGCTGATCTTGCATTGCATCCACTGATCAAGCCTGATTCTGCGAACCTGCACAGACAAGTAGGCAATCACGAAGGTTACGACGTTCAAATGATTGGCGAGTGTGGTCGATTGAATTTGAACTTGCTAGCGCCCGGAGGAGCAGAGAACAGACCGCTTGTGGAGATTTTGCGCCAGTATCTCGGCCTTAAAGGAATCGAACTGAATAACGTTGATACAATGGTAGATTCTTTGCTCGATTGGATGTCGCCACCGGGACTTCACCGTCTGAACGCGTGCCCAGAAACCGATGATTATCAACCGCCGCATGCGGCCCTGACTTCGGTGGACGACCTAAAGAAAATCTGTGGGTGGGCTGAATTTACCTCCAAGCCGGGTTGGGACGAGGATTTAACTGTGAGTAACTGTGGAGGAGTGCTCGATCTTGCCTGGGCCTCGCGAGATATGTTGCGTGCCCTGGTGCAATCTTTGGGCACAGGGGGAGACGATAGAGTGGATCAATTCTTGCAATTGCGGCGCGGATCGGATGGAATCGATGGAACAGCCGACGATGGACAGGTTGACATGCAGACCGCCCTTCTTACGCTGGGGTTCCCCAACGGCCAACTTCCACAGAATAGCGGCCTAAACCTCGGATTGAGAAACACATTGGTCTTTCGCGTTATCAGCGTAGGAAAGTCAGGCGACGTGACGCGTACCGTTCAGATGATAGTATCAAAAGGAGGCGCCGCCGGGGGCCGTCCTCAGGTGATGAGTTGGAAGGAGCTTTGATATCGAGACAGGGATGCCATCCATTTTCATAATTCCCACCGCCCATGGATGGAATTTTCTGCGCTCATCCACGGCTGTGTCGCCGCGTGAAACGGCTGCGGGCAGCGTTGACCACAACGGTTCGTGGAGCGTTCGCAAGTTACAGACACTGGGGGAAGCCGTGCCATTGCTTTCTGCGACCGACGACTTTGTCCTGGGCCTGCCTATTGCTGCCGTGCTGGCTCAGCGATTTCGCCTGCCGAGCGTCGATCCAGCGGAGTTTCCGGAAATGATTCGGATCCAAATCGAGAAGGTGTTACCGTTCTCGGCCGAAGAGGTGACCACCGACTTCGAAGTGATCGAGCAAGACGAAAACGAAAGCGTGGTCTCGGCTGTGGCGATCAGAAACGAACAGCTTGCCGAGATTGCTGCTCCCTTATTCGACCGCGGTCTTATCCCACGTCAGGTGACCGTTTATGCAGCGCAGCGTGCCAGCACATACGCTCCAAAGGGAAATGCTCTCTTTATTTATCCCGAAGGTGAGACGCTGGTTTACGCCATGACAGAAAACGGCAAACTGAGCCTGGCGCGCGTGTTTGAAAATGGCAACGGGGAACAACTGCAGCTTGAATTGCCGCAGTTGCGAATGAGTGCCGAGCTGCAGGGCATCAATGCTTCCTCTCCAAATGTCTTGCTGGATGAAAGCTGCTATCAGATGCGGGACACTGTGCAGGGAATCCTCGCCAGCCCGACCGAGATAGTTGGGGTCGAGCTGCCACCCGCTTTAGTTAAACTGAATCTTCTGCCAGAAAGCTGGCGTCGCCGTCGTTCACAATTGATCAGGCAGGCAGGATGGCGCAAGCGGATCGTGTGGATAGGTGGCGCTTACGTTGCGCTTCTTTTTCTCTTGTTTGCGTATCTGGGACTACTCCGATTTCAAATTGGACGGCTTGACAGCCGCATTGCACACGACGCTCCCGAGACAAAGTTCGTCCGCGCAACGGAAGCGAACTGGAAGGCTCTCTCACCAGCGATCGATGCTCGTTACTATCCGGTCGAAATTCTCCTGCATCTTTTCGAAAGCCTGCCATCTCCCGAAGTGCGAATTACGGCGTACAACCAATCGGCGCGACAGATTTCCGTCGATGGCGAGGCGAATACAGCCGCTCTCGCTTATCAGTTCATCGAAAAAATAAAGAAGAACCCGGATTTGCGAGTCTTTCAATTTGACATGGCTGCGCCCCGCATTCTGCCAAACGACCATGCACAGTTCCGATTGGAGGGAAAACCACGATGATGCCGACCTGGTTCCTGCGAATGAATCGGCGCGAGCGTGTGCTCGCGTGGCTAGCGGCTGGCACGGTGTTTGTGTTACTCAATCTCTTTATTTTGGACTGGATTTTCGGCGCGCTTGCCAGCGCACAAAAGCAAATCGCAACACGCAGGGCGACGCTAGCCGAACAAGCTCTTTACGTAAAGGAACGGAACCTTTGGACGAAACGCGACGAATGGATCCGACAACATCAGCCCACCCTCAAGGATCCGGCAGAAGCCTCTGCGCTGCTGGACCAGTTAAAGGAAATAGCCGGCAAATATAATGTTTTGGTCGAGAATCCCGCGATTGGTTCCGGGGAAACAACGCCGTATCATCAAACGATTTTTGCTTCCATTGAAACAAAGAGTCCCTGGCCGCCCCTGGTTCATTTTCTTTACGATGTGCAGCGACCGGATGCTTTCATCGTGTTTGAAAACGTTAATCTGGCGATTGATGGCAGCGATCCTACAATGATGCGCGGCAAATTTAAGATCGCCCGCTGGTTTGCTCCGGCACAGCGAACGAAGTAAAATAATACCTCACCACATCTATGAAATATCCACTTACGCTAATGTTAGTTGCCGCACTGTTTGGAGTGATTTGCGCGCAGGCGGAGGATGCCCTGCCTCCGCGGTTCACTTACGATCGGTACTCGAAGATGGTGGACAATTCGCCCTTTGCGATCGCAACGGCGGTGGCAGCGCCCGAGGCCACGCCGGATTTTGCGAAAGACCTTTACGTGGCCAACGCTGCTCGTTCACCCGACGGCGATTTGGTAACGCTCGCTTCAACTTCCGATCACAATTTCAAAAAATACCTTACCACCAAAGCACCTGTGGACGGCTACAGTATAGCCAATATTGAATGGTCGGAGCGCGTGGGTGCGACGAAGGTGACAATTAGCAAGGACGGAAATTTCGCGACAATCACATTTAACCAGGCGCTCTTGCAGCAGCAGTCTGGGCCCAATGCTGCGCTGGCTGCAAGAACGCTCACGCCGCCCGCCCCTAACATGCCAGCAGCTGTACCGAAATTACCGGCGGGCGCGCCTCCCGAGATGCAACAGTTGGTTCCGCCTGCTCGACAGCTTCGATCTCCCCATTCCCGAGGTTTGATTCAACGGAACCCGAAGGGCGCCGCGAAGTCGCCCGGCTCCAAGAATTAGGATTCGGGTCGGTTAACCGCCGCCCCAATCGTCGTCTGCAGTATCGGCCTGCCGGTCCGGCCCGGCGGAATACAGGTCATAACCGCTTGGGTTCTTGAGACCAGGGGAGCGATAAATGTAGTCATTTCCCCATGGATCTTTTGGCAGTTCTTTGAATAACTGATACCATCGGGCCGGTCTTGGGTCCTTGTCCGGCTGGGTCACCATCGCTTGGAGACCTTGCTCGGTTGTTGGATAAAAGCCGTTCATGCTCTCGTATAGCTGCAGTTGTGTTTTGATCGCCTGGACGTCCGCTTGAACGCGCATGGTTTTTGCGATGGCAGTCGTGTTGCCCAGTTTTGAAATCGCTACTCCCAGTATGATCACAATAATGCTCACAACGAGCATGATCTCGAGCAGCGTGAAGCCCTGTGGTTTTCTTTTGATTCTCATTTAGATAAAGGAGTCACCCCCTCCCATTCTGTGCGCGGTTACACTACCCTGCTCTTCAAGAATTTCTAGTGCCCGGTGCGCAATAGATAATCCGATTTGTCCCAGATATACTTTAACTGAATCTGCGTGGCGCGGATTGCCGCAGAGCCGGTGTCAGCGCTCACAACTACCAAGTCGTTCGCCCCCACTTTCAAACTGGCGGCCGGGACAATTTTCTGGGCGCGCAGCCACCCAGTGTAATTGAAATGCATCTGCGTAGCGAGGGGCGCCTGTTCGCCTCGGTAGGCCGGATCGGCCAGGTCAGGCAGCATTAACGAAGCGGGCCCAATGTCCTGGCCGTTGACATAAACTTCCGGTGGGGCGTCGATGCGGGGGTTGGCAATTTCAAAGGTCAACAAAGCCGTCAGCGGTTGCGCTTCGATTGGAAATTGAAATGCGGCGCTCTCCTGGGTTTGTCCGTTAATACGGATTGTCTCGGAGGAGAGGGGGGCCATAACGGTCCCAAAATTCTCAACATCGTCAGGCAGGGCGTGCAGGGCTGGCACCGATGAGAAAGGTTCGGGAATCACATCGCGATGTTCTGCGTTCACGGGATGCACCACTTCACTGCTGGTCATCCAATCGAGATAGGCTGCTCGCACTGTTTTGCCGTCGCCGGGCACTTCGATATCGATGGAAGACGCGCCAGTCATCGGAATGAGGACCGAATCCGAGCTCGGCAGATTCATTCCCGCGCCAAGCGTGCCAGAGCGCAAAACGTGTGTGCCAGACTCGTCCCACGCGACTAACTCAGGCTGTTGATCTGCCTTGTCGTCGAAGAACAGACGAAAAAAAAGAACCTGATAATCTGGGCTCGGCTGCGTGACGCGAATGCGAAAGATGCTTTTGGACATCGGCGCGCCCTCGGTCGTTTCAGCGGGCAGCAGGGTGAGCGCTTCAATCCAGGCGGGAGCGTTCTGCGTTTTTGAATTTTGCGGTGTGCCCTGGCGTAGATCGAGCCAGGCGCTCTCTGGGACTGGCTGCTCCGTCTTTGCGTCACCAGTTGCGTCCGCCGGAGGTGGAAGAGCATCGGTGAACGCTTCCTGTGCGCCGACGCGGCAAATCGCGGCAAACAATATCGCAAAGACGGCCCGAACTAACATTGAGCGGGCGAGATTATCCGAGCACATGCGCCATTGCAAGCTTTCAGTTTCAATGCGGCCTAACCTGCAGGCTGTGTGTCATCTCGAATACGGCCGACAGAATACTGAAAACAACCAGGCCAACCAGAGCGGCGATCACAACGATGATAACCGGCGGAATCAACTGCGAAATCAATCCGACGGTCTTGTCTAGTTCGCGCTCATAAACATCGGCAATGGCCTGCATGGTTTCGGCGAAATGTCCTGTTTGTTCTCCCACTGACATCATGTCGGTGAACAAATCAGGGAACAGTTTTTGAGCTTGCAGAGCGGCGGAGAGCGTCGCGCCATCGATGACTGCCTTTCGCACCTCGCCCAGTTTTTGTTCGAGGAATCGATTCCCTGCAATTTCAGTTACCAGATCCAGCGCACGAAGCAGAGGTATCCCATTTTCGATCAAGGTTCCCAGCGTACGCGAAAATTGCGCGTAGTAGCGGTGTCGAATGACTCGCCCGTATCCGGGAATCATCAGCTGGAAACGATCCCAACCGGTGCGTCCTTCGTCGCTGCGAACCAGTGCGCGGAAACCGACGACCGCGCTAATCCCCGCCAGCACGCCAACCCACCAGTACCCCGTAATCGCGTGATGAATGTGCAGCAGAATCCGCGTGGGCAATGGAAGGGCGCCGCCAGTTTGTGCCATGAATCCGGTTAACTGTGGCACCATGAACGTGATAAAAATCGTAACAAGAACGGCGCCAGCCAGCGCGAGAAATGCCGGATAAATTAGTGCCTGCTGTACGCGGTCTCGCAGCTCCTTGGCTTGCATCAAACTCTTGACTACACGGAGCAGAATCTGGGGCAGCGCTCCGCTCGCCTCGCCGGCAGCCACCAGGTTTACATAAAGGGGCGGGAAAATCCGCGGCAGCTCACTTAATGCTTGTGAAAAACTGCGGCCATCGACCAACGCCTGATGCAGCGTGTGGGTCATTTGCTGGACGCGCGGCTGCTTCAGACGTTTTTCCAATACCGAGAGCCCCTCGTCGAGCGTCATTCCCGCTTGCAGCAAATGGGCGAGCTGCTCGGTAAAAACGAGCAACTGACCGTGCGGAATTTTCAGATTTTGCGTGGGAGAAGTTGGCGCGGCGCCGTCTCGTTGTGCTGTTTTGGCCTCCGGCCCAACTAGCTCGATCCGGACCGGAATACACTTTTGCAATTCAATTTGTCGAATGGCGATTGCTCGATCTGGACAATCGAGCACGCCCTCAACCAAGCCTCCCTGCGCATCGCGGGCACGGTATGCAAACTGTGGCATCGGCGTGGAAAAATAGTCGGAAACAGGAGATCGCAAACTAGAATCTGGCTCGCGACGTTAAAGGGTTAGAAGTTACATGGTTAAAAAGATCCTTTCGAAGGATGTAAGTTTTTAACAAAGCAGGTCACGTTCGCCTGCTCTTAATTACCGTGATCGCGAAAAAATTTTGCTTGCCATGCAGCTTGATCCTGCTAAGAGCGGCGGACATGAAGTGTGCAGCAGTGTTCATCATCCTCTCCATTGGGTTTGCATCGCAAACGTTTGCGGTCTTGCGACCGCTCTTTCCGGCAAAACCGGCGCCGCCGTTTGGCGGCGAAGCGATTTCCATTGGAGATAATTCGACTCGGCCTCCTGACTCGAATTCTCTGGCGTCAAAATAACGAGCGTATCCAGTCGCAAAGCGTCGGCTTTTTACCTTGCAGATTATCGGATGCGCACCGTACAAAGTTGCGCACGATAATGAGAGCGCTCCGCGAATGCCGCCTTTATGGCATCATTGATCTCGGTTACATCCCGCGACTAGGTGATTGCAATCGTATCGCCGAACAAATGGTGAGCGGTGGAGTGGATCTCATTCAGCTTCGCGGCAAAGGGAAAGCAATCGAAGAGCTGATGAATCTCGCATCCGAGATTCACGAGATCACTGTCCGCTCCGACACGCCGCTGATTGTGAATGATCATGCCGAGGTCGCGGCGCGAGTGCCTGTGGAAGGTGTGCACGTTGGGCAGGACGACGATTCAATTGTGGTTGCGCGCCAAAAGGCTGGAAGAGATTTGATTGTTGGTAAATCGACACACAGCCCGGACCAGGCACATGCAGCGCAGAGCGAAGGCGCCGATTACATTGGATTTGGTCCGATCTTTGCCACACCGACCAAACCGGATTACAAACCCGTTGGAATGGGCGACATCAGGCAAGTCTACCTCGATGTCAGCATTCCGATCTTCTGCATAGGGGGAATCAACATCGACAATCTTCAGCAGGTGATCGACGCCGGGGCAAAGCGCGTTGCGATGGTTTCGGGTTTGCTCAAGGCGCACAGTATTGTTGATTACGCGCGCTGCGCCACCGATATGCTTGCCTAGCAAGATCACCAATTGCTCGACTGCGTTTTAACTTTGTAATCCTTTAACTATTTAACTTTAATCATGTCCGTTCTCGTCGTCGGCTCGATTGCAATCGACACAGTTAAGACCCCAGTAGAGGAACATTCCAATTTGTTAGGCGGATCGGCTTCCTACGCTGCGCTGGGTGCAAGTTTTTTTTCACCGGTTCGGCTGGTAGGAATTGTCGGCAGTGATTTTCCCGAATCAGAATTTCAGTTTTGGAAATCGCGCAAGATAGACAGCGAAGGGGTGCAGCGGGCGAATGGAAAAACTTTCCGGTGGTCGGGTGAATACTCCTGGGACTTGAATACGCGCGAGACGCGCTCCATTGCGCTGAATGTTTTCGAAGACTTCAAACCGACGTTGCCGGAGTCATATCGTGAAACTGATTTCGTTTTGCTGGCCAACATCGCGCCCTCGTTGCAAGCGCATGTGCTCGAGCAGATGAAGCGGCCGCGTTTCGTTGTGGCCGATACGATGGATCTCTGGATCGAGACAGCACGGCCAGACCTCGATGCGCTGCTTCAGCGAGTGAATCTTCTTATCTTAAACGACAGCGAGGCGCGCGAAATCACCAAGCAGACAAGTCTTATCAAGGCGGGACGTAGCATTCGAAAGATGGGTCCAGATTACGTCGCGATAAAAAAAGGCGAGCATGGCGCACTGCTTTTTGGCGAAGGCGACCAATTTTTCAGCTGTGGCGCCTATCCACTTGAAGACATTCACGATCCCACCGGGGCAGGGGATACATTTGCCGGTGGAATGGCGGGCTATTTGGCGGGCACGGTGAAAAAAGTGCATTTCAACGATCTGCGAAGAGCGATGATTTACGGAAGCGTTCTGGCTAGTTTTTGCGTGGAAGCGTTTAGTCTTGAGCGCCTGCGCACACTCTCGACGGAAGAAATTGCAAAGCGCTACGAGACCTTCAAGCTGATAAGCCAGTTCGAGGTGACGGCGTGAGGACGGGTCCCCAACTGGAATACCGCACATTACTGCTTCGCTCTTTGATCACTGTAGCTTTCTGCATCGCCGCGGTGTTGATCTGTTACTTTTGGATTGATCGCCCCGTGGCCTTCTTTGTCTACCATCACCATATCAACAAGGTTCAAGTTTTTCGATGGTTTACGTACCCACCGCCAGAAGTGCAGAATTGCTCGGCTCTTATTTTGACGATCTTAATAGTTCGACGGGCGTGGGGATCATTTTTACGCTGGGAGAAAACGCTGTTTGTGGCGTGTCTCAGCCTGATTGTTGCTGATGATTTCCGCATCTCGCTAGGCGACGTTTGCGGTCGCTATTGGCCAGACACTTGGACCCATGACAACCCATCGCTCATCGGCACTGGTGCGTACGGCTTTCATCCGTTTCAGCGCGGCGATGACATCGGCAGCTTTCCCTCAGGTCATGCTTGCAGAATCCTGGGATTCGCCACCGTGTGGGTAATTGCGATGCCCCACAGTCGAGCGGTACAAGTCATAGCCGTCGTTCTATGCGCTCCTATGCTCGTGAGTCTTGTAGCGATGAATTATCATTTTGTCAGCGATGTCATTGCCGGCGGCGTTTTAGGCGGGCTCGTCGCCACATACGCGGCCCATTTGGCGCGGCTGCAACCACCGTGATTGCGATGTTGTGCAAGTCCAGAATCCCGGGACGTACTCATCTGCGCCACAAGATCGCACTTGTCGCCGTTGTCATTCTTTTGACGGCGACTGCCGATCTCGGGGCACGCGACGGAACCAAGGATTGGGTCGTTCTTGAGAATTGCCGGCTCATTATGAACCCTGCGAATGACGGCGACAGCTTCCACGCGAGCGTTGGCGCGAAGGAATACCTCTTTCGCCTTTATCTAGTCGACGCGCCGGAAACCGATGCGTTGACCCCCGGACGTTTAGTCGAGCAAGCGAAATATTTTGAGATCACTGTGCCGCAGGCAATCGAAGTAGGCGAAGCGGCAAAGGCGTTTACGCAGCAGAAACTTTCTCAACCGTTCACGGTGTTTACGCGTATGACCGACGCGATGGGCCGCAGTAAGATGGAGCGGTTTTACGCGTTTGTGCAGACAAGGGAAGGCGACCTTGGTGAACAGTTGGTTCGCAACGGACTCGCACGAAATTATGGATTCAAAGCGGTGCCGCCAGGATTAAGAAATTCGCGACTAGAGATGGAGAGACTTCAACGGTTCGAAGACGAAGCAAGGCAGGAGAAAATTGGGGGCTGGGGTGTTAACGCCGAGCGATTAAACGTCCACGCTCAAAAGCCAACGCCTTTTAGTGTTTTCGTAGCCGAACAGAACACTCGAGCCCGGACATTGCCTCTGGCGAATACGTTCCACCGAATTGCCGCGCCACCACCGAGCCCTTCGACTCCTGCAGTTGCCTCAGTTGAACCTCAAAGGTCGCATGTAAAGGAGACAATCGAGCTGGGTCAGATCGACATCAACAAGGCAACGGAGAAGGAATTGAAAATGATCCCCGGCATCGGACCGGTCATGGCTGGTCGAATTATTGCCGCGCGTCCGTTTCGTAGCGCTGATGATTTGAAGAAGGTAAACGGAATCGGCGACAAGAAATACGCCAAGATCCGGCCGTATTTTCAGTGATCGAATTCGATTAGGAACACCTGCCTTCGCTAAAGCTACGGCGCGGCAGGCGAGCATGAGCAGGAGTAAGAGGAAGTGGCGCGCCCGTGGGGATTCGAACCTCAAACCTTCTGATCCGTAGTCAGACGCTCTATCCAGTTGAGCTACGGGCGCCCGAGAAGAGCAGCTAATTTGCGAAGGAAGAGCACGGCGGTCAAATAATGCAAAAAAATCCAAAATTTTTCCGGCCGCTTGCGAGATCAGAAGCGATTTGCTGAGGCAGGGTTATGGCGTTGATCGCGCGAAATCATCCACCCTACGATCGACCGGCCTGCATCGCTGCGAAGCATTGCGGGCAGGTCTACTCAGGCGGAATGCTCCGCCCACCCACCACCAACAATCAGCCCACTGCTGTTCATTCGCGAAACAGCACAATCGGAGAACAACATGAACAAGCAAAAACCTGACCGTCCTGGCCTGGACCATACGATCATTCGCCGAAAATTCATCGGCATCAGTGCTGCCATCAAACTGATTTTTCTTATCCCAGCAACCGCCGTGCCCATTCTCACAGCGCAAGTGGACCGCGAGGCAGGAGTCCCCACGCGCCTTAATGAAAAGACCATTGCACAACTCCAGGCGCTGATGGCCAATGGCAGGCTCACCTCCGTAGAACTGACTAATTATTACCTGGATCGCATCAGGGCGCTAGACCAGGGCGCCGAAGGGGTCAACTCGATCATCGAGCTCAACCCAGACGCCCTTGAAATGGCACGACGCGCCGATCGGCTGCGCCGCAACGGTAGAGTGCTCGGGCCTCTGCATGGGATCCCGGTACTACTCAAAGACAATATCGATACCGGCGATATGATGCAGACAAGCGCTGGATCGTTTGCGCTCGTTGGCCAGCCTGCCGTCCAGGACTCCACCATCGCTGAAAATTTACGCGCAGGTGGTGCAGTCATTCTCGGTAAAACGAATCTCTCGGAGTGGGCAAACTTTCGCTCCTTTGAATCCACCAGCGGCTGGTCTGGTCGCGGCGGACAATGCAACAACCCGTACGCGCTCGATCGCAATCCGTGCGGCTCCAGCTCCGGCTCGGGCGCAGCTGCTTCGGCCAATTTTGCCACTGTGTCGCTGGGGAGCGAAACGGACGGCAGCATCGTCTGTCCGGGCAACGCGAATGGTGTAGTCGCGCTAAAACCCACCGTGGGTCTCGTTAGCCGCGCCGGCGTGGTGCCGATTTCTCATACGCAGGACACGGTTGGACCGCACGCCCGGACAGTGGCCGACGCTGCCGCAACGCTTGGCGTCATTCAGAGCCGGACCTTTGATGGACGTGATCCAGCAACCGACGGCGTTCCGCTCGGCTGGCAGGGGACTGGCAGAAATCGCCCAAGAAATATTCCCACTGATTACACTCAGTTCCTCGATCCTCATGGCCTCAGGGGGGCGAGACTTGGATTGACCCGAGCAGGGATAGAGGGATTCGATCCATTCAACCCTACACCGAAGCCGATTATCGCCCGATTTAATGAGGTGGTGAGAAAGCTCCGGGATGCCGGTGCGACAGTGATAGATCTCGATCAGCAAGGGTTCACATTCCCCTCGGCTGACGGCGAATTTCTCGTGCTATGTTACGAATTCCGCCAAGACGTCAGAGCGTATTTCGCTACTCGTGTCGGCGTTCCCGTAGCAGGCGGCACGCTTTCCAGTGCGATTCAGTTTAACCGCGCACACGCGGACGTTGAGATGCCGTTTTTCAATCAGGACATCTTCGTTCTTTGCGCCGCACTGGCCCAAGGGCCAGATACTCCGCAGCCACTGTTCAATGGGATGACGTACAACGAGGCGCTGCAAATCGACCACGACGCCGGCGTCCATGGCATCGACAAGGCACTTAGACAATTCAACCTCGATGCGGTTGTTTCCTTTACTGACAATCCAGCGTGGGAGACCGACCTGCTTTATAGCGATACCGGCAGATTCTACTTCGCCAGCTCAGGCCTGGCCGCTGCGCCTGGTTATCCTATTATTCAAGTGCCAGCCACCATGGTGTTTGGTACCCCGATGGGTATCAGCTTTCTCGGCACCGCTTTCAGTGAGCCCACGCTAATCAAGCTCGCGTCCGGGTTTGAGGCATTCACGCAGGTGCGCGCACATAACTTGCCGAAGTTCCTCGATAACACGCCATCGCATCACATCAGAGGTACGGCACCGGTGGAGGACACCGACACGGTCGATCCGGCCAATACTAGGAAAAAGCCACAGGGTTTGTAAGGGGCGGCGCCTCCGACGTAATGGGAGCGAACTGTTCCAGCTCGCTCTCGCCAAAGGTCGCTTAGCTTGTATTTCGTTGGATGAGATCATCGCATTCGGCTCTGTCATTCCGGTGCCGAATGCCGAGCTTTGCAGCGCCGACGGCCGTGCCAGAGCACATCTACCGCACAAGCCCACCTTCTAGGATTCACGAACCTTCGAGCTTGAGCACGCGAGCAGAGTGCGGATTCTGCTCGAATGACAATTTTCCTTGGGTGCGGTTTTGCCGCAAAGTATCACGAAGGCGGCGGAAATTTTTCCGTTCCACTGCAATGGATGCTCGGTCTGCAGCGGTTGAAGCTCGATGCCATCTGGCTTGAGCTGTTGCCGGCGACGGAGGATCCGGAGGCCGATGAGGCCCGGATCGACAACTTCCAGCGGCAACTGCGTGCGCATAAATTGGCCGGCCGATATTGTTTGCTCTATCAGAAACCGGCGGAGACTACTCATGAGCTCGACGCGATGCGTTGCATCGGAATGTCGAAACCAGCGTTGCTTGATCGGCTCGCCGGCCCGAACACGCTGCTGAATCTCAGTTACTCGATTCATCCGCCATTTCTTTTGCAATTTGAGCGACGCATCTTTTGCGATCTGGATCCAAGCGAAATTTTCTATTGGATGACCAAAATGGAGCTGGGCCAATCGTCTCACGACGAATTTTGGACGATCGGTCTCAACGTAAAGGGAAGCGATTGCCAGTTACCGAAATCTCCTCTGCGGTGGAAAACCTTTTATCCGCTCGCTGACACGAGACTCTTGCAAAGCCAACCACGTCCGAGGCTGTCAAAATTTACCACTATTGGACAATGGTACTGGAGCGGGGCTGTAGAAGTCGCGGGAGAATTTCCCGACTTATCCAAACGGGTTATGTTCGAACCCTACCTGGGTTTGCCAGCGCGCGTGCGGGAACCGTATTTCGAACTAGCGATGAATATCAGCCCGGAGGATCCGGAGAAATCGCGTTTGCAACAGCTTGGCTGGCACGTTGCTGATCCTCACTGTGTGGCGCGTACTCCGAGTGCGTATCGTCGATACATGGCGAGTGCACTTGCGGAGTTTACAGCCATCAAGGGAGTCGATGTAGCCTGGCAGACTGGATGGGTAAGCGATCGGGCGGCAGCGTTCCTGGCACTGGGGCGACCAGTGATCACGGAAGAGACCGGCGCAGCAAGGTATCTTCCGCGTGAAAACGGATTTCGCTTCATCGGTAACATCGATGAGGCCGAAATGGCGGTGAAGGAAGTGTTGCGTGATTGGCCGCGACTATCGCGACAGGCACGGACATGCGCCGTGGAAGTCTTCGATTCCGAAAAAAATCTCCGGAAGATCCTTGGTATCTAGCTGTCATTCTGAGCGCAGCGAAACGACGTGAACCGCAGTCGAAGAATCCCGCTGAATCACCTTCAGGCAGTGCTACGTGGTCCTTCGACTCTACTGCGCTCCGCTCGGGATGACGCTCGCAAAAACACCCGCTCGTTTTGGCGTTGCAAAACGATTTTCGGGTGTTACTCGTTGTCCCGTTATGGCTGATTTGATGAAAGCGGACGAGCTGAAAACGCGGCTCAAGAAAATCCCGGAGTGGGAGCTGGAGAAGAAGCACATCGAACGCACGTTTGAGTTCGATGATTTTGCCGATGCGATTGATTTCGTGAACGCAGTGGCTGAAGTGGCCGAGGAAGAAGAACACCATCCAGACATCGACATTCGTTACAACAAAGTCCGGTTGGTTCTCTCGACCCACAGTAAGGGCGGATTGACCGAGCTTGATTTTGGTCTTGCCGAACGAATCGATACTCTGGCCGAGTAAATGATAAAAGACAGGGAGGGCGCGGCGCGGGCGTTCCTAACCAGGCGGCAATCGCCCTTCATCGGCATCGATGAATTGAAATGCTGTCTGAATATCCGATCTGTCCGTCATCCCTGCTTCTTTTTTGCGCCGCTCCAAGATTTCGGAGACTTCATCATTCCACCCGCGCTTGCGCATAAACTCGTTCCAGACATAAACATCGTCTTCAGCGGGTCGCTGCCCATTGTCAAAACACCATTGCAGGATTTCCTCGTCAGTGCCGCCGCGACTCACGCGCCGAACTAGTTGGTCGTAATCAACTCGCAGGAAGCTCGTACATTTTTCGTCGAATCCTCTGCCAAGGTTCGCGTGGTAGTCCTGCGGTAATTGCTCTTCGGCATGCAGGCGGATTTTGTCCAGCATCCGGCCGAAATAAAAAAGACCTCCTGTTTTTTCCGAGGGACTGCGGAGAGCAACAGCTGCCATACAGAAAATCTCAGGCTTTTCCGGCCCGGTTCAAGCGAGTGTTCGATGTGGTTCGCGCTTTGTCATCCCCGAGTGAACCGAGGGACCTCACACAGAGTCGAACATTCGTACGGTGTACCCGATGCGATCACATTCTTTTTGCAACGCTCTTTTGTCGGCTCAGGATGACCGTATTAGCACTTGTAGAGCACCAACCCTTGGCTGATGCTCGCTAGATAATGGACCGGATTGTTGGAATTGAAACCGAATATGGCTGTCTGCTGAGTGAAGACGAGCCGCATGTTAATTCCGAGCTCTGGCCCGCGAAGGTAAAAAACCATCTTTTTCGAAACGCCGAGGCCGGCACCATCGATCTGCATTATCGCGACTACGAAGAGCCACCGGGCAATGGAGGTTTTCTTCGCAACGGCGGGCGTCTCTATCTCGATATGGGACACATCGAGTATGCGTCTCCGGAATGTCTGCACCTGCACGATTTGGTGGCTTATGAATTGGCGGGAGACGAATTGCTGCAATCCTCACTGATTGCGCTAGGTGCGCAGGACCGCGTCTCTTTCATCAAAAACAATGTCGATCACCACACTGGCGCCACATTTGGTTGTCATGAGAATTATCTAATGAAACGGGAGGCGCAATTCACGCCACCAATTCTTGGAACGCTGCTTACCTTTCTGGCGACCCGGCAAATCTTTACCGGCGCTGGCCGCGTCGGTCAGTCGAATCCGCTCGCGTTTGATTTCGAACCGCCGCAACCGGAGACCCAGGTCAATTTTCAACTTAGTCAGCGCGCCGATCATATCGTGAACGACATTTATCAGTGGGTGCAGTTTAACCGTGCCATCATTAACGCGCGTGACGAGCCACTGGCCGATTACCGAAAATACCGGCGGCTCCACTTGCTGATTGGTGATTCAAACATGAGCCCGTACGCCACAGCGCTAAAAATCGGGACAACGGCTTGTGTCTTATCGTTGCTCGAAGACGGCCGGTTGCCGCGAAATCTGGTCCTGGCCGATGCCGTGCAAAGCACTCGCGACATATCCCGAGACCCCACTCAGCAATGGATTGTTCATCTTGAGAACGGCAAGACCATCGGTGCACTCGACGTGCAGTGGGAATTTCATCATCTGGCGCAAAAGCACCTGTGTAATAGCAGCGCAGAAACCAACTGGCTATTGGAAAACTGGGAGTTCGTCCTCGAAACGATTGCAAGCAACCAGCAGGCGCTCATTGGCGGAGTCGACTGGATTACGAAGAAATGGTTGCTGGAAGCTTTCGTGGAGTCGGAAGGAGTGAGTTGGGACGATCCGTGGCTGCAAAGCATTGATCTTGAGTATCACAATATCGATCCACTTCGCGGTTTGTCCTTTGCTGTCACGCCTGGCAAGCGAATTGCGGAGTGGAATAACAATGTCCGGCGTTCCAGTGCGACGCATGTTCCGCCAGCAAATACACGTGCGTCAGGTCGTGCTCGAGCAGTGGCTTTTTTTCAGGATTGTAATTCGCCCTATGTCATCAACTGGGATTCCATTGCCTGCGATAACCGCGATTTTCTCGTGATGGGTGATCCGTTCCAGACCTACAACGAGGAAGTGGAACAGTTCTTAGCCAAGCCACGTACGGCCGACGTCACTGTCGATGAGAGTTGAAAGCACTCGCCGTGAGCGCAACCCAGGGGCGTTTGGTGCTGAACGGATACGCTCAGGTCGCCTCCGATAAGAGCGCGGCCACGCCCAGCGCGCTTTAATTAAGCCGATGCAGCGCAGAAATACCGTAATTCTCCTGGAGATCTTGTGCCTCGCCGGCGACTTGCGCCGCGTCGAGCTCGATTTGCTTCGGGTCTTCTTCGGTTTCGACTTTGATGAATCCCTCGACTGGGTGTTTTACCGCCTCGGCCAGGTCGTCTAACGATTTAATTTCTTTTCCGTTCACTTTCGTGACGGTCAAATAGGCCAGCTCGTCGTAGCCAATTGTGCTGTTCGCAGGAAGGACCTGACTGAGAATAACAACGCGCCGATTTCTGTCGGGAAAGAGCTCGGACTGGAAATGGTCGAGGTAAACCAAACGTTGCGGAGCCTCTCGTTGCCAGTTCGGACCCCATTCTTTGAGATATTGACGGGAAAGCTCCTGAAAAATCAGGCCGCCGAGAACGTAATATCGCGGCGGTTGATCGAGATTGTACGGCGGGCTGACATAATCCTTAGTGTCCCGATGTTCGAGCGTGACATTTAGCTGCATAGGCTTGCCATTACGCTCAATGCGAAAGGGAACAACATCACCGGCATAAGCGTGGGCCGTTAGCAAATTGGTGAATTCGATCTTTCCGTAGAGCGGGTCCACGTAATTTCCATTTTGATCGATTTCATTGTTGGCGACGGCAGTCACGATATCGCCGACCTGAAGTCCCGCTTTCATTGCCGGCGTACCGGACTCCACATTCGTCACATAAACTCCACCGGCATTCTTGCCTTTCTCTCCGGCGAACTCACGCAGCGCGGGATCGCGTGTTGGAAAGAATGAGAAGCCGGCGGAAGGAAACCCGCGATAATTCTGGCTTTCAGCCTCCTTTAAAAAGTGCGTGATAACAGGCGCAGGGATTGCATCGAGCAGCTGTGAGCGCGAATCGTAGCGCAGGAGCAAGCCGGCAAGTTTGTTTTTCTTAACAAGCGGCACCGTGTAGCTGTTCTCCCGATATTGCATCGGGATGCTGACGCGGTACGTAAGAAACTCCCCGACATCGATCGGATAGGGCATCATTTGGACCGTTGTCACCAAGCCCTCCGTCGCGAGTAACGCCCCGGTTGGCTCCAATTGCCATGCAGCCAGCCGGTCGCCGACTACTGTGTCAGGCGCGATTTCGAGTGGAGTAATTCCGTCGAGAAACGTTTTTTCCACTGGTTGGAGGAGCGCAAGATTGGCTTCGTGATCAATCACCTCGACAGTGGCCGCGGTCTTTTCGCCGGACTCGGCACGCTCGAGCTCGACGTAATTTTGGTTTGCAACCAGGTCCGCTGTTACAAGGACACGGCCTTTGGACAAAACTGCGCCAAGCGCGCGCTTTGAAAACGGCGCTTTCTTTTGCCAGGGCCGGAAGTAATCGTAGGACTGTCCGGTCACGTTTACGCGCACGAGTGCCAGCTGTTTTTGCTTGTTCAGTGCGGAAGGTACTGCGGTTTCCTTTTTACCCAGCGCTCCACTGACCGTGAAAAGGATCAGCCCAAAAGCGATAAAAGAATGCCTGGTCATCTTAGATTTTGTTCGCTTGCTCAGTTCCTTTTGATGCCGGTTGTTCCTCGAGATTTTGCTCCTTCAGCACATTGTAGCGCGTCTTGATTCGTTCGCGTGCAGCTTCTACCTGACTTCGATTAAGGACCAGCGGCGGTCCGTCTCCAATCATTCGAATAACTAGCCGCTCCGGCGATTCGGCGAAAGCGCTCGCTAATTCGTCAAGCGTTCGAATCTTCTTCCCATTTACTTCATCGACGATCCCCCCACGGTAGGGAGAGAGATAGGTATTTATCGGGTCTGGCAGGATGTTGGCCAGCACAATGACGTCTGGATGCTGAAGATAAAGCTGGTCGAGAACGAAGTATTCGAAGAAATGGCGCACCCGCAGGTCGGCTGTTCGATATGCCTCTAGCATGTCCAGGTTTAACGGTTGAAAGAGCAGGCCGCCGTAAAGGACGTAACGCGGTCGCACATCGTAGATGTGACCCTGGACCGAGTAGGGCCACGGCTTATACAACTTGAGCTCCACGGTCATCGGGCGCTTGTTCCGTAAAATGTCCATTTTGACCGAATCGCCCTTAAACTTTCGCTCAACGACTTCTTCAAACTGAGCGCGCTCACCTTCCAGTTCGACATTCGCGTCGCTGGCGATGGGATGGCCGTCGATGGCGAGAAGAACGTCGCCTGGATAAAGAATACCATCTGATGGCCCAGCTGCGACGACTGAACTCACCAGGACACCGCGATCATCATCTTTTAGTCCGAGAAATCTTCGCTGGGCTGGATTTTGTAATTTCGCATAGGTGATTGCAAGGTCGGGATATTCGTCATAATGCCCGTTGGTGATATCCTGCAGAAACCGCTTGATCACCGGTGTGGGAATCATGTAAGCCACGCCCTGGGCCACATCACCGCTGTATCCTTGGAAGGCGACGCCCACGACTTTGCCGTCCTGCATTACCGGGCCGCCACTATTTCCCGGGTTGATCTGGGCGCTGATCTGGATCGCCAGGTGCTGATCGACCGACGAGTGTGTGTAGAGCTGGAAATCGATCCTCGAGACGATCCCAGTCGTGACAGACATCCGCTCGCCTCCGATTGGATAACCGTAGGCCGAGACGGTCGATTCCAGCGCAGGAATCTCGCCCAATTTCAATGGTAACATGTTTTTGAAAAAGTCGGGAGCAGCCACCGTGATCACTGCCAGGTCACAATCGTTTGCTATGAATTGTACTTTCGCTGGATACTTATTAGGATCGCCGTCGCGCTCGACCGTGACGTAGCGGCTGTTCGCAACAACGTGTGCGTTTGTCATGATGCGATTGCCGCTTATAACGAAACCGGCGCCAACGCCGCGCTCAAGCGCTCCCGCGTTCCAAGGGGCCTTGTAATCCGGTTCCACCGCCGTGGCTGTGATTCGGACCAGACTTTTTTGGACCGGCCCGTTTGGCTTTGGCGGAGCAATTGGAACCGGAACTGGAACTACTTCTTGTGCAGGCGGGCTCGATCTCCAGGGAGCCGGCCGCTGGGGGCCTTGCGGCTCCATCGGGGGACGAGCTGGTGTACTTTCCTGCGCGTGCAAAACCGAGCCGAGCAGCAAACTGGCGTAGATAAAAACAAGGAGACGCTTCATAGGCGGAAAGGCTGCAAACTTAAATAGCGTACTCGAAAATCAAGATTCGGATTTGCATCAGCAAGTGGCCTTTTCGGACACAACAGACAGGATACACGCTTTCTACGTTCAAATCTCTCATGAACGAAAAAGAGTTTTTGGACCTGTCAAATCCCGGCGCGGTCGAGAATTGATTTCAGCACTTTCTCTGCCTCAAAGACTTCGCGAGCCAGTGCATAAGCGGCTCTGGAATGCTTCGTATAATCGGCGTTGATCCGCTTCACTGCGTCGACAATTTCACCGAGAGTTCGGAAGGATAAAAGGCCTGCGTCGCCGCCGTAAAATTTCGTGAAGCCAGTTTCCTGAGTTATAACCGGTCGGCCTGCGGCGAGATAACACACGCTCCTGTCGCTGAACCAGCCGGTATTCAGGCGCACGTATTGGTCCTTGGCGACGGTGAACTCGCCCTTGGAACGCTGGACGTAATCGCGATAAAGCCAGTAATCGACGCTCATTTGCAGGGGCGAAGTCAATTGCCACCCGTTTCGCTCGAATCTAGCGCGGGTAACGCTGTGATCGATGTTGGTTGCCAGTTCAAATGGCTCACGCGCTTTTTTCGGCGCGGCAATGAAGCGGAGAAATTCGCGCGATTTGCTCCAGAGATATTTTTTGCCGCGCCACATAATGTCTTTCAAACCGCTGGTGGACCAATTTGCCACGGATGTAAACACGGCTGCGCGAGGAGGGAAACGTCTTGTTCGCCAGAGATCGGTCACCACCGGTTGCCTCGTCGGCAGCCACTTCAATCCGTGGGTTGGGACCGGAAAACTTTTGGTGCCGATGTTTTCGCCAAAGGTGAAGAGGGCATGATGTCGCCCCAGGTATTGCTTTGTCGATTTCACGCTCTTATCGATTTTGATTTGCTCGACACCGGGATCGCTTTCGATGTACAGAATGCGATCGGAAACAAGCAGGTCGTCGTTGAATTCTTGTGCGCCGCAGATGTTCAGGATCGCGTCCGCTTCGCGATACAGCTGCCCAATCCTGTTCAATCCCAGGCCGGCCGTGGGGTTGCCCGGTAAGTAACGCGCACAAAAGGCCCAGCGATTTCGAAATTCGAATTCGCGCGACAACCGATTCAGGAGCCGTGCTGTGTAATCAAATTCGATGGTGACTTCAAACGTTTCCGGGTTGTAGGGAATGCGGGCTGAATCTTCGATGTAATAAACGTCGTGGCCGAGTCGTTGTAGTCCGACAATGTAATGGATGTGCTGCCAGATGACGCCCGCGATGGGCATTGAGCCCATGAAGCCCATCACGACGATACGCTTGCGTTTCATATGGCAACCCGTGAACAGTAATCAGTGAACAGTGAACGGAGCGAGTATTCGAGATGCATTGGACTGATCACGGTTCACAGATCACAATTGCCGAACCACCACGGCTGGGTTTCCCGCAACGACTGTGTTCGGTTCCACGCTTTTCGTGACCACCGATCCCGCCGCAACGACCGAATTTTCGCCGACGGTGACGCCTTTCAAAATCACTGCGTTCATACCAATCCAGACGTTGTTTGCGATTTTCACAGGCGCGGTCTTCAATTTGGGTCGTGCCGGTCGGTTCTTGAAATACGGGGCAAGCGCTTGTGCGTCGATGAGACGCTGGGCCGGTTCGAGCGGGTGAAAATCGGAATCCGCGATACCGACGTTCCAGGAAACCAGGCAATACGACCCTATCTCGATCTTGTCATCGGCCATGATCAGCGCGCCGTTGAGCAAAGTGAAATCACCGATCGTGCATCGGCCGTGTTCGCCGACAGAAAACGAACAGCCGGCATAACACGAAACATGCTTGCCGATAACGACAGCGCCTGACTTTTTGCTCCGAAGTTTCCGGAAGATTTGCGCGCTCTCGCAATAAAATCCTTCCTCGAACTCGACATTCGGTGGGATCGGATCGGGCCACCAGTCGCCTTCGACGTGTCGGTCTTCTCTGACGTTGCTCAATACACTACCTCATGATTTGGGGAATTTCCCTGATGCATATAAGTTTGCGTAAATTCCACCGCGCGCGATCAGCTCCGGGCCATGCCCTTTTTCCACAACCCGCCCGTGTTCGAGCACAATGATTTGATCGAGGCCATGGATCGTCGCAAGGCGATGCGTCGCAATCAAAGTTGTCCGACCGTGCATTAATTCCTGGATGGTTTCCATGATTGCAGCTTCCGTTACGGGATCGAGCGCCGATGTGGGTTCGTCCAGCAGCAAGACCGGCGCATTCTTCAAAAACGCCCGGGCAATACCGATGCGCTGACGTTGTCCAACGCTCAAGTGGCCGCCCCGTTCGCCGACAGTGCTGGCATAGCCGTCCGGCATCTGTCGAATAAACTCGTCTGCCTGCGCGCGCCGCGCCGCCTCGATAATTTCTTCTTCTGTCGCATCGGACCGGCCGTACGCGATGTTTTCTCGGACGGTTGTGGAAAAAAGCAGTGTGTCTTGCAGGACGATCGCGATCTGTGCGCGCAAACTTTTTTTTGTGATCTCCCGTACGTCGCGGTCATCGAGCATGACGAAACCCGTAGAAGGATCGTAAAATCGCGGCACCAAACTCATGAGCGTGCTCTTGCCTGCACCGGTGCCGCCTACGAGGCCGACAATTTGATTTGGTTCGATGCGCAAGTCGATGTCACGCAGGACTTGTCGGTCGCCTGCGTATCCGAAACTCACGGATTGAAATGCGATCGCGCCTCGGGCGGAGGAAATAGCAACCGCATTCGGTGAATCGCGAACATCGTCCTCCCGGTCCAACACCTCAAAACAACGTTTTGCCCCAGCGGTCGCGCCTTCCATTGCCCAGGCGGTGTAGGTGAGAGACTCGAGGGGTTGATAAAGCATCAGCAAATAGGCGCTGAAAACGAGCAGCGATCCGAGCGTCAGTGTTCCGCTAAGGACGTGAAGCGACCCGATGTAATACATCGCGGCGGTGCCAACCACCATCAACGTGCTGATCACCAGTGCGCTGTTCACGTTTGTCAAGGTAAGCCGCAGATTGGCTTGCAAACTTTGCCGGGCTTGCTGTTGGAATTGGAGCACTTCGAATTCCTCTCGTCCGAATGCATGGACCATTCGAATCGAGCTGAGACCTTCCTGCGCTTGTGTAAGGACTGCGCTCTCCCGCTCCTGGATCGATGTCGATTCGCGGCGAATTCGTTGAGCAAACAGATAAATGGTGCCAACAACCAACGGAACAATGGCAAGGGAAACCAGGGTGAGCTGCCAGTCCAGCCGCAACATGATGAGGAAAGTTCCGATCAACGTGACTGCCGACGAAAAGATGTTGGTGAACCCTTTGTTGTAGATCGTCTGGATTGATTGCGAATCGTACGCGACACGAAAGCTGGAATCGCTGGAACGGCGCGCATCGTGGAATTTGAGGGAGAGAGATTGCAAATACGAATAGAGATCGGTGCGCAATTTGAGCAACGCCTGCAGACCGATTTTCACAAAGAGATAATTCGTGATCCAATTCATCATTCCCCAGAAAAGTTGTATCACGATCAGAGCAGCACAGAGCAGCGGAATCCAAATGTGCCAGTCGGCTTGCGCGGCCCGACCCGGGCGAAGGAAATCGTCGACAATTACCTTGAACGGCCAGGGTTTCAGCAGGTTAAGGCCGACGGCGACGAGAGACAGAAACAATCCAAGGATCGTTTGCCCTAGAAACGGTCGGTAGTAACGAAGAACGCGCCGGTAGATCGACATCTCAATTTAGGATTGCGGATTTTCGTTTTTAGACTGAACTAGGGCGAACTTTATTGCCGCTCGATATCGGGAGATTCCTCGACTTCGTTCGGAATAACAATATGCATCATCTTCTTGAAACCTGGTTCCATTGGGTGCTCACCGGCGGCTATCTCGGCATCGTAGTGTTGATGGCAATGGAAAGCTCAATCTTTCCCGTGCCCAGCGAAATCGTCATTC
This sequence comes from Verrucomicrobiota bacterium, assembly GCA_046731855.1. Classification (GTDB taxonomy): domain Bacteria; phylum Verrucomicrobiota; class Verrucomicrobiia; order Chthoniobacterales; family UBA10450; genus Udaeobacter. Next base: position 12,919 of record JBKPLX010000204.1, on the reverse strand, counting down.
CACCGGCTGCGTTCCTGGCAGCGCAGGGGAAGCTTAGTTTCACGGGCGTGGTGCTTGCCGGTGTACTTGGATCATATCTGGGTTCGGCCATTACCTATTGGGCATCGCGATTAATTGGACGTCCGCTAATCGTGAAGTATGGCCGCTTTGTGCTGGTGACTCCAAAAAAACTAGAGCAAGCCGAACAATGGCTGTCTCGGTACGAGGCAGGCGGAGTCTTTTTCGCGCGGCTTCTCCCGGTGGTTCGCCACCTGATCTCAATTCCCGCAGGGATTGTTCGAATGAATTTCGGTCTTTTCAGTCTTATGACGATCGCAGGATCGGCGCTTTGGTGTTGGATTCTGGCTTATCTTGGCGACAAAGCCTACCGCCTGGAACCAGAGCTTTTGACCAACCCCGACGCGCTAGTTCGGTTTATCCATGGACAATCCAAGGGCATTCTCTTGGTCGTGGCGCTTTTCGCGGCTTTGTACATGCTGAGCTTGTGGCTGATGAAGCCACGCTCGGATTGATAAGCAACACAAGAGGACGGCCTGCCAGCCGGCGCCTTTGGATTCCCACGACCGCCCGCCTTGTCGAGCTATGCCGTGCAGGCAAGCCGTCGCTCCTTAGCGAGCGCTTCACCTAAATCTCGCCCTCCGCGAGGCCCACGCACGCAAGACTTTGTGTTTGAAAATTGAACAAAAGTGTCGGCGAATGGTCAGTCATACAGTGCATAAAGCATGAATAACTACATAGGGCTTATGGATGAGATATTCACAAATGGGGATGGTATTAAAATTGCTTTCCGAAATGGCGGCAATAATATGAAAAGAAATCGGCAAATTTTGAGGCCACGAAAATTTTCGGGTCTGTCACTAGGTGATCTGATCCTGACAGTCAGTTCGTGCGCGAGCAGCAGCAGAGAGACCGTCGCGACGGTCGCAGACCTTTTCGCCAGCGGGCAAGTTCGTCTGCAGGACAAGGGGCGATTCTTGCGCGCCCGAGTTTGTTAGACAGAGCCCCGTATTTTCTTGAGCCGCTCCGGTGATCGTTCGCCGGAGCGACTTTTGTTTGCAGCCGGTTCCCGGCGCGCGCATAGAAAGCAACGTCAAGCTGTCGCACTCCGCAACGTGCACGCTTGATGGTACGCTGGCGTTATGAGGTGCGATTCTCGTACACCGCTTTTGATTTTTGAGCAGAGTGCTTGAAAGCCGAAGACCATCGGAAACAAAACGCTTTTCCCACGCGCGCGCCGCTTTTATGTTGCGCCGGTGATTGACCGTTATTCCCGGCCAGAGATGAGCAAAGTCTGGTCGGATGAGCGCAAGTTTGAGATTTGGCTGGATATTGAAGTTCTCGCCTGCGAGGCGATGGCGGCGCTTGGCCAAATTCCGAAGGAGGATGCTGCGGAGATTCGGAGGCGCGCGCGATTTTCAATTCCCGAAATCCTGGAGATCGAAAAGCGAACCAATCACGACGTCATTGCTTTTCTGGAAAATGTCGCTAGCTCAGTGGGACCTGCAGCGCGCTGGATTCACCAAGGGCTTACGTCGTCGGACATTTTGGATACGACGTTGGCTGTCCAATTAAGCGAGTCGTCCGACATTCTCCTGGCCGATCTGAAGTCTCTGCGAACGACGATCGCGAACCAGGCCCGGCGGTTCAAAATGACCCCGATGATCGGGCGCAGTCACGGTGTGCATGCCGAGCCAATCACGTTCGGACTGAAACTTGCGCTGATGTATGACGAGTTCGGCCGCGCCGAAGAACGCCTCACGCAAACGCGGGAACGAATTCGAGTTGGCAAAATAAGTGGAGCTGTCGGCACGCATGCACATATCGATCCAAAGATTGAAAAAGCCGTATGCGAAAAGCTTGTACTAAAGCCGGCGACGCTTTCCACACAGATCGTGCAGCGTGACCGGCACGCGGAATTTATGACCACGCTCGCCGTCATCGCCTCCAGCATCGACCGTTGGGCAACTGAATTCCGTCATCTTCAGCGGACTGAAGTGCTGGAAGTCGAAGAATTTTTCGGCGAAGGGCAAAAAGGCAGTTCGGCGATGCCGCACAAACGCAATCCGATCACAAACGAACGGCTAAGCGGTCTGGCGCGCGTGATTCGCGGCAATGCGATTGTCGCGTTGGAAAATGTTGCTCTGTGGCATGAGCGCGACATCAGTCATTCGAGTGCGGAGCGAATTATTCTTCCGGACTCCTGCATCCTCCTCGACTACATGCTGACGAAGTTGCGGGACGTAGTCGAAAAGCTGCAGGTTTATCCCGATCGGATGCAGCAAAATCTCGACCTCACGAAGGGTCTGTATTTTAGCCAGTCGATCCTGCTTGCTCTCACGAGCGCGGGTGCGGAACGCAAAGCTGCGTATGAAGCGGTGCAGCGCGCCGCAATGAAAACCTGGAAAGGCGAGGGGACATTTGCCGAAAATGCAAAGCGCGAACCAGAGATTACTTTGAGGCTTTCAGCGTTGGAAATCGATCGGCTTTGCTCACTCGACATTCATTTCAAGCATGTCGATTCGACCTTCAAGGCTCTTGGTTTGGAGTGACTCATTCCGCCGGTAAGGTGAAAATTGAAATCTTCGTGATCGCTGGCTCGCTTTGCTGCTTGCTTTGTCAATGCGCGAGAAACGACCATAGAGAAGCAGAGCGCTACATTATCGAAAGCGAACGCCAGTGGGCGGAATCGGTAGCGACTGGTGACCCGACCACGGTCAAACGGATTCTTGCCGATGATTTTCTGGGCGTAGATCCGAAGGGGACGCTTTACGATAAAGCAAAAATGATCGCCAACACGCGAAATGCACCGCAATATTTCGCTTCCAATCGCCTTAATGAGGTCAAGGTCAGGTTTTACGGCGACACCGCGATTGCTCAAGGCGACGAAACTTGGGAGCGACGCACTGGGGAACGTGGCCGCTTTGTGTGGACCGATACTTGGATTCGGCGGAATGGACGCTGGCAAATTGTTGCAGCCGAGGATCTAATCGCACCCGAATCTCCTCGGTAACTGTCGTCATTCGTATCGCAACGCCTCGATCGGATCGAGGTTCGCCGCCCGATATGCCGGATAAAGACCGAAGCCGATGCCGATTGCAGAACAGACAAGAAGACCGGCGATAGCCCAGCCGTAAGGAAAAATCAGGTCGACTTTAAGCCACATCGCCAACAGATCGCCAACGATGATCCCGAGAATGATTCCCAGAATACCGCCGGCCTCGGAAATGAACACCGCCTCGGTCAAAAATTGCCGCAAGATATCTCGGCTACGGGCACCGATCGATTTGCGAACGCCGATTTCCTTTGTGCGCTCGGTCACGCTCACCAGCATAATGTTCATGATGCCGATTCCAGCCGCGACAAGGGCGATGAAACTAATGACGAACGCGCCGACTCGAACATATCCGGCGACGTTAGTGAATGCGCTCTTGAGCGAGTCGTTACTGTAGATCTCGAAATCGTTCGGTTGGTCCGGGCGCAAACCACGCGCGATCCGCATGGCGCCGATCGCACGATCGAACGTGCGATTGTAGGTATCCTGGGTGAATGCTTGCGTCGCGATGTTAACAGTGCGTTTCGCCTCGCCGTAATCCTCGAAGAAGCGCGTGATCGGCATCAGAACGAGGTCGTCCTGGCTTTGACCGAACGCTGTCCCTTTTTCTGCGAGCACGCCGACGATCGTGTAGGTATGTCCGCTCACGCGAATGACTTTGCCGATCGGCGTTTCGTGCGGAAACAGTCTTTTCTCGACTATCTTTCCAACGACAATCACGCGCCGCGAAAACTCGACATCTTCATCATTCAAGTTCCGACCGTAACCGAGCGTGTGAGCATTCGCGGTCAGAAAACTTTTGTTGGTGCCCACAATGAGAAGATTCGGCGTTGTCTTTACGCCGTTGTAAACCGCCTGACCTTTCACTTCGTAACCAAAACTCTTGAGGCAAATCTCACGCGCCTCGCCTTCCATCAAACGGTAATAATGCAGCGCCTGCTTAAAGGTGATGTTGTGCCGGTTGCGAAATTTTTCCTGCACGTCGCCGCTCGCGCTGACATTGGCAGGATATTTGGCGAACTGAAAGATGTTGGACCCGAGAAAGCTAATGCCGTTCTCAATCGAGTACTGCAATGCGCCGATCGCGGTCATGACAGAGATCACCGAGAAGACGCCAATGGTGATGCCGAGCATTGTCAGCGCGGACCGCAGCTTGTTCGCGCCCAGGGACGACCACGCCATCTTAATGACCTCACTAAATAACATTTCGATTTTTACTCGTATCTGAGAGCCGTGACTGGATCGAGGCGTGATGCTGTCCAAGCCGGCGCGAATCCCGAGAATAAGCCGGTCAATATTGAAACGATCATGCTGACGAGCACCAGGCCGACCGAAAAGTTAATCGGAAAAGATGGGAAAGCTTTGCCGATCCCGAAGCACATCAGATAAGCAAACGCGAGGCCGATAAATCCACCGAGCAGACAAAGCGCCGTCGATTCGATCAGGAATTGCAGCAGGATGGTTCGCCGTCGCGCGCCGAGCGCCTTGCGTGTCCCGATTTCTTTCGTGCGCTCCTTAACGCTAACAAACGTGATGTTCATGATGCCAATGGCGCCCACAAAAAGTGATAGGCCAGTGATAAACAGCCCGGCAATCGCGATTGAGTTTTTCACTGGATCCAGAGTGCTTTTGAAGGCCTGCTGTTCGTTGATCGAGAAATCGTCTTTCTTCTCCGGGGGCAATCCACGCGCGCGCCGCATCAAACCGGTAAGCTCGTCCTTGGCTTCGGCGAGTTTGGTTTTGTCTTTTATTTTTACGCGCACATCCGATTCGCTCTTGGCAGAGAAATATTTGTTAAACGCGCCGAGCGGCATCGCGACCATTGAGTCCCAACTGAACAAACCGAGAAAGGTGCCCTGTCGCGTGTTTACGCCAATGACTTTGAATAACTGACCGTTGATCAGCACAGATTTATCAATCGGGCTCTCGGAGGGGAAAAGCGCGTCGGCCACGTCATAGCCGATCACGACAACATTGGCGCCGCCGCGCGATTCGAGTTCGTTGAAGAATCGACCTACCGTACAATCGATTGTCGATGTGACGATGAAATCAGACGTTGTCCCGAGAACGAAGACGTTGTCCACCTGGTTGGCGCCATATTTCACGGATCGCGTCAAATTCGATGTCGGCACTGCGACGACCAGGTTCGAGTTCGTGGTCGCCGCGATCATCCGATTCAAGGTCTCGGCGTACTCGGTTTTGATTTTTTTGCGGTCGCGGTAGTTCCACCAGTCGTCCACGGGTTTCCACGGCCATTGTGTAACGTAGAGAACGTCATCGCCGAGCACGGCCATGCTTTTATCGAAACCTATGGATATCCCGTTCACGGCGGTGCCCATCAACGTCACGGCAATAATGCCGATAATAACGCCGAGCGCCGTGAGCGTTGAACGCGTCAGGTTCGAGCGCATTTGCGCGGCCGCGATTTTCCAGCTTTCGCTGAGCTCGTAGAGAAAGCGTTTCATGTCGGGTTATCCTGCAACCGGCAGGTCGAGCTCGGGAATAAATCCCACGTGGTCCATCTCGATGAGTCCATCGCGCAAGTGCACCGTGCGACGCGCGTGGGCGGCGATGTCTCGTTCATGCGTGACGAGGATAATTGTGTTGCCGCTCTGATATAGATTCTCCAACAACTCCATGATTTCATCGCCGGTTTTGGAATCGAGATTCCCGGTCGGCTCATCGGCCAGAATAATTGATGGTCCGTTCACGAGAGCGCGTGCGATGGCCACACGTTGACGTTGACCGCCGGAAAGTTCATTGGGTTTGTGATGGATACGATCGCCCAAGCCAACATCTGTCAGCACCTGAGTCGCGCGTGCTTCGCGCCGCTCGGGATCGACCCCGGCATAGATGAGCGGCAGCTCGACGTTACGTAACGATGTCGATCTCGGCAGAAGGTTAAACGTTTGAAACACGAAGCCGATCTCCCGATTGCGAACGGCTGCGAGCTCGTCGTCATCCATTTCGGCAACGTTTTTGCCGCTGAACTCGTAGCGGCCGGAAGTCGGGGTATCGAGACAGCCGAGCATGTTCATGAGTGTCGATTTACCGCTGCCGCTTGGCCCCATGATGGCGATGTATTCGTTGCGTCGGATCTGCAAGGTCACGCCGCGCAGCGCGCGCACGACTTCCTCACCCATGACGTAGTCTTTGGTGATGTTCTCAATGTCGATCACGACCGGGCCGCGCGGTCTGACTGAATTTCGAGTTTCCATCGCAACCTCGACAGTCGCTCTTCGAGACTATTTCATTCCTTCTTTGTCGAGGGCTACCTTCGCCCCCTCCTTCAACTTCCGGCTGATCGCGCTATAGCTTCCCGAGATCACTTCGTCGCCGGGTTGAATGCCACTCTTGATTTCCGTGTAGGTGTCATCGGAAATGCCGGTCGTCACTTTCACCATCTCCGCCTTGCCGCCCTTTTTCAAGAACACAACCTTGGTAAGTTTTTCGCGCTCTTCTTTCTGCGCCACCTTTTCCGCACGCCCGTCGACGAACTCCGCGTTGTTGTCGCCTTTGTCCCGCTGCGCGACCTTCTGTTTTTTCTTTTCGATTTCTTCTGGACTCAAATTGCTCTCGCCGGTGCGAATGGTGACGGCTTGCATCGGCACGGCCACGACATCTTTCACCTCGTTGGTTTGGATATCCGCTGTACAACTGAGCGCAGGCTTGAGTTCCACGTCGTGATCTTCGACTCGAATTTTCACCTCAAAGTTGGTGACCTCTTCCTGTGTGCCGGAGCCAGTTGTCTTCCCTGTGTTACCGATTTGATAAACCGTGCCCTTAAATTTCCGATCGCCATAAGCGTCGATTTTTATTTTGGCCTTGTCGCCCAGTTTCACATTCACGACGTCGTTCTCGTTTACATCGACGCGCGCTTCCATGTGGCCGAGATCGGCGACCCGCATCACTTCTGTGCCGGCGAATTGCCCCGTGGCTACAAGTCGTTCGCCCAATTTGCTGTTGAGAATCGTCACCGTGCCGTCAATGGGGGAGTAAATCGTCGTCTTCGACAATTGATCGCGCGCCTGGCTCGAGCCGGCTTCGGCGCGCTCGATTTCGTGCAGCGAACTTTCGTACGTGTTCTTTGCCACGTCCTGGGCTGCTTCTGCGGCATTGTATTCCTGTTCCGAAATCAGTTTTTGCTTGAACAAGTCTTCAGCCCGCTTGAAGTCGTGTTCCGTCTTCATCATGGTGGCTTTTTGCTGAAGATTCGTGGCTTTTGCTGCGCTGATCGCTGCCTCCTGCTGCTCGAGAAGGGCCTTGTAGGAGTCAGGTTTAATTTTCACTAACAGATCGCCCTTTTTAACCCGCATCCCGTCCTCGACGGGCAATTCAATGATTTCGCCAGCAACTTCCGGCGAAATCTTGACTTCAACCTCAGGTTGTATTTTCCCCGTTGCCGAGACCGTTTGCACGATGGTTTTGCGAATGGCCGCCTCTGTTGTGACAGGAATCGGCTTCTCCCGTTTACCCCAGATAATCGACCCGACGATCCAGAGCACGACCAGGGCGATCAATCCGTAAATGATTTGCTTTTTACGCCGGGCGCGACGCTGTTTCACCGTCAAAGGCGCGGGCGCAGGTGTGCTTACGGCTTGGTGCATTGGAGAAGGGATTCTCGGGGTGAAGGCGTCAGAATTAGTCGCTTGTTTGACTCTTGCAAACGAAATCCCGTTCATAACAATTCTACGATGAACCGGGGAGGGGCTTTGGATTCAATTAACTGCGGTCTCCCTGGATGAGGCCGGTCTTGTCTCCTAATGGGACCCATTGGTTCCGTGTCGAGACCGAATCTGCCGAATCGCCCATTTAGCGTGCTCCGCGATTAACGGCTCGGGATCGCCTGCGGCGCGCTCAAGCGCTGGTAAATCGGAGAGCTCCCCAACATTGCCCAATGCGACACAGACGTTCCGCAAAAAGCCACGCCGTTTGATCCGTTTGATCGGCGAGTTTCTAAAAACCACGCGGAAGTTATCATCGCTCAAACTGAGATAATCGCGCAGCGGCACACCCGCCGTTGAGGGACGGGCAAAGAACGTGGCTTCGCGCGATACTTGGGCAAAACGATTCCACGGGCAGGCATCAAGGCAATCGTCGCAACCGAAAATTCTGTCTCCGATAAGTGGTCGAAGCTCTAGCGGGATGGAACCTTTGAGTTCAATTGTCAGGTAAGAAATGCAGCGGCGCGCATCCAGGCGATGTGGGGCCGTGATTGCCCCGGTGGGACAGGCTTTGATGCAGCGGTCGCACGTTCCACACCGATCTGGCACGGGCTCATCCGGCAGCAACTCAAGCGTCGTCAAAACCTCTGCGAGAAAGAACCAGGTCCCCAGTTGTTCGTCGATTAGCATCGTACTCTTGCCATGCCAGCCGATGCCGGCTTGGGCCGCGTAATCGCGTTCCAAAACTGGCCCGGTATCGACATAACATTTCTGGCGTCCGCCGGACTCGCGAAGAAACTCATCGATCTTATCGAGCTTCTTTTCGATCAGGTCGTGGTAGTCATCGCCCCAGGCATAACGTGCGATTTTGCCTGTAACTGCAGGCGTGCCGCCGGCATTCATGCTTCCCTGGAAATAATTCAGCGCCAAAACAACAATCGCCCTGGCGCCTGGCAAAACCTTGTGCGGGTCACAGCGCTTTTCTTCCCCACGCTCCATGTAACTCATTTCGCCATGTGCCTGATCATGCAGCCAATTCCGAAACTCATGTGCATGCGGCGGAGAGCTGCAGGCTGCGATGCGGCAAAAGTCAAAACCAATCTCGCGCGCAAATGAGAGCAGTCGTTGCTTCAGTTCCACCTGCGAGACTTCACGATCGACTGGATGTGCAGATGTCTCAGTCATAACGCTGTAGCCGGTGCTCATTGGCGGAAAGAGCCTTTGAACTTACTCAAGATTGCTAGCGCGACTTCTTCGCCTGTAAGCATCGACGTATCGACCCGAATATCAGCAACTTTCGCATAAAGCGGCAAGCGCGCTTGTAACATTTGGGCGAACGCGTTTCTCGGGTTTTTGTGTTGCAACAAAGGTCGATTGCCGGTTTGTGAAGCTCGTTTGAAAAGTGTTGCTTCGTCTGCCTGTAGCCATACCACCGCGCCAAGTCGTTTCAACAGTTCAAGGTTCTGTTCGCGTAATACAATTCCACCGCCAGTCACAATAACTGCCGACCGGCTGGTCGCGAGCGCCTGAAGAGTTTCCGTTTCGGCGTCACGAAATTTGTCCTCACCGTGTTTTGAAAAAATCTCCGAGATCGGCATCCCGAATTTTGACCTCACCATTTGATCCGTATCAAATCGCGAGAAACCGAATCGCTGCTGCAGACAACGCCCAACTGCGGACTTGCCCGCTCCCATCATGCCGATGAGGACGATTGATCGGCTAAGGCGATTCATACGCGCAATATCGCATTAACCGCGTTATCGGCATCTGTGCCGATGGGACATTTGGCTGGACGCCAATGCCACTTTTCGTTTCACAGAATGGGAACCGCTTCAGGCGGAACGCCGCGCGACATGGGCGGACAGCCAAAAGGGTGAGTTTGCTGGCGCAAGCGAATCAAACGCCCTAAGATCCGCTTATGCCTGAGTTGAAGCCTTTAGTTGCTGTGATCATGGGGAGCAAATCCGACTGGGAAACGATGCGCCACGCCGTTGAGACACTCGATGAACTCGGTGTGCCTAACGAGGCGCACGTTCTCTCCGCACATCGAACGCCCGACGCGACGACTGAGTTCGCGCGGAACGCGGCAGTGCGCGGGCTGCGCGTTGTGATCGCGGGTGCAGGTGGCGCGGCACATTTGGCTGGCGTGATTGCCGCACATACCTGGCTTCCGGTTTTAGGAGTGCCAATTCAATCGAAACTGCAGGGACTCGATTCGCTTCTTTCGACTGCACAAATGCCTGGTGGGATTCCGGTGGGGACGCTTGCTATCGGCGAAGCCGGCGCCAAAAACGCTGCCCTACTTGCCGGCGCTATTCTGGCTACTTCTGACGAAGCGATTCGGAAAAAATTGGAAGCATTTCGCAAGAAACAAAGCGAAAGCGTGCTGGCCGCAAAGTTGCCAACGTGAAAACCGAAACTGTAGCGGCGATCTATGATCGCCGTCGGCGGTCACAGACCGCCGCTACAGATCGTGCAGTTCAATTGCTGCGCAAAGGCGAAGTCATCGCGTTACCAACGGAAACCGTTTACGGACTCGCGGCTGATGCGCTCAATCCTGTTGCGGTCGCAAAAATTTTCGAAGCGAAAGAGCGACCACGTTTCGATCCGCTGATTGTGCATTTGCCTGACGAACAATGGCTCGACCGTGTTGCGAAGATCGATAATCGGTCTCGCAGGCAGGTTAAAAAACTGATCATGCAATTCTGGCCCGGACCGCTCACGCTCGTCCTGGATCGACAGGCAATTATTCCAGAAATAGTCACCGCCGGGCTCGAAACGGTCGCCGTGCGAATGAGTTCGCATCCGGTTTTCGCTGAAATCATTTCAGCGTTCGGGAAACCACTCGCCGCGCCAAGTGCAAATCGGTTCGGCCGTATCAGCCCCACGAGCGCTCAGCACGTTTTTGATGAGCTACATGGGCGCATCCCCCTGATCATTGACGCCGGCCCAACGACGCACGGCATCGAATCGACTATCGTCGCCCTGCGTGGAGATGAGATCGACCTCCTGCGCCGCGGGCCGATCACTGCGGAACAGCTCGCTGAATTTGGCGAGATCGACACCGTTAGAGCACCGAAAGAAGTGACCGTACCCGGCCAGTTGCCATCGCACTACTCACCGAAGACTCCTCTGCGCTTGGTCGACAACGCTGAATCCGTTCCGTTAGTGAAAAATCAACGCGTCGGGTTGCTGGCTTGGAATGCAGTCATTGCAGAAGGAAGGTTCGCAGCCGTGCGAAGTCTAAGCCAGCGTCAAAACTTACGTGAAGCCGGTGCGAGCTTGTTTCGTTATTTGCGCGAGCTAGACGAGCTTGATCTCGATCTTATCGTTGCAGAACGAGTTCCTGCTCGGGGACTCGGCGCTGCGATTCTCGATCGGTTGGAGCGTGCGTCGCACGACTCTGATATTCGAGACATGCCTGAATGAATCCTTTAAATAGCGGATGCGGTTTGTTCGGCTTGCTTTGGAATTCAGGGTGATATTGGCAACCAACGAAATAGGGATGATCGCGAAGCTCAATCAGCTCGGCCAGCGTTCCGTCCGGTGATGTACCGGAAATGACGAAGCCTTTGTCATTCATTTGGTCGCGATATTTCATATTGAACTCGTATCGGTGACGGTGGCGCTCCATTACTTCGTTACTGCCGTAAATTTTTTCCGCGAGCGTGCCTTTGGCGATTTTCGTCGGCCAGGTGCCCAGACGCATGCTGGCGCCCATGTTTTTGACGCCTCGCTGTTCTTCCAGCAACGAGATCACTGGTTCTCTTGCGTTTTTGTCAAACTCAGTGCTGTTGGCTTCCTTGATGCCGCAAGCGTTTCGCGCAAACTCAATTGTCGCCACCTGCATCCCGAGGCAAAGCCCGAGATATGGAATCTTGTGTTCGCGCGCAAAGCGCGCGGCCTTGATTTTTCCTTCGATGCCGCGAACCCCAAAGCCGCCAGGAATTAAAACACCAGACACTTCTCTTAACTGTCCGTTAACCCCATCTTGTAACGATTCCGCGTCGATAAGTTCAAGCTCGATTCCGCAATCTTCGCCCGCAGCAGCGTGCGTCAGCGATTCGTAAATACTCTTGTAAGCGTCCCGAACCTCGAAGTATTTGCCGATAACAGCAATTCTGACCTGTTTCGCTGGGCTAATAACGCGCTTAACAAAATTTTTCCATCCTGCGAGATCGGGCTGCCGGGTTTTCAAGCTCAAAAGGTCGCACACCAACTGGTCCAAACCTTCCGCATGAAGCGTCAACGGCACTTCGTAAATTGTGTGCGCGACGTCGCGTTCTTCAATTACCGCTTTTTCCGCGACGCTGCAGAACATGGAGAGCTTTTGCCGCAGATCCAGGTCGAGCATTCGCTCAGTCCGGCAAATCAAGACCTGCGGTTGCAAACCGATTTCGCGCAACTTAGCTACGCTTTGCTGGGTCGGTTTCGTCTTTAGTTCGTGAGCGGCCTTAATGTAGGGAACTAGCGTGACGTGCATGTTGAGCACATTCGGCGCCCCCACTTCGAGAATGAATTGGCGAATTGCTTCCAAGAACGGCAACCCTTCGATGTCCCCCGTTGTGCCCCCGATTTCCGTGATGACGACATCGTATTTGCTTTCGTCTGAAATTTCACGGATGCGTCCTTTGATTACATCAGTGACGTGCGGAATTACCTGCACGGTTTTACCGAGATAATCGCCGCGGCGTTCCTTCAAAATCACCGACTCGTACACCTGACCGCTGGTGAGGTTGTTATGCCGCGTTAGGACGCAATTGGTGAAGCGCTCGTAGTGGCCGAGATCGAGGTCGGTTTCCGCGCCGTCGTCCAGCACGTAGACCTCGCCGTGTTGGAAGGGATTCATCGTGCCGGGGTCGACGTTCAGGTACGGATCAAATTTTTGCAGAACAACGCGAAGACCACGTGCTTCGAGGAGCGTTCCAAGCGACGCGGCAGTCAATCCTTTGCCAAGTGAACTAATCACGCCGCCAGTGATAAAAATGTATTTCACGAGGCCATCCTCCTCTTTGCGCGGGCAAGCTTTTGCTCCAGCGCCGTTGCGTCTTCTGGCGTGTCAACGCCAGGCGATCCTGTAGCAGTAACGAGCACATGAACCTTTACACCATTTTCTAGTGCGCGCAATTGCTCGAGCGATTCAGTGCGTTCGAGTGGGCTTGGTTTCCACCTGACAAATTGGAGCAGCGTCTCGCGCCGGAAC
>JBKPLX010000203.1:0-4360 GCA_046731855.1 Verrucomicrobiota bacterium | reverse complement strand
GATGCCGTTACGGCTGCAAAGTTCCGCAAATTTCCCGGGCGAAATGTAGTCACGAATCACCGGATCTTGCAGGTCGGCACGCCAATCGATATGCACCGCGCCCGGAATGTGTCCGGTATCGTATAGAAGCACATCTTCATTCGACTCAACGATCCGGATCCCTTCGTCTTTGAGATGTTTCTCGAGCCAATCGGTCTCCACCAGTGCTTCAGGATGCGCGTATTGGGTAAGTTGTGTAGCCATAGAAAAAACTTCAGGCGGCGCTCCCAAGCCGGCAAGAGATTTCCAAAGTTTAATTGTCGCTGAAATTTGTCAGGAAAAACCGCCCATGATTGGAAGGGCGCGCTTTGCGTGACGATATCTCATGAAATTGTCGAAAGCGACACGGATCAGTGCACGATCTCGATCAGCGCGCGACAAAAGCGTTAACGACCCTTTGCTTGCAACAGCTTGATTGCGTCGCGCAACTCTGCGGCGCGTTCGTAAAGCTCCTTTGCAATAGCAGTCTGCATTTCACGCTGCATGACCTCCAGCTTGGAAAGCGGACGCTTCGCCTTCACTTCCTCGAGCCATTCGTCGAGAAAGGCGATCTCCGAACTTTTCGACACCAACTCCGGAAAGTTTGATCGCTGCAAAAAATCCACGATCGCGTCGCGGCCGCGTTCAATTTCAGCGATGGCCTCGGCAAATTTACCCTGGCCGAGAAGAATGGACGCTTTCGCGCGCGTATTCATCATGAGCACGTAAGGACGGAACTGTTGCAGGCTCCAGGAAAATTCCTCACGATCTGTATGCTCTGAGACAAAGGTGAAGAGGTCCAGATTGCGCTGTGTATCGCGCACCACACCTTCGAAATCATTGATCTGAAACAGGCTCAGATAACGATGATAATATTGGATTCCCTCCTGTTGAAGCTCAGCGCATTGTTCGGGATTGAGCTCGTAGGTTTCGCCCTTCGTCGCGGCGCGAACCGCCCGCCTCTGATGATATTCCAGAAGCGACTCACAATTATGCGGACGCCGGCCATCCGGCCGCCCGGTCAATTCCATTTGCAATACGCCGAGATCGACTCGTAGCTGCAATTTTTCGCGGCCATCGAGCCCCGCGATTTTGCGCACCTTGATATTGCCGTTCTCATGCGGCCAATCCTTCAGGATGCTATTGAGGTCCAAACTCATCGTAACCAAACATCGGACACTTAAGGTTGCCTTGTCAATCATATCACGACTACATGCCCGTATAAGCATTTGATTCCGACGCAAGATGAAAGGGCTGCGATCACGTTCTGATTTTGCAGGCGACACGCCTGTCGCTACAATGTTGGGAATGGAAGACGCGATCGACTCGTTTATCCGTTTCCTCGCAATCGAGCGCGGTCTTTCTGAAAATTATCAGCTCTCTACCCAAAGATCGCTGAGCGAATTCGCGCGCTGGTGCGCCAACAGAAAGAAAATTGAAGATCCGCGCGCGGTGACGCTTCAGGCGATCAGCGAATATCTTGCCGATCGCAAACGCGCCGGCCTCTCCGCTTCTTCGATCAAACTCATCGTGGTCGCGTTGAAGATCTTTTTCCGGTTCCTGGTCGCTAGAGAGCAGGTTCAGCGCGATCCAGCCGAAGCGCTGGCGCTTCCGCGAATCGAGCGATATCTCCCGGAAACATTGAACGAATTGCAAATCGAGCAGTTCCTGGAAAAGATCGACACGAACGCTGTTCACGGGTTGCGCGACCGGGCGATGATCGAACTGCTTTACGCAAGTGGTCTGCGTATTTCGGAGTTGGCAAACGCGCGTCTTGAGAACTTCAACTTCGACGAGCGAGTTGTGCGGGTAACCGGTAAGGGAAACAAGACGCGGCTTGTGCCAGTCGGCCGCAAGGCATGCGAAGCACTGGCAGCGTATCTCTCCACTGAGCGGCCGAAACTCGTGAAGCGCCGTAGCAGCAGCGAAATCTTTCTTTCCGAACGCGGCACCAAACTAACGACAGCACGCATCTGGCAGATCGTGAAAGAACATGCGCGCCGGGCCGGACTCGAACAGAACGTTTACCCTCATCTTCTTCGACACAGCTTCGCCACACATCTGTTGGGAAACGGCGCCGATCTTCGCATCATCCAGGAAATGCTCGGCCACGCCGATATCTCGACGACGCAAGTTTACACCCACGTCGACCAACAGCGATTAAAAGCTGTGCATCGCCAATTTCATCCCCGCGCATAGCAAGCGCGACCGGATTGTCGATTCTTGATACTCGATCACTTTGCGTTTGCCCCAGTATCAAGCATCGAGTATCGGAGCATCCTCGCTGAGAGGCGCTGTTTATGAGACGAGTTCTGTTGCTGATCATTGCGGTTGCCGTTGCCGCATACGCTGGTTGGTACTACTGGAATTTTTCCCAAAAGGTTTCGAGCGCTCCTGTGGCCGAGCTTCTGCCGCGGGATACAATTTTTCTGGCGCAAATGCCGGACTTTAATCGGACACGCGACGAGTGGCGTCAGTCGGACATTTATCGGCTGTACAGGGAACCGGCGGTCCAGGATTTTCTGCGCAAGCCGCTGGATAACACGCAAACCTCGAAAGCTCTTGGGACACTGCAGGAGATCGAACAGCTCGAGCCGAAGAACGCCTTCTTCGCATTGACGTCCATCAGCGATAGCGCACCAAGCGTTGTGGGCGGTTTTCGTTTTCGCGGGACCCAGGAGGACGCTGACCGGATCATCGGCAAATGGCGCGCGATGGTTTTGGAACAACGTCCAGGCACCAAGGGCGAGAAGGTTCAGTATCAGGGCCACGAAATCGACGTGGTCACGGCGACTCCTTTTACTCTGGCAACGACGTATGATCGCCCATGGTTCTTCGCGGCGACAAACCTGACGGAATTAAAGGCGCTGCTCGATCGCGTTGACCATCGCGCGAAAGACTCAGGGCAAACGCTTGATAAAGACGAAGCGTACCGGACAGCCACTTCACACCGGCCATCGAACCACGCAGCGTTTTTCTATCTCCAGCCCAAAGTTTTTTCCGATAGGCTTGCCGCGTTGCGTGCTGCTGTCCAATCAAGCCCGACTCCCGGCGAGACCACCATGCTTGAAAAAATGCGGTGCATTGCCGGTTCGACGCGATTTGAAAACGGAAAAATACGCGACCTGCTTTTTCTCGGCATGCCAAAGCTCGCAACTGACGGCACGCTCAACCGGTCCTCGCTAACACTTGGAACAAAGGAGACATTTTTCTACCTGGCGATGCTGCTCAATCTCGGGGAAAAAATGGAAACACTAAACCAGGCCGCCACGCTCGGCGGCGCTGTGCAGAAAGTCTTCCAGGATTTCTCCATCGGCGGGATCGCAGCCGATGATTGGAAAGCTGCGTTTGGCCTCGAGCTGGGAGTGCTGGCAGATTGGCCGTCCAGTGCTCATTGGCCATCTCTACTAGTGACCCTGCCCGTGCTGGACATGGCGAGGGCCAGCAAGATCGTCGAAGCGTTCACACGCGCCGATGAAGGGGCCATCTGGACGCAAACAGAGAAGGACGGTGTCGGCTATTTTTCGAAACAGTCCGTAGCCACACTAGTCGCAGTCACTCCAACGATCGCGTTGTCTGACCGGATTCTTATCGCCGGTTTGAATCCTGTGTCGGTAGAAGAGGCCATGAAACGCAGCGCGAGTAGCTCGTCAGAGCTTTCCAATTCGCAAGCGTACAAGGCAGCCGAACGATTGCTGCCAGCGCCAACGAATTTTTTCTCATACGTGGATACTTCGCTGTTGTATTCCCGTCTTGATGCTTCGCTCCGTCCGATGTTGTTAATGGCGGCGGCGTTTGTACCGGCAATAGCTCGTTCCGTCGATCTAGGTAAGCTTCCATCGCCAGAAGTGATCACGAAGCACTTGAGTCCGATTGTCTCCTCGCAAAGATATGATCGTGACGGTTATGTGGCCGAGTCCCTCGGGCCAATTACGTTAGACCAGGCAGCGATCGGGCTCGCCATCCTGAGCGGCGTCGGCACGACGGCAGGACAGCAAGCCGCCACAGGATTTGGCAGTGTGGCGCCTTCTTCGACGGCCACGCCGCAGCCAGCGATCAGCAGCCCATCGCCCACGCCATAGGTCGGAAGCCGGGCCGAAGAGCTGCGCCATTTCGGCACTCTTTTGAGTTTCAGCTACGGGAAAATGAAGAAAAGTGCTGCAGTTGGGCGAAAACCTGCTATCTTTCTCGCCTTATGGCTATTCTAAAGAAAAATGCATTCTCCCGTCGCGTTCCTGATCTGGTAACTGAGGAGCTGGTCGCTGTCCTCTCACGGCGTTCGTCGTTCGAATTTAAGCAGTTGTTCGACATCGTGCACGAGAATCTTCGGGCCCGGAACGCT
>JBKPLX010000202.1:0-7714 GCA_046731855.1 Verrucomicrobiota bacterium | reverse complement strand
CTCGAATGGTTTCGCCTACGCAGAGATGTTCGCAGCGCGTGGAATTCCGGTGGATCAATTCGGGCCGCGCCTCTCGTTTTTTCTCGATTGCGGTCTCGACGTCGAATATATCGCGCTCGCTCGCGTGTCGCGGCGCATTTGGGCCATCGGAATGCGGGATGTGTTTGGCGCAGGACCGCGAGCGCAGCTTTTCAAATTGCACACCCAGACCAGCGGCCGCTCGCTGATCGCGGCAGAATTCAAGAATAATCTCACCCGCACTGCAGCAGAGCTAATGCTCGCTTACATGAATGCGACGAACTCGTGTCACTCAAACAGCGCGGATGAACCGTTCACAACGCCGAGTGAAGAATGGATCCGGCTTGCCGCGCACGGGCAGGCGATTCTGCTGGAAGAGTCCGGCATCTTCAAACACACCATGAACATGTTGAGCGGTTCGCCGGGGATGAAGGCCGTCGAGCGCTCGGTAGAAGCGGCCATTCTCGACGAGTTCCGTGAGATCGAGCGGCTGGGCGGCGTGCTCGCGGCAGTGGAGGACCGGTATCAGCGCAGCCAGATCCAGAACGCCGCTCATCGTTATGAGCAGCAAATTTACGATGGCGTTCGTCCGATCATCGGGCTCAATCGTTATCGGAATGGCAGCGACGACATTCCGGAAGTTAAACTGGCGCGCACGCCTCGCAAGAAACAGCAATTGCAAGTCGATCGCCTGGCGAAATTTAAAAAGAAACATGCGGAGAAAGCCAAACGCGCACTGGATAAACTCGCCGGCGTTGTCGAACGCAACGAGAATTGTTTCCCGATGTTACTCGAAGCAGCGGAAGTTTGTTCGTTAGGCCAAATCGCTGGCCGCTTGCAGGAAGTGGTCGGCCGTTTCCGGCCAATGGTGTAACGGATTGTAGCCAGCGCTGGTTAGCTGGAATTGCAAACCTGGCGTGACGGGCTCTACGAATACAACAAGGGAGCCACTCATGGATGAGAAACGTCAATTAGACCGTCCCACGTTGGGCGCAGAAGAAGCCGAGCCGCAGGAGGCGATTGAAGCGGTCACACGCCTAGTCGAGGAACTTCAAAGCGGCTGGGATCAGCACGATGCCGACATCTCGAACCGGCACTTCGCCGCGGACGTTATGTGGGGCAGCCCGTTCGGTGCGACTGTCCAAGGCTATGAGCAGCTTCATGCCATTCATGTTCGTTTGAAAGAAAAGCGAACAGGCGGCCCTTCCTCGCGCTTTGAGATCGTGAATGTTCTTGCGCCCGCTCCGGGGGTGGCGGTGGCGCATGTCCGGCGCGTCGCACTCGACCGGAAGGGCCAGCCCATAGAACCTTGCGACGACGTCACCGGGTCATTCTCCGAGATGGCTCTATATGTGCTGGTGCGCAGGGGTGGGATTTGGTGGCTCGCCGCTGGGCAGAACACGCCGATTCGATTAGCAACCGAAAACCCCCGTTAGATCACCAAGAAAGAACTGAAAGAGTGAAACGTTAATGCGATTGCAGTGATGCCCGGGAAAGCGCACATCGGTACCAGCGGTTGGAATTACAAAAGCTGGCGCAACGATTTCTACGGCGCCACGCCGCAAAAACGATGGCTCCGGTTTTGCGCGGAACGTTTTACCGGCATTGAGGTCAACGGCACGTTCTACAGGCTTCAGGAGAAAAGCACCTTCCAAAAATGGCGTGACGAGACGCCGGACAATTTTCCGTTCGCCATCAAAGGACATCGTTATGTCACACACAACAAAAAGCTTCTCGATGTCGAGGAACCAGTGATTCGTTGTCGGGAGTCGGCTTTGCCTCTAGGCAAACGGCTCGCCGCCGTAGTGTGGCAGCTTCCCGCTTTTTTGAAAAAAGATGCGGAGCGCTTAGAGAAGTTCGTAAAAACTTTACGGCACTGGAGTAGCACGCGACACGCAATCGAGTTTCGCCACAAATCCTGGTTCGATGATGGAGTAGCCGAATGCCTCAGGAACCACGCGGTCGCAGTCTGTATGTCTGACGCGCCAGACTGGCCAATGTGGGAGGAAGTGACGACCGATCTGGTTTACATCCGCCTGCACGGTCATACCCGGAAATACGCATCCAACTACAGCAAGCCGGCGCTAAGAAAATGGGCAACGCACATCCGCCGCTGGCTAAAAGAAAACCGGGTCGTGCATGTTTATTTCGACAATGACGCCGAAGGCGCTGCCCCGCGAAACGCAGTTACCCTGCTGAAAATGTTGCGCTAATCAGCTCGCTCTATTTTTCCACTTCCGGTTCGTTTTTAGGACTGATGGAATTGGGCTGACAATTCGGAGACAAGTTGTTCGCGATTGTTCGGCCGAACGTCGACCACTCTGACATCGGACCGCTTTTTGATTGCATTTGTGAATGGGAAAGGTCGCGCAGTAATCGTGGCAAGAATTGGCACTGTCGTTTCAAACGTTTCGGTTATCACGTCGCGAAAAATGGCTGATCGGATTTCCATTGGTCCGATTTCGTCAATCACCAGAAGCTTTCGCGCGCGCAACGCTTCACGGACCTCCGCAACGCTGACAGTCTCCAACTTGGCAAGGTCCAGCCCGTACTTTCCAAGGCGCTCAGACGTTCTGAAATTGACGTGGGCAAAGACCGCCTCTTTAGCTTCGAGCGTGATGAGTTTGAATCCGACGCGTACACCGCACTCGCGGATTTCCTTAGTGTAAAAACCGCCCGCTGGCAGTGCCAGATCCCTCACAACCCGCTGAATCAGCGTGGTCTTTCCACATCCGGGACGTCCGGTAAGCAAAATTCTTTTGCGCATACAACACATTTTGTTCGCTACGGATTCAGCGCCCAGATGGGACCAAACCTCGGAAATGAATGTCTTAACGAGGACTAGCGCCGCGCGTGAACGCAGCGCGTCCGATGAGACCGAGGCCGAGTAATGCAAGCGCCGCGAGTCCGTTGAACGGGTCTCCGACCAGCATTGCAACCAAAAAGATCACTCCACCGACCATCACGACCCAAACCGACCATGGGTATCCCCAGGCCCGATAGGGCCGTCGCAACTCAGGTTCCCGGCGCCGTAGCACTATGAGAGCGAGGCAAGCGAGGCAGTAGTTGGCCGCCAAAAAGAATGACGTCATCGCGACCAGTCGCTGGAATGTTCCAGATACGATAAGGCCGACGGCGGTGGCGGTGGTTAAGAGTGTCGCAGCGGCCGGTGTGCCGCCGGCATTCACCGTCGAGGTGCGCGACCAGAAGAGCCGGTCGCGTCCCATAGCGAAAATGACGCGGGTACCCATCATCATGACCGCATTTAAAAGAGGTACCAGGGAGATCACTGACAATATTGTGATCAGATCCCGTCCGCGCGCGCCGGCGATAATCTGTGCAGCGTCAGCCGCGGGCAGCGTTGCGCTGGAAAGCTCCGAGACAGGCAGCACCTTTAGCAACGCTATGTTGACCAGCAGGTAAATCCCAATCACCGACAAGACGCCGCCGATCATCGTTCGCGGAAGATTGCGCGACGGGTCGCGATCTTCCTCCATGAAATACAAGGGGCTTTGCCAGCCGCCGTATGTGATAATAATCGCCTGCAAGGCAATGATCAATCCGCTGAATGACATCGAAGGGACGCGCTCTGCCGCGGAGTCTCCACGTATGGGCACGAGAAGACACATGGCAACGAGAGTCAAAAACGCGACGCATTTCAATGAGGTGGTCAGCTCTTGAAATCGACTACTAATGCGAATTCCGAGCCACTGCAGCACCACAACAGCAACAAGGATTGAAACGGCGAGGAATCGAACGGTACCGCTCATTACCAAGCCTAGAACCGCTACGAACTCGGCAATGGCAATCGACACATATGCTAAGATCGAGCAATACATGAGCCAGTCGGTCCAGCCCACGGCGAATCCCGTCGATCTGCCGAAAGCGCGGCGTGCGTAAACGTAGTACCCTCCAGCTTCTGGCAGCATGACGCCTAGCTCAGTCAGACAACTCGCACCAAGCAGAGTGTACAGCCCTCCAGCAATCCATAAAAAAAGAATCGCCGATGGCGAGTGGAGCTGCCCCGCGACTAGCCCAGGTGTCCGAAGAATACCGACGCCGATCGTGGCGCCGACGCACACTGCAAGACCGAAGCCGAGGCCTAGAACGCGTCGAAGCTGGCCGGATTTTTCGGATGCCATACGGACGCGAAGCATAAGACGGAACGACCTTTTCAGAAGGCCAAAAGCCTGCGCGAACTCACGCTGGAACCCTAACCACCGGACGGGCGCTTCTGACAATGCGGGCAAAACCACGCGGTGCGTCCGCCAATGGTCGCTGATTTAAGTCTCCTCCCGCAACGAGGACACTTTCCGCCTTTTCCCCGATGCGGCAGAAGCCATGATCTTGGCATTTGGTTCGTATCAGCCCTGGCCGCGCCCGCTCTTTCCAAAACGTAGTGTGTCGTGCGAAACAATTTTGTGAGGGCTTTGTCGCTTAGGCGAGAGATTTCCGTCGCGGGATGAATCCGCGCGCGGAAAAGAATTTCGTCCGCGTAAATATTGCCAATACCTGAGATAAGCCGCTGGTTCATCAAGATCGATTTCACAGCGCCACGATGTTTCCCCACTATTTTTCTGAATGCCCCGAGACCAAGATCAAGTGCATCCGGCCCCAGTTCGCGCTGTTTCAGAAATTCGTCGACATCTTTTAGCAATCCGATCTGGCCAAACTGGCGCTGATCGTCGAATGCGAGACGATGGCCGTTGGCGAAAACAAAGATCACTCGCGCATATCTCGGGGCTTGTTCGTTGTTTTTGAAGTACTGCAGCGAGCCGGTCATGCCGAAATGCAGTCGCAGCCAGAGCTTGCCATCGGCGCGCACAAACAGATGTTTGCCATGACGTCGACTTGATTCGAAGCGGCGCCCTTTCAATCCACGCGCAAGCTCTCGCGCGGAAGTCTCTTTCAAAATGTAGGTGTTACGCACATCGACGTCGTCGATACGCTGATGCAATGACGTCGCCTCAAGATATCGCTTGAATATTTCAACCTCGGGCAACTCTGGCATCGGAGTTAGATACGACTAATTCAGAGGTGTCCCATAAACAATCTGCGACCTTGTGATGGACTTGGATATTGCAGGTCGAAATTGGAACTTTCGGAACTTTATGTCGATGGACTCGATCGAGAGGTTCGTCAGATTATTGAAACAGTCACCGCACGGCTCAGTGTTTAATCCGTGGTGGCAAGTCGATAAGCAAAACGACATCGACTGCAACGCGCCGGTGATCCGAAGAAAGCATTTGCGTGCCTATCTTCACAGACGTCTCGGCAAGGTACAACTCGTTTTGATTGGTGAAGCGCTCGGTTATCGCGGCGGGCATTTCAGCGGAATCCCCATGACCTCCGAGCGAATCCTGCTGGGAAAAAAGGAAAATGCCGGAATAAAACCGAAACATGTTTTTTCCAGCTGCAAGCCAAGGCGAACAAGCAAGCGTGAACAGTGCCCGGATGGTTTTTCCGAGCCAACAGCAACGATCGTCTGGGGCACGCTGCTCAGGCTTGGCCTAAAGCCGGAGGAATTCGTGCTGTGGAATGCGTTCCCGTGGCATTCATTTGATCCACGTCGCGGCTTATTAAGCAATCGGATGCCCAACAAGTCTGAGCGATCCGCCGGTTTATCGGTGCTCAAAACTTTCCTCGATCTCTTTCGATGCGAGGAAATCATCGCGCTTGGCAACGTCGCTGCCTCGCAACTGAAGGAACTGAACGTCGAATCCCATCGTGTTCGTCATCCCGCGTCCGGCGGCGCTAGACGCTTTCGCCAGCAAATCAGAACGATCGTGAACGAACTCGGCTAGCGACGTTCAGGAAAGCCCGTGTTGTTGGCCACCATTTGACTGCTTATCAGCCAAACAGCGGAGGATTGTTTGCGCAGCGTCGGAGACCGACGTCGTCGTTGAAATTCTAATCAAATCAGGCGCGAGTTCTGACGGTGGTTGATAGGCAGCGGTCAGCTTCTCGAAGTCTTCAAGACGGGCGTCGGATGTTTCGGCCGTTTTTTCCTCGCGAAGCTTAAGCCGATTCTTGATTTCATCAGGATCGATCTCGAGTTCGATAAACTGAATTGGCAGGTTCGCTTTTTTGCATTCGTCGAGGAGAAATTTACGGAGCGCGCGTGCGGAGAATGTGGCGTCGAGGATTACGCCGCAGTTGGTTGCTTGCGACCGGGATCGACGATCCCGGCTACAGGCAATGGCGGCGAGACCATCTTTAATGAGTTTCTTGTAAGTTTGTCGGGTAACCTGCTGCGAATAGATTTTATTGCGCAACTCTTGCGGCGTTCGTTGAGTGAGCGGAATACCGGCAAGTGTCTTGCGAATTTCGTCGGAAGAAAAGACCGGCCAATCCAACTCGCTGGCGAGTCGTTTCGCGATCGTGCTCTTGCCCGTGCCGACCCGGCCCATTACGACAAGAATCAATGGCTCGGAGCCGGCGACGGCATACCCAAGCGCGAGACGAAAATAGCGCGCCGCCTGTTTTTGGTGTTCCCCCGAATTTGTCGTCTCTTTCTCTGTCGCTTGAATGTTTTCGACCTTCCCGCGGACGAAGGCGCGATAGCACTTGTAGAAATTCGCGACCTTTAGCATTCCTGCATCACCCAATTCGCGCGCAGCATTTCGGAGAAACAGATTTCCCATGTCGCTTCGGCCCTTGAAATCAAAATCCATCGCGAGAAATGCGAGATCGTTGGCGATGTCGATGAAACGAAAGCGGTCGTTAAACTCAATGCAATCGAAGATGGTCGTCACTTCCGCAGTGAGATGAACGTGGTCGAGACGCAAATCGCCGTGACAATCGAGAACCCGCTGTTGCTGAATGCGTTCGTGAAACAGGTTTTCATTCAGCTCGTAGAACTGGTTTGTGTAATGGTGAATCGCCTCGAAAGCGGAGGGCGAAATTGTCTTGCCAATGAAAGGCTCGACCTGCGCGAAATTCTCGTCGGTGCTGATCTTTAACTTTTCCGGTGTGCCCCACTGCTCGATCTCAGGCATCGGAGTTTCCGCCTGATAGAATCGATGCAAGGCAGAGATCACACGGTTAATCTCCTTTTCGCCGACCAAATTTTTCTCAAGCAATTCGTTCAAGAACCAGCCATGCGGCAGTTCTTTCATCTTCACGGCGTAGTCGACGATTTTCCCCGGTGGTTTGAACGAGAAGACGGAATCAGTCTCATAGACGGGAACAGCGTCGAGATAAATTTCCGGACAGAGCCGTCGATTCAATTCAATTTCGCGCTGGCAAAAGTAGTGGCGCTTTTCGAGCGTGCTGAAATCGAGAAAGCCGAGATTCACCGGCTTCTTTACTTTGAAGACAAACGGCGACGCAATAAAGACCCATGAGATGTGCGTCTGAATCGCGCGAACTTCGGTTGGCTTGTGCGGATACGACGCAGGCGATTCAAGAAAAGCGATGAGCTGTTCCTGCATCTGCGGCGCGCCCGGCGGTCGCGCCCTACCAAATTTCCATCGAGCGGCTTCTGCCAATTCGGCCTTGGATGTTGGGCGTTGAGCGTTGGACGTTTTCCTGGCGCTATGTCTTGGGCGGTTCGCCCTTCTTAAATGGCGCGAACAAATCGATCGGAACGGGAAGAAACGTCGTGGTGTTATGCTCGCTGGAAATTTCGCGCATCGTTTGCAGGAAGCGCAGTTGCAGCGCAATCGGCTCCTTGCTCATCATCGCCGCTGCCTGC
>JBKPLX010000201.1:0-9210 GCA_046731855.1 Verrucomicrobiota bacterium | reverse complement strand
GCTGCAGGAAGAAACCGATTCACAAACTTCATCATGTAGCCCGTAAGATTTGGAAAGAGTGCGTTTCCAAGAATTGGCACGCGCGCTGCGAATGTGAGCATCGCCGATGGCTGGCCGCGGCGGCAGGCAGCCAGAATTTTTCTCGCTGCGCGATCGGCATTTATGGAAAAAAGCGGCGCTCCCGCTGAAGCTGAAAACCAGGCAAACTCCATGTCGTGTTTACCTTTGAACTTTGCGTTCACGTGCGAGCCGGTGCGCATCATTCCAGGCGCAACGGTAGTAACATGGATGTTGTCGCGTGCGAGCTCGGCGCGAATCGCATCGGAGAACCCAGTCAGCGCAAATTTACTGACGCTGTATGGCGCAAGATGCGGCACGGCGACCTTCCCGCCAATTGAAGAAATATTAACGATGCGTCCCCCACCCCACGTACGCATTTCAGGAGCGATCCTCGAAACTAATTCGTATGGCGCCCAAAAATGCAACCGCATCGTCCGTTCGAAATCCTCCCGCGTCATGTGCTCAAGAGGACCAACCTCGATAATGCCAGCGTTGTTGATCAAAATGTCGATCTTCCCGAAGCGATCGATGATTTGACGAACAGCCGATTGAATCTGGCCGCTATCGAGCAAGTCGCATTGAATAGTCTGGACTGCGCCACCGCGCGGAGCGAGATCAGCTTTTGCCCGCGCCAGTTCGTCCGGGTTCCGCGCAATGAGGCCAACACTACCGCCTTGCGCGCAAATGTGTCGCGCAAGCACGAGCCCGAGTCCGCGCGACCCGCCTGTGATAAGCGCGACCTTGCCACGTAGTGAGTAGTGCGCCGTTCGAATAGCACGCATAACCAGCCACGCGATAAAGAGAAGAGCGCCTGCCAGCAGCAAAAGGCGAACACTCATTTGAGAAATTTATCATCAGGCAAGGATTGCTTCGCGGCAAGGCACAAGCAACGACGGCTTGGGCAGGGCTTGGAAATGTGACGGCTGGGAAGCCGTGAATCCTTGAGACAATTACCCGTGTCGCCGGTTGAAACGCGCAACTTCACGCGCCGTCTCCCGATCCACAGCACGCTTCTTTAGGTCGGCCCTCTTATCACGTGCTTCCTTACCCTGACCTACACCCAGCTCAGCTTTTAGCTTTCCGTTTTTCCAATACAGCTTAAGAACCACCAGCGCGCGGCCTTTGACCTGTGTCTCGCCATAGAGCTTGTCGATTTCCTGCCTATGCAACAACAGCTTGCGGACCCGTTTTGCTTCCGGAATTTCGTGGCTGGCGCGTTCGTATGGTTGGATATCTGCATTATAAAGGAAAGCTTCGCCATTCTCGATTCGCGCGAAGGCGTCACTAATATTTGCCTTGCCTGCTCGAATCGATTTAACCTCGCTGCCTTTTAGTTCGATGCCTGCCTCGTAACGCTCGAGGACGTGAAAATCGCGAAGAGCCTTGCGATTGATAATCGACTCAGCTGGCATATTGACAGGGAAACTGACAGCTTTCCCCTAACAGAAACCCAATGAAACAGCGCTCGTTCGCGGTATTCGATCCCTCTTACGCGGCGGCGCCGTCCGACGACTCGTGGAGTTCCTCGTAGGTCAACTTGCCAGCGATAATTTCCTTGAGTGCAATATCGGTGAGCGACATCCGCGGCGTCGTCTCAACCATGGGCCGATGTCCTAAGCCAAGCTGGCGCACGCGTTTGGAAACAACGTTGATCAGAAGTTGCTGATTCGGGATTACCTGAGCTGCTTCTTGCAGAAGTTGAGTCGTCATATGGCGCAAGGAACGAACGGGGCTGGTTGCTCCCATTGGGAATTGAAGAATGACCGGCGTTCCGGCCGCGAGGGTGGATGGGGTAAGTTGCGGGGCGAGCATGGTAAAAACGAGTGTGGATTTTCCAAGTGAAGCGGGCCGTTGTCAAGTCCGAACGCTCGCACAATCTACAGACTCGTTAGCGGAAATGCAATGCTACTAACCGATTGAGGTGTAGAAAATTCCGGTCATGTTTTGGATTCACCGGCGTTATGGCGCCGAATCCGCTCAGTCAAAATCCTCGCAAGAGCCTACGTATCAGCGTCCGGTTTTCTGGCTGCGCAACACGTAACAATAAAACATTCTTCGCTCAGTGGTATTCACGTCGGGCTGGTGGGATTTGAACCCACGGCCTCCTGGTCCCGAACCAGGCGCTCTACCAAGCTGAGCCACAGCCCGAAAATGGATTAGTCATGCCAGCATGTCCAACCGACGCGCCCGTTACTTCGCATACGTTGCGGCAGATAGCAAAGAAATCGAGACAGTCGACCTGCGGAACGTGTAGCGGTGCTTGTGTCAAGCACCGGGATCAAATAGAAAGGCATTTGGCACAAACGCCTCTACAACAATGGCCGCCCAGAATATTTTCCCTTCGATGCACTTTTCCGTCGCAATTGTCGGCGCGCTGATCGGCATCGTAATTCTGTTTTTCGGCCGAAAGTTGTTCTGGTTGTGCGTTGCCGCGATCGGATTTGCGGCAGGCGTGGAAATCGCGCCGCACCTTGTTCATGAGCCGTCACCGCTCCTTGCGCTAACTGTCGCGCTCGTTCTTGGTTTAATTGGAGCTTTGCTTGCGCTGTTCCTGCAGAAAATCGCGATCGCTGTTCTGGGTTTCCTGGCAGGCGGTAAACTCGCCGGCGCGATCGCTGCCGCGTTTTTTGTCCAGTATGCGCAGCATTCCACTGTCGTCTTCGTGATTGGTGGAATTGTCGGCGCGATTCTCCTGCTCGTTTTGTTTGATTGGGCACTGATCGTTGTTTCCTCTCTGATTGGCGCGCACCTGATTCAAAGCGCGATCGTGCTTCCGGCGTCCGGATCGACCCTAGTGTTTATCGGCCTGGTGGTTCTCGGCATCCTTGTTCAAGCGGCGTCCCTGCGGAGAACCCAGGCTTAGCCTCGTATTTTGCTGACAAACCAAAACACAATCACAAGAATCTCCGCATGAACCCTCAAAAAACTGGATTACGCGTCGCGAGCATCCTCTTCGCAATTTTTGCAATTGGTCACCTGATCCGATTGATCAATCAGATTCCGGTGCAAGTAGGCAATCACCAGATTCCGATGGGACTAAGCTGGATAGCGCTCATTATCGCAGCCATTCTCTGCATCTGGCTGTGGCGACTCTCGAATTCAAGAGGCGGATAATAGATAAGCCATGCTACTTCGCCGTTCCGGGCGCGGCACGGCTGACCAGATAATCACGCGTGAGCGAGAATGCTGAGCAATGGATAGCGGCCACCGCTTCTCACAAAAGGGCGACTCACCAGGATTGTGAATCCAGAAGACCTGAAAACATCTTCAATCTCCGTCTGCACCCATTCTTGCACATAGGTATTGCGTTCCATTCCAGAAATCGTTGTCTTCACCCATTCCGTTTTGGGACCCCGATGTACGGCGGCAAACAACAGTCCATGCGGTCGCAGAACTGTTCTGAAACCCGACAGGGTCTGTTCAATATCGCTGGCACGAATATGAAGAAGGCTGAAAGAAGCCCAAAGACCGTCAAAGCTTGCTTGCGGAAATTCCAGATGCCTCATATCCATTTTTTTCACCTTCGCCGTTTGGACACGCTCTTTGGTGAGGCTTACGAAACGCTCGGACAGATCGATGGCTGTGACGTTGTAGCCCAACCGGGAAAATCTTTCGGTATCCATTCCCGGGCCACAGCCACAGTCGAGGATTTTCGATCCAATTGGCAATTGTTGAATGAAATGCTGTCGTTCTGGTTCGATGAACTCGTGGGGCGTTTTGAAGTAGTCACTGTAGTCTTTCGATCCTTGATCGTAGGTCTTTTCGACATGCGCATAGTCAGGGTCTTCAGGTTTCACGGCAGACGTCTATCCCAGCAATAAAACGCCAGATTTTGTGGAACCTGTAGCCAGTAGCGCTCCTTCGGCAAAGGCAGAAATTGCTCTTGGCAGCGAGAGAGTCTCTTCGTACGGCTGGAAGGCATTGGCCGGATCCGTGATCGGTTTCAGCATGGACGGTTTCGACATGCTGATTCTGGGTTTCATGCTCCCGGCTATTGCGGCGGACCTGGCGTTGACGAACGCGCAGGCGGGCTCGTTGGTCACCTGGACGATGCTCGGTGCTGTTACGGGCGGGATCATTTTCGGCGCGATGAGCGACCGGCTCGGCCGAGTCAAGGTACTGACGTGGACTATCCTCGTATTCGCCGTGTTCACCGGTTTGTGCGCGCTGGCAAACAGCTATTGGGACTTGGTCATTTACCGGACGGTAGCTGGATTCGGTCTGGGTGGCGAATTTGGGATCGGCATGGCGCTGGCAACCGAGGCGTGGCCGGCGAGTAAGCGCGCTCGCGCCTCGTCGTACGTTATGGTTGGCTGGCACTGCGGAGTGCTGCTCGCCGCATTTGTGACGCCCGCTTTGCTTCCAGTAATTGGTTGGCGGGGCATGTTTATGCTCGGGATTCTACCGGCAGTCGTGGCGTTCGTTGTAAGGCGGGCCCTTAATGAGCCCGAAATCTTTGCCAGCAAACATGCCACGGGAAATCGCAATTCATTTCTCCTGCTGGTGAACAATGTCGGGACCCTCAGGACGACGATTGGAATTGCAATTCTGTGCGCCGTTCAAAACTTTGCTTATTACGGACTGATGGTTTGGCTGCCTAGTTACCTATCGAAAGGCCTGGGATTCAGTCTCATCAAATCCGGGCCTGTGGACTGGAGTCACAGTGCTGGGGATGGCTTGCGGTATTTGGATCTGCGGGCAGCTCGCTGATCGGATCGGACGCAGACCTGTCTTCCTGCTGTTTCAGATTGGCGCTTTGCTCATGATCTTCTTTTACTCGCGAATCACGCAAGCAGGCATGCTTCTCTGGGTAGGCGCAGTCATGGGCATCTTCGTAAACGGTTTGAATGGCGGCATTGGCGCAGTTATGTCGGAAGCCTACCCGACTGTTGCTCGAGCAACTGCGCAGAATACGCTATGGAATGTTGGCCGCGCAGTAGGTTCGCTCGGACCGATTACGGTCGGCGCAGTGGCGGGAAAATACTCGTTTCAGGCCGCGATTGGTGTTCTCGCGTCAATTTACGTACTGGATATCTTTGCGACACTCTTTTTGATTCCGGAACTCAAGGGAAAGTCACTCGACTAACGGACCAACCATCTCGGTGTGACCACTTACAATCTTCGCGGACAAGCTTAGTCATTAAATTTGCCAGCGATCCTTCATTCCCCGTTCAGATTTCCTTCGTCATTGGTAATTCGTCATTTTCCAGGCCACCCAACCGGGACATCCAAATAGGATCGATCCAGCTCACTGACTGACGGGCACCCCAATAGCTTAAGAGTGCGAATGAGATCAGCGCGCAGGATTTCAATTGCTCGCGCAACACCAGCACCGCCCGCTGCGCCAAGCCCATAGGCATAAGCGCGCCCTACCATTACTGCACGGGCACCCAGACATACCGCTTTGACTATATCGCTCCCTCGACGAATACCACCGTCCAGAAGCACTTCGATTTGATCACCGACGCTAGACACAACTTCAGGCAAAACGCGCAGAGTCGGCGCAACACTGTCGAGTTGGCGGCCACCGTGATTGGACACAACCAGCGCGTTTGCTCCAAGGTCCACTGCGCGACGGGCATCGTCCGCCGTGTGTATTCCTTTAATGACGAGGGGACCACGCCACGCTCGCTGAATCCATTTGAGATCCTCCCAGGTCACCACGGAATCCTCGAGGGCGGCCGCAACATCGGCGTACAACATCGGCCCTTTACCGGGAATGACGACATTTTGGAATTTCATCAGTCCGCCGTCGGCCAGAAAGCGAGTTAACCAGCGAGGTTTTATCAGTAACTGACTAACAAACGGCAGCTTCGACCCAAGGTTGTCGCTCAGAAGTTCTTTAACGCCGTTTCGGAGATCGCGTTCCCGCATGCCGGCCACTGGCGTATCGATTGTGACAACGAGTGCTGAGAATCCAGCGGCGTTCGCGCGTTCGATGGCAGAAAGCGCACAATCGCGTCCGCCGATGAGATAAAGTTGATACCAGAGCGGTCCCTTCGATGCCGCTGCAACATCCTCCAGGCGACATCCAGACAGCGTTGAAAGCGCATATGCAATTCCGGCAACTCCAGCGGCGCCTGCGGCAGCTTCCTCGCCGCGCGGATACATCAGTCGGCTGCTACCGACAGGCGCAAGGATCAACGGCATGGACAGCGATCTGCCAAGCACAGACACGCGCAGATCGCACGCCGGCGTGTCGACGGCGCACCGCGGCCGGAATGTCACTTCTTCAAATGCGTGACAGTTAGCGCGCAATGTCCGTTCGTCCTCCGCACCGCCATCGATGTAGTCGAATACCACTCGCGGAAGCCGACGCTTCGCGGCGCGCCGCAAATCTTCGATATTAATAACGCGCGGCGGCTCAACTGATCGAGCCTTGTGATGTTGAGCGAAGCGAAACATCTCTGAGTATTAGTTTAGCGAAGCAAGCAATAACCTGAGATTCTTCGCTCCGCTCAGAATGACAAGAGCAATGAGCGTCTTAGTGGCGGAAGTGCCTGACGCTAGTGAAGATCATGGCCATGTTCCGCTCGTTCGCAGCGGCAATGACTTCCTCGTCGCGAACTGAACCGCCAGGTTGGATGGCGCATGTTGCGCCCGCCTCTGCAGCAGCAATCAATCCGTCCGGGAAAGGGAAAAACGCATCGCTCGCGACCGCGCTGTTTTTTAGCAAGAGCCCCGCCTCCTTCGCTTTCCAAATCGCGATGCGCGAAGCATCGATACGCGACATCTGCCCCGCGCCGATGCCAAGTGTCCGATCCGCCTTCGCATAAACAATCGCGTTGGACTTCACGTGTTTGACCACTCGCCACCCAAACAACATTGCTTTCAGTTCGGTTTTAGTCGGTCGTCTCTTTGTGACGAGCTTTCGCGTTATTTCCTCTGCAACGTCTGCGTCCTGAACAAGCACGCCGCCGCAGACCGAACGAACGTCAACTGCAGGTCTCGCATTTGTCGCTGATGTCGCCAATCGAATCAGGCGCAGGTTCTTTTTCTTCTGCAAGACGCTGCGTGCTTCGGGCTCGAAATCTGGCGCGATAATTACCTCGCTAAAAATCTCGCTGATCATCTTCGCCAGCGCTTCGGTCAACGGACGGTTGCATATGATAATCCCGCCAAAGGGCGCCTGCTTATCCGTGGCAAAGGCCTTGTTCCACGCCTTGCAAAGATCGGCATCCGAGCCAACCCCACACGGGTTGGTATGCTTCAGAATCGCGACGGTCGGCTCTTCGAATTCGCCAATCAAATTCGTCGCCGCACTGATGTCGAGAATGTTGTTAAAGGAAAGTTCCTTGCCGTGAAGCTTTTCGAAGTGCTTGTCGAAATCGCCGTACAGCGCCGCGGTTTGATGTGGATTTTCTCCGTAACGCAATCGCGTCACCAGCGGAAGCGAAAGTGAAAACGACGCATCGGTTGTCTGTTCCCTGTTCAGGAAATTGCCAATCGCGCGATCATATTCGGCTGTCCTGATGAAGGCCTTTATCGCGAGACGCTCGCGCAATTTGAGTGTTGTTTCTCCATGGTTATCGCGAATGTTCTCGAGCACCGCTTCGTAGTCTCCCGGATCGACCACTACGGTGACTGATTCGTAGTTTTTTGCCGCGCTGCGAATCATCGACGGACCACCTATGTCGATGTTCTCGATCGCTTCGCCGAGAGTGACGTCTGGTTTGGCAATGGTCGCTTCGAACGGATAAAGATTGACCACCACCATATCGATGGGCTCGAACCCACATTCGCGCGCTTCCGTCTCGTGTTTCTCGTTACCACGTTTGTAGAGAAGACCCCCGTGTACACGGGGATGCAAAGTTTTCACGCGCCCTTCAAGCACTTCCGGAAACGCGGTGAAGCTCGAGATGTCGCGCACTGGAATTTTTTCTTTTCTCAGCAAGTCCGCCGTTCCTCCGGTCGAAATGATGTCCACACCCTGCCGTTCCAGCGCGCGGGCAAACGTAGCGATACCGGTTTTGTCGGAAACAGAAATGAGAGCGCGGGTGATTTTCAAAACAGTTAAGAGGTTAAAAAGTTATAAAGTTAAAACGGCGTCGGACTCTTCACGCTTTAACTTTTCAACGTTTTAACTTTTCAGCGATCCAGAATGACATTCTTGGCCGCCGGATAAAGCACTGGGCAACAACCGATCGTTTCGCAAAATGCTTTACTGAAATGACTGAGGCTCGAATAACCGACTTCGGTCGCAGCTTCTGTGACGTTGTACCGCCCCGTGCGCAGCAGTTCGGCCGCGCGTTCCATTCGCAGGTTGCGCAAATATTGCGGAATGGTCAGGCCTACTTCGCGCGAAAAAATCCTGCTTAGATAGAACGGACTGCAGCCCACCTCCTGGCCGATCATTTCCAGCGTAGGCGGGTTAGCAAGATCGCGGGCCAGAAGCTCCTTCGTGCGTTCCACGCGTTCGCGCGCGACGCGTTTTTGCCGCATGCAGAAAAATTCCGGGTCCTTTGGCGCGAAAAGAAAATGCGCCATGAGCTCCAGTGCCTTGCCTTGATACCACAGGATCTGAGCACCCTTTGCTACCGGAGGCTCCGCCAAACTAGCGACCACGCTGCGTTGTTGCATGGTCATCGGACGCGCGGGCGCTACGACGTTTTCCTCCCTCTCTCCAAACACAATCCGCCGAATCTCCGGCTCGAGGGCGTCTTCATTCCGCACGAGTTGCTTTTGCAAATGTTCCCGCGAGAACTCCAGCGTGACGAATTGATGATGATCGTGCGCGCGCCGCGATGCTGGCAGCGGTTCATCGGCGATGGCATAATAGCCACAGTTCCCCGGAACATAATCGCTTCGCGCGCCACTTTCCGTGCCTACTGCTCCGCGGCCGGCGAGGTTCAAACAGAACTCAAGGCTGTTTGGGTGGAAAGTACGTCCCCAGTTAAAGGAGCGGTCGGTCCGAAAGTCGTGCCACTCAACGGCGACCCCAATTTTGTCCACGTCGCCGTACAAGGGGCGCCATCCATCCTTCACTTCACGCCAGGCATGCTGTTCGGCTGCGCAACCAGGATTCATCTCGCCTAATTACGAATGTTGCGAAGCCGAATGCAAGACTGGTTTCTTTTCCTCCAATGCAGCACGGTCCCACTTCCCCAGCTTCGAGGCAGCGTCGTAGGCGCTTTGCGCAAAATCGAGAAG
>JBKPLX010000200.1:0-5340 GCA_046731855.1 Verrucomicrobiota bacterium | reverse complement strand
GCTTGGTTCTCACTGTGCCACTTGGCCCTACGCCGATAAAATCAGTAGCGTAGATGCGATCAAGGGCTGCCGCATCAGCATGAATCTGTGCTTGGATGCGCTCGTTATCCAGTTTCCTGATGGTCTCCTCGACGCTCTCCTTTTGCGCTACGCCTGTAGCCGCCACTGCAAGGACGAGGACAGTTATAAAACGTGCTGATTTCATATAGAGTTCTCCATACGCCTAACGAGAACAAGCTGAGCGACCGCTGACGAGGGCGCGCTGTGCGTTCAGTTTCAGTGTTGAAGTCATCGAAAGTAAATCTTCGCGCCGGTCAGCGGTTCGCTCCAGCGCATGGTTAGATGCGGACGTGATAATCACTTTACGCGTTCGAACGTGTTTACTTTTCCATCGGTTGCGCGAACAACAAGCGTGTCCTCACCGAAGAATGTGAACGGCAGCTCAATACGTCTAGCGTCCGCTGGGCGAGTGCCTCCCTTGAAATCCATGATGAGCCGATCGCGGTGAACGTGCCACTCGCCGGTGTCCGCCAGAATGGGCGGCTGATGAGAGTAGGTGACTGCCCAATCAAGAGAGCTGAACGTGTGATCAGCACGATAATCGACACTGCCGGCATCGTCGCAGCTGTTCCAGTGCCATGAGCCGATGAGTTTCGAATCTGGCGAACGTCCGCAACCGCTGAAAGCGACAACGGATGCGGCCAACATGATGCGGACAAGCATCTAACGAGAATTCGAACCAAATTTTGGACTTTTCAGGAGAAATGTCCATTTCCTGGGTCTAATCCGGCTTGTGCTTTTCGGTTTGCAACAGACAATCGGGCTCATGTCGATGAGCTTAGCCAATCGGCGGAATACGAACAAACCAAAATTACTCGACCAAGTGCGCGATGTCCTTCGACGCAAGCACTACAGTATTCGTACAGAGCAGAGTTACATCGATTGGATCAAGCGGTTCATTATCTATCACCACAAACGACATCCATCCGACATGGCGGAGGAAGAAGTGGCGCAATTTCTTACTCACCTCGCTCGCGATCTCAATGTCGCGCCCTCCACGCAAAACCAGGCGTTGAGCGCATTGCTTTTTCTCTACAAACAAGTGTTGAAGCACGAGATCGGTTGGCTTGAGAAAGTCGAACGCGCAAAGAAGTCGCCGAAGCTGCCGGTGGTTCTGTCACGCGCAGAAGTTAACGCGTCTTTGCCCATCTTCACGGCACGCCCAAGTTGATGGCCGGGCTGCTTTACGGCAGCGGCCTGCGTCTGATGGAATGTGTGCGGCTGCGGGTGAAAGACATCGATTTCGAGTTGGCGCAAATCTCGGTGCGCGATGCAAAAGGTGGCAAAGATCGGGTAACGATGCTGCCGCTAAATTTGGCCGAACCGTTGCAGCGACATCTGCTGCGAATCAAAGCGCAACACGAGCAAGATCTGGAAGATGGATT
The DNA here is from genome assembly GCA_046731855.1 of Verrucomicrobiota bacterium. Lineage (GTDB taxonomy): Bacteria > Verrucomicrobiota > Verrucomicrobiia > Chthoniobacterales > UBA10450 > Udaeobacter. The sequence continues at coordinate 3,895 of JBKPLX010000200.1, read as the reverse complement.
CGGGCGCGTGCACCTGCCATTTGCAATCGGACGCAAGTTTCCGAACGCGGCAAGCGACTGGGCCTGGCAATACGTGTTTCCTTCCTCACGGCTTTCGATTGATCCGCGCTCTGGAACTCGGCGACGGCATCACATGGCTGAAGGAATATTGCAGAGCGCGTTGAAGCGCGCAGTGGATGCAGCGGGAATCACTAAGCGCGCCAATTGCCACAGCCTGCGCCATTCATTCGCGACTCACCTGCTCGCGAGAGGCCATGACATTCGCACCGTCCAGGAGCTGTTGGGTCACAAGAATGTGAGCACCACGATGATCTACACGCACGTGCTGAACAAGCCGGGTGTCGGCGTGAAGAGTCCGCTGGATTGAGGCGGACTGTGGATTTGGTCCAGAGATGTCTCGACTTCGCTCGACATGACAAGGCACGACCATGATTTACACACACGTGATCAACAAACCGGGCATCGGGGTGAAGAGGCCGCTGGATTAAGGGCCGGAGAAAACGCCGAACGTCGAATATGAAATTACGCCGGCGCCCACAATCACACGTCGTAGTACATCGCGAACTCGTAGGGGTGGGGTCGCAAGCGCAGCGCGTCGTATTCTTTTTGTTTCATGTCGATCCAGTTGGCGATGAAGTCTTCGTTGAAGACGTCGCCGCGCAGCAGGAAGGAATGATCGGCTTGGAGCGCTTCGATCGCGCCTCGAAGTGAGTCGGGAACGCTGGCGACCTGCGCGAGTTCTTCCGGCGGCAGTTCGTAGAGATTTTTGTCGAGCGGATCGCCGGGGTCCATGCGGTTTTGAATCCCGTCGAGGCCTGCCAGAAGCATTGCCGAGAAGGCGAGATATGGATTTGCCGCCGCATCCGGCGTGCGAAACTCGATGCGTTTTGCTTTCGGACTCGGTGAATAGGTCGGAATTCGAATGGCGGCGGAACGATTCCGCGCGGAGTAGGCGAGGTTCACTGGCGCTTCGAATCCAGGGACGAGCCGTTTGTAGCTGTTGGTCGTTGGATTGGTCAGGCAGGTGAGCGCAGGGGCGTGTTTCAAAATTCCGCCGATAAAAAACAGCGCGATTTCACTAAGTCCTGCGTAACCGTTCCCGGCAAAAAGCGGCTTTTCATCTTTCCAAAGCGACATGTGCGTGTGCATGCCCGACCCGTTATCGGCGAAGATCGGTTTTGGCATGAACGTGACCGTTCTGTTGTGCCGCTTGGCGACGTTACGCAGGATATATTTGTAATACTGCATGTTGTCGCCCATGCGTTTGAGCGGCGCGAACCGGATGTCGATCTCGGCCTGGCCGGCGGTTGCCACTTCGTGATGTTGGCGCTCGATCGCCACACCGGCTTTCTCCAACTCCAGACACATTTCATTGCGAATGTCTTGCAAGCTGTCCATGGGTGAGACTGGGAAATAACCTTCCTTCGGACGGATCTTGTAACCGAGGTTTGGAAACTCTTCGCGTGCGCTGTTCCAATGTCCCTCGACGCTATCGACAATGTATGATGCCGCGTTGCCGCTATTGGCAAATCGCACATCGTCAAAAATAAAGAATTCCGCTTCCGGTCCGAAAAACGCGGTGTCCGCGATGCCGGTCGAATTAAGATAGGCTTCCGCTTTTTCGGCAACACCACGTGGGTCACGATCGTACGGTTGGCGCGTGATCGGATCGACGATGGTGCAAATCAAACTCAGCGTCGGCTCGGTATTAAAAACATCAATCCACGCAGTCGTCGCGTCTGGAATGACAAGCATGTCCGAGGCGTTGATGACGCGCCAACCACGAATGCTCGATCCATCAAAGCCGAGGCCATCGGTGAAAATCTCCTCGTTGTATTCGGTGAGCGTGGTCGTGAAATGCTGCCAGGTACCGAGCAAATCTGTGAACTTGAAATCGATCAACTTCACGTTGCCGTCTTTGATCATTTTGCTGACATCGGATGGAGTTTTGTCTTTGGCCATATTCAGGGTTGTTAGTTGGTGGTTGAAGGTTGGTAGAAAAATTACGTTGTGCGGAATCGTGTGCTGATGTTCAAGAGCCACGCGCCGATAAGGAATCTGGCAGCGGGTTGAAAGTAACGGCCTACCCAATCGAATCCCTTGCCCAGAGCTTCATTTCCGGCGATGGCGCCGACCAGGTCGGGAAGATTGAGCACACCCCAAAGTAAGAATAGCAACCCGACGCCCTGATCGATTCCGCTCCTCGAGAGCAGCGCGAATCCGTAACAGAAAAGGCCAACAGTGAACGCCGCGAAAAAAAGGAAGAAAAGGGTGTCGTTGACACCTGCGAAAGTATCGAGGGCATCGCGGAAAGCCTGTCTTCGCATGTCGTCATTGCTGGTCTCGTACCCTGCCCGCCAGGCGCGATTCACCGCAAAAATCGATAGTGACGTTCGCAAACTCTCGACAAAAGCGAACAAGACATAACAGCCGAATCCGAATATGGCGATCAGCCGAGCCACGCCGTTCAGCAGACAGGGGATTGCCGCCATCGAAATTAGCACAAGCACACAGTGGATCAGCACGATCCACAATCGACCCATGTAAATAGCGTTGTGCCGTAGTTGTAATCGGGATTCAAAAGTCGTCGCGCTGCTCCAGAGATCAGGCAGCCAATGAACCGCAACAGTCGTGAGCGCCGTCAGGATCGCGCAAATGCTCGCGACCTTTATGAATGCAGGGGACACCCGCTCCGGCAAAATGTCGGAGGTTGCACCGGACACCATCACACTGCTTTTTCGCCGATCTCTTCTGTACGGATGCGCACGGCATGCTCTACCGGGAGCACGAATACTTTTCCATCCCCGATCTTGCCGGTTTTGGCTGCGGCTACGACTACGGTGACGGCTTTTTCCACCATGTCGTCTGCCATCACCACTTCCACTTTCACTTTAGGCAGAAAATCGACCGTATACTCACTGCCGCGATAAATTTCAGTGTGTCCTTTTTGCCGGCCGAATCCTTTGACCTCCGTGACGGTCATCCCCTCGATACCGAGCTCGGCGAGCGCCTCTTTGACCTCCTCGAGTTTGAACGGTTTGATGATGGCTTCCAGTTTTTTCATCTCAGGGTAAAGTCAGCGTCGTGCGGGATCTTGCAATCGAAAGCTAAACGCAGCACGCGCTCTCTTAGCAACAACATGAAAGCGATGCAAGCATCGTTTTCATGTTCGTTAAAATCGTTGAAGCGTTAAAGCGTTGAAGCGGCTGCATCCAGATAGCCACTTCGCTTCAACGCTTCAACTCTTTAACGCTTCAACGGTGCTGCGCACGAAGGCAAATTTGCCAAAGATTTTTTTTTGACGCTTATACTGAAATTGAAAACTGATGGCTCGCGACTCTTTCGTTCACCTGCATCTGCACACTGAATATTCGCTGCTGGATGGCGCCATCCGAATGAAAGAGCTGATGAAAAAAGCGGCTGAATTTAAAATGCCGGCCGTCGCGATCACCGATCACGGCAATTTGTTCGGAGCGATTGAATTTTACCAGGAAGCGCAGCGCTCTGGTGTGAAACCGATCATCGGTTGCGAGGCATACATCGCCCCCGGATCGCATAAAGACCGGCCGGGATCGCGTCGCGATGCCGCGTATCACTTCACTTTGTTGGCGGAAAACGAGATGGGGTACCGGAATCTTGTGAAGTTAATCACGGCTGCGCACCTCGAAGGTTTCCATTACGCGCCCAGGATCGACAAGGAACTGCTTGCGGCGCATTCAGAAGGATTGATCGGACTCAGTGGTTGTCTCGCGGGGGAAATCAACACCGCAATTCAGGCAAACAACATCGAGAAGGCGAAACAGAGCGCGGCGGAATACCGCGACATTCTCGGCGCGGAAAATTTCTTCATCGAATTGCACGACCACGGTATCGAAGAACAGCGCAAGTGCATGAC
>JBKPLX010000199.1:0-3919 GCA_046731855.1 Verrucomicrobiota bacterium | reverse complement strand
GATCTGGATCGTGTCACTACCCTCGAAGTTGTTGGCGGTGGTGAGACGTAACGCGACGGTAATTTCAACTCTGCCGTCAAAATCGCCTTCCGGGGTATAGAGGTAAGCCACAATTCTGACCAAGTAATTCTGACTGCCTGGCTCGCGCTGCCAAACCGTCGCCGAGCGTAGCGCTTGATCCCGTTGATGGGGGAAGCGCTACCTCGGCAAGACAAGGCGAGAACTGAATAAAAGACGAACCGGCTTGAAGTGAAAGACAACCTACAAAGCTAAACAGAAAGATCTCGGGTTTGGCGCGTTCCATCCGCGCGCCAACCCCAGCCCAGTTAATTAAAACTGATGCCGTTATGAGTCCGCTCCGACGTGATCCCCGCTTTAAGAAAATCGCCGCCTCTCTCACGCCAAAATGAATGATGCGGAAGTGCCGCTTCCACTAAGCCTGGCTAACCTCGATTTACCTGCATGTAATTGCTGCGCGCCGAATCCTCGTTTTGAGAAACTCGCACTGGAGGCAAGGAAACCAGTCGCGCTTTAAGTGAAGCAACTGTTCCCTCAGTCACAGTAATCCGGGCATTAGAGATGGCCATCTGCGGTCCAGCGAGATTTGAATCCTTTTAATCATCATTTCTCTATTAGAAAAACCTTTGACCCAGTTAGGACTAAACTTCGCGCTCGTCTGCTTTCTCGGAGTCTTTGTCCGTTGCGTCTGCCCGGCTTTCGCCACCAATTGTGCCGTGTCTTTGATCACTGATTACTGCATTGTCTACGGGTCACAAGCGTGGTTCAGGCGAGGGTTTCCGGAGACAATGCAGGCTTGATTTTAGCGCGGGTTTTCATTTGGATGGCAGCGTGCCTGCCGATGATCAGGTGACGTCACTGAGCCCGATTGGCGGAAATGCTCATCATGGTCCGGTCGCCTTTACAATTACGCATTGGAGCGTGGTGCTGGAGGCGCAAGGTGAATCGCCAGCGGCACAAGAGGCGCTTGAAAAACTTTGCCGCACGTATTGGCGACCCATTTATAGCTTCGTGCGGCGACAAGGTGCTCGGGGCGAAGATGCGGAGGATCTCACCCAAGGGTTCTTCGCTCTGTTGTTAGAGCGCAAAGACCTGAACACTGTCCGCAAGGAGAAGGGGCGACTTCGTTCTTATCTCCTTGCATCGCTCAAGAACTTTCTGACCGACGAACGGCGTCGTGTCATGGCAATCAAGCGCGGCAAAGGCCAACGCTTAATTCCATTGGATGAGATTCGTGAGGGTGAGCGGATCGATGTTGAACGGAGTGACAGGTTGACGGCCGACCAAATCTACGAACGTCGCTGGGCGTTTACGGTCCTCGAGCAAGTGATGGCGCGACTGCGGGACGAGTATCGTAGTTCGGGCAACGTGCGGTTCTTTGACCAGATGAAGAAAATGCTCATGGACGAACCAGGCCGGCTTTCGCAAGCTCAGGTCGCCAGCGAATTCGACATGACGGAGAACGCCGTCAAACAAGCGTTTTACCGATTTCGTCAGCGTTACCAATCTTTATTCCGAGAGGAGATCGCTCACACGGTTGCCATACCCAGCGATATTGAAGATGAGTTGCGCTATCTAATTACGGTGGTCCGGACGTAACCTCTGATAGAATTTGACGCAGTAAAAAGGGGAGAGTGCGAGCGACTCTCCGATAATGACCAGTATACTCAGATCTTGGCAAAGGCGCGGTATGGGAATCCCAGCGGATGCGCAACAAGAAGTCGGTGAAACCGCAAAACTAACCGAAGGGACATCGTTAGCGCCCGCCAGAAGGCTTGGGAATGGGGCAATCAACTCGCGGAATTTTTTCGCCGAGCTCAAGCGGCGCAAGGTTTATAGGGTCGGCATCGCCTACGGAGTCGTCGCTTGGGTCTTGATGCAGGTCGCTAGCCAGATCTTTCCTTTTTTCGAAATTCCAAATTGGGCGGTGCGTCTGGTAGTGCTGTTGCTCATCATTGGTTTTCCTGTGGCATTGATCCTGGCGTGGGCGTTTGAACTGACGCCGGAAGGAATTAAGCGCACGGAGCATGTCGATGCTAGTAAGCCGATCGCCTTTAAGACTCGCAATCTGACCGCGATGGTTGCCGAGGGTCCCGAAAAAGAAGCGGCGATGCCGTTTACTGCAACGCACTGGAGCATGGTGTTGGATGCGCAAAGTGAATTGCGAGCGGCGCGAGACGCGTTGGAGAAACTTTGCCGCATTTATTGGCGACCCATTTATAGCTTTGTGCAGCGACAGGGTATCGGTCCCGAGGATGCAGAGGATCTCACGCAGGGATTTCTCGCGCTGTTATTGGAGCGTAAAGACCTGAATACTGTCCGCAAGGAAAAAGGACGACTTCGTTCGTATCTGCTTACATCGCTCAAGAACTTTCTGACCGACGAACGACGTCGTGCCATGGCAATCAAGCGCGGCAAAGGCCAGCGCTTAATTCCGTTGGAGAAGATTCGTGAAAGTGAGCGCGTCGATGTTGAACGGAGCGACAGGTTTACAGCCGACCAAATCTACGAACGTCGATGGGCATTCACAATGCTGGAGCAAGTGATGGCGCGGCTGCGAGACGAGTATCGTAGTGCCGGGAACCTGCGGTTCTTTGATCAGATGAAGAAAATGCTTATGGATGAGCCGGGCCGGCCTTCGCAAGCCCAGGTTGCCGACGAATTCGACATGACGGAGAACGCCGTCAAACAAGCGTTTTACCGATTTCGCCAGCGTTACCAAACCTTATTCCGAGAAGAGATTGCCCACACAGTGGCTGTACCCGGCGACATCGAAGATGAGTTGCGCCATCTAATTGCTGTGGTCCGGACGTAACCTCTGATAGAATTTGACGCAGTAAAAGAGGGGAGTGCACGAACGACTCTCCGACAATGAATAGCGCACTCAGACTTTGTCCAAGATGCGGCTCGGAAATTCCAGCCGACGCGCCAGAAGGAGGCTGCCCAAGATGCCTCTACGAAGCCGCGCTTAATGCGCTCACGAGCGAATCTGTGAACGGGGTCGATGACTCCGGTGACGTGGATAAACCAGCAGTTGGGGCTACGAGGAGCGAGCGCTTGGCGAAGATTCTCGGAGAACTGGGCGATTACGAATTGCTGGAAGAGGTCGGTCGCGGCGGCCAAGGCGTGGTATTTCGCGCACGACAAAAAAGCCTCAATCGTACAGTCGCCCTGAAAGTCATTAGCCTTGGTCAGTGGGCGAGCAAAACCCACTTGAAGCGCTTTCGCCGGGAAGCTGAGGCTGCCGCCAGCCTCGATCACCCATGCATCGTTCCTATCTATGAAGTGGGCGAGCGGGATGGCTCATGCTACTTCAGCATGAAGTTCGTTGAAGGCGGACAATTGGACGAGGTAGTCAGGCATGCGCAAATGTCGATCCGCCAGGCAGCGGAATTGATCGCGAAGGTGGCGCGAACCGTGCACTACGCGCATCAACATGGAATTCTGCATCGAGACATCAAGCCGGGAAATATCTTGCTCGATGCGAAAGGCGAACCGCATCTGACTGATTTCGGACTGGCCCGGCTGGTGGAAACGGAGAGCACGATGACGCGCACGCTGGAAGTGTTGGGCACGCCCAGTTACATGTCGCCGGAACAAGCAATGGGGAACAACTCGCCTGTTAGCAGCGCCACGGATGTGTACGGACTCGGCGCAGTGTTTTACCAATTGCTGACAGGTCAGCCGCCTTTTGCCGGTGGAGCAACCTACGAAACCATCAAGCTACTCTTGGATACCGAGCCGAAGCAACCCCGGCTCCTGAATCCGAAAATAGATCGCGATCTCAGCACAATCTGCCTCAAGTGTCTGGAGAAAGATCCAAAGCGCCGGTACTCTTCCGCTCTTGCGCTGGCCGAAGACCTCAAACGTTGGCTAAAACATGAACCAATTCAGGCGCGGC
>JBKPLX010000198.1:0-2979 GCA_046731855.1 Verrucomicrobiota bacterium | reverse complement strand
GGAAGTAACGACCGTTGATTCATTAGGTATCAGCTCATTGTGATTGCCCGTACCCGCCGGCGGGATAGGAGTTAAGAGCCTATCGAGCGGCGGGTTGCTCAGCCATTGACCAAAACTGATCGTTGCGTTTTCAGATTGGCTTTCAGCTGCCCCGGCCAAAGAGGATATTAGATTGATTCCAACGAGGCTCAAAGCGCAGATTAACGAGACTCCCAATCGTCTCATTTACACCTCCAAATTTTTTTTCTTGCATGCCGTTTATCGTCTCATAACATTGTGGGCACATCATTCGCCCCACCAAGGCTCCACAACATCCTTGGAGGGGCGTGGACCGGTACTTTTAACGGGTCTCTTTGTGTTGGATTCGGCGGAACTTCGAGTTTTTTCACTCTCGCTCCTGTTGACACAAAATTTTTTGGCGTGGGCACCACGAACATCGATCTAACGAACGGGGCCTCCGGCGAGTGTTTCTTTCAGCGCAGTTTCCAGCTCCCGCACAGTCACGAGCCCTTCGAACTTAGCCCTGACGATGCCCTGGTCGTCCACAACAAAAATCCACGGCTCCGTAAATAGGTGCCACTCTTCGACAGTTGGGAATGGTTCTTTGTTGGCAAAGTCTCGCCATATCTCCTGATGAGTGAAGGCTACTTTCTTGCGATAGGCTGGAATCAGTGTTCTTACGATATCGACAACCGGTCCACACATCCGGCTGGTGCAGAACTGAGGTGTGGCAAACACTATGACTTGTGGCTTTTTCTGAGCAATGGCATCTGCAATCCGAATCTGATGCAAACGTGGATCAGGTTGCGAACTCGTATCGATTTGACGCAAGTCCTTTACATCTGCTGCTGTCAGATTACGGCTACGCGGTGCGGGTGATCCTAGGGCCGGAGTAGTCGGAGACTGCAGAACCGGAACTGTGAAGCGCAACGTTTCAACCGCCGCATTTGTTGGGCGCGCTATTAGTTCGATGCCCCAAAGTCCGGAACGACTGAAAGTGATCTGAGCAAGGTAAATACCTCGGACATCGGAATCGGTTAGCGTTCCGTGTAAATGCTGCACGCCATCAGCATGACGATGCACCGTCCCTGAAGGCTCACTGAATTGGATCCGATGGTAAGATGCCGCTATATCTCCGGCGTGCTGTGCTTCTTGGCCATCGATCGCGTAGAGACGTAAGGTGAGATCTGCATTTTCCAAGAACTTGCCTGATTTTAGGAGGCCGAACGCGAAACGGTTTGTTCCGATGACGAGTTCCGAGGTGGTGATTATTGCCTGAAGTGCATTGTCTCGATCCGTCTGAGCGATGGCCTGAGCGCTGTTCAGCGAGAAAATAATCATGAGAAAACAGAACAACCTGCAGCCTCTCTTCGCTTGTTCAAGTTTCATATGTTTTGTCGTGCGTCGATGATCTTCGCCTAATTGAAGCTAAAGTTTTTGAAGCCCGTGCTAGTCTGTCTTCATCAACCGATGTGTGCAGATGCTTCAAGCATTGCCCGTACACACACCTTCGCCTGGCCGCGCGTTCTTGCGCGCAGCCGTCAGAAGACTACCAGAGTTGTCACAGAGTGAGCGTAGCGAGAGAGGCAGGTTCGGGGAGAAAGCTCATCTCATGAAGCCAAAAAACGCATGAGAAGGCTTGATGACAACAGCCGCTGTATTATTTCACGAATAAGATATTGTCAAGCCAAAAATTTTAATCTTGTAGTAGCAAAGTGATTCTGTCAGGGGTTAACGGCAATGTACCTATACACGACGAGAAACGATAGAGGTCATTCAAAAAATTTCGATCTATTTGACGGTTCTCAGAAGGGCTGTGATTCTGGCGATCACGAGCGGGACAGGTCCTGAGCCTCACGTATATTTACAATCGGTTCTCAGACCTGATCGATTGACCCCTCGAAACCGACCCGAGTTCTCAGGTGGCCTGCTGCTAGAGGCAGAGATAACTCAAAATGGTCTGTCACGGTGAATCTCAACGGGGCGGGCAGAAAATTTGATGTACAGATTCCCACGTTGAAGCGGTCGACGAATGCATTCATGAAAGGAGATCTAGCCGTTACGTTCTCGCCAAATCGCTCTTGGAAGTTTTACGCCGTCGTGGATACTTCACGAACGCGAAGTACGAGAACTATGTGGGATTCAGAAGCCCGGGTGCGAATTTTAGATTGGTATGGCATACGAGCGGTAACAACACGACACATATCCCCAACACCTTTCCGACTGTAACAACTGGTCGTCACTTGGGGCGCGGTTCGGTCAGAGAACTGTCCGGCTGCTTGAGTTCACCGCGGCGGGACTGACGCACCGCATTGACCAAGGCACGGGCGGCGTTGCGCACTTCCTCCTGAAAGTCCTTATCCGTATCGAGTTCGTCGTGACTGGTTGCGTAGGGCTTGTAATATCCAATGTAGCTATCGACCAGCGCAGCGCGGCCGGCGGGAATCAGTCCCATGTCGGTTAACCAATCGGTGAGACTCCGCCTCAGCGTTTCGGCACCGGCGGCATCGCCATGCACCACGATCGAAAAAAACCGGCCGCTCAAATGTCGTGGGTAAGGCCATCCTTGTAGTTCCACTTCTTTGGCTTTTTGGGGATCTTTGCCGCCGGTCAACGTCGGATCCGGATTTCCTCCGTCGGCACAAACCAGGCGATCGATCATAAGCTTTAACGAACTGGGCGCTTGATACCAATGAACCGGACAGAGAATCATGATCCCGTGAGCCGCCACCCAACGCGGATAGATTTCCGCCATCCAATCGTTCACCTGTCCCATCGCATGATTCGGATAACATGAGCACGGCCAGTGGCAGAGCGGCATGGCGGTCGAGACGCAGGCTTTGCACGGGTAGATCATGCGGCCGTATTCGGAAGCGAGCCGGCTGAGATCGAGCACCTCGACCTCGAACCCTTTTTCGACCGCAACTATTTCTTCGGCGATTTTGACCAGCCGATAGGTTTTCGACATCTCACCTGGAC
>JBKPLX010000197.1:0-13349 GCA_046731855.1 Verrucomicrobiota bacterium | reverse complement strand
TAAGTTGCATTCGGCGGCTAAAGTCCGCAAAGTTTCGCACCGATGAAGATCGCCCTCGACGCGATGGGCGGTGACTTTGGCCCGCCTAACCTCGTTGCCGGCGCCGTTATGGCGCTGCGCGATTACAAGCAGATTAACAGGCTCTATCTGGTAGGGGACTCCGCCAAGATCGAAGACGAGCTGCGTAAACATCAATGTAACGATTCGCGGATCGAGATAGTCCATTCCACCCAGGTGGTGGACATGAGCGATCGCGCCTGGACAGCTGTTCGCCGGAAAAAAGATTCCTCCGTGAGCCGTGCCGTAGATCTGGTGAAGCGCGGCGACGCAGATGCTGTTGTGAGCGCCGGGCACACGGGCGCGGCGGTCGCGGCAAGCATGATTAAATTGCGCACGTTGCCGGGAATCGATCGACCGGGTATCGCGGCTGTGCTTCCAACCGAAACGAATGTCTTCGTTTTGATCGATGCAGGCGCGAATATCGATGCACGTCCAGAACATCTTCTTCAATACGCGTTCATGGGCACGGTTTATTCACGTCATGTTCTCCATTACAAAAATCCGACCGTTGGTCTGGTTTCGCTCGGCGACGAGGATGTTAAGGGCACCGAATTGACCAAGGAAGTGTTTAAGATGTTAAGACCAAGTTCGCTCAACTTTGTCGGCAACATAGAAGGCCGACATCTCTTTGAAGATCCGGTTGAAGTTGTCGTGTGCGACGGATTCGTTGGCAACGTGATCTTGAAAACGTGCGAATCGATTGCGGTGGCGATGTTTCAATGGCTCAAGCACGAGCTCATGCGCACAACGATGCGGAAGGCAGGCGCGTTCCTCGCGAGGAAGGCCATTGGAACAATTAAAGACAAGACCAACTATGAAGAATACGGCGGCAGTCCGCTTCTCGGCGTGAACGGCATCTGCATCATCGCGCATGGCGCGAGCACGCCACTGGCAATCAAGAACGCACTGCGAGTGGCGGCGGAGTCGATTGAACAGCAGGTAAACCCGCATATCGTCGAGGAGATTCGCCGTTATCATGAAACGACAGCCTCGCTCGAGCCCGCGCTCCGATAAACCGCTGCGCACGGTTTCAATTATTGGTACGGGAAGTTACGTGCCCGAAAAAGTCCTAACAAATGAAGAGCTCTCGCGCATGGTCGATACCAGCGACGAATGGATCACCACTCGCACGGGTATCAAGGAACGACGTATCGCCGCGAAGGACGAAACCACCAGCGATATGGCAAGCAAGGCCGCGCTCAAGGCACTTGAACAGGCAAAGATTTCGGCAAAAGAGATCGATCTCATTCTCGTGGCAACGGCCACTCCGGACATGCTATTCCCGGCCACCGCCTGCTTCGTTCAGAAGAAGATCGGGGCAACCAACGCCGCTTGTCTGGATATTTCCGCAGCATGCGCAGGCTTTCTCTTTGGCGTGGAGATTGCACAGCAATTCATTACGTCACATACACACGACACCGTCCTGGTTATCGGGGCGGACAAATTGACATCAATCACCAACTGGACCGATCGGAACACTTGCGTCCTTTTTGGAGATGGCGCCGGTGCTGCCATTTTGCGCCATCGCGGCAGCGCACATGGTGTCATTAGCACACATATCGGCAGCGACGGTAATTACACCGATATTTTGTTCATGCCGGGTGGCGGTTCGCGATGCCCGATCACACGGGAAAACGCCGATATGCATCTGGCAACGATCCATATGACGGGCAAGGAAGTTTACAAACAAGCCGTCATCGCGATGCTGAATGCAGCCAAAAAAGTTCTCAATCAGGCTGGACTCTCCGTCGACGACATTGCCTGCGTTATTCCGCACCAGGCGAATCTCCGCATCATGGAAGCGATTGCGGATCGGCTCGGTATCTCGCGCGACAAGATGTTTGTGAATCTGGACCGCTACGGTAATACTTCCGCTGCCGCCGTGGCCATCGCGTTGGATGAGGCCAATCGCAGCGGCCGGATTAAAGCCGGTGATTACGTGTTGTTGGTCGTGTTTGGCGGCGGTCTAACCTGGGCGAGCACGATTATAGAATGGTAATAATTGTTAAACTGATAAAGCGTTGAAGCGAATCCCTAGCCGTCTACTTTGAAACGCTTTAACCCTTCAACGCTTTAACAGCTCATGCTCATCGAAACGCACGCCCACCTCGATTATCCAGATTTCGCGCACGACCTCGATGACGTAATTCGTCGCGCAAACGACGCGGACGTGACGCGCATCGTTACGATCGGGACATCATTGGAAAGCAGCCGGCGCGCTATCGAGCTGGCAGAAAAACATTCGGCTGTCTTCGCGACAATCGGCGTTCATCCAACTTCCGTTGAAGAAGCGGACGACGACGTGATTACGCCGCTGCGCGAACTGGCGAAGAACCCACGAGTCGTCGCGATCGGCGAAACCGGCCTCGATTATCACCGTTTGCCGAGCGAAAAAGTTGCGAAGGAAGAGCAGGTCCAGGTGATGTCCGCGCTGCGAACTGAGACCGACGAAGAAATCGAAGCACAAATACGCGACGGTGCCTACAAATCGAAACAGGCAAGTTTATTTCAACAGCAGCTCGATCTTGCGGTGGAACTCGGCCTGAACGTGGTGATCCATCAACGGGACGCGTGGGAGGACACACTGAAGATTATCGGGCCATATGCCGGCAAGCTCCGCGGCGTTTTTCATTGTTTCGGTGGCTCGCTCGAACAGGCGAATGAAGTTCTCGATGCCGACCATCTCGTTTCGTTTACTGGAATTGTCACTTTCAAAAACGGCGCCGCCGTGCGAGAAGTTGCGGCACAAATCCCGCTCTGGAAATTCATGGTGGAAACCGATTGCCCATACCTTGCGCCCGTTCCCTTTCGTGGAAAACGCTCTGAACCAGCGTATACGCGCATTGTGGCAGAAACAATCGCAGCTGCGCGAGAGATCCCGCTGAAGGAAGTTGCTGAGGCGACAACCGAAACCGCGGAAGGGTTTTTTCAGTTCAATCGGAAATGAACATGAATAATGGGAGGGCGCGACCGCCGCGCACGTCGAAAACGCGCGACAAAATGGATGGCTCGGCGATCCGTTGCCACGTCTTGCTTCTCGCGCTTCTTCTCGCATCCTGCGCGGCGCCAGACACGCAGCATCAGATTGTCGTCAGCACGCGTGAACAAAAGCTCGCCCTTATTGATCGCGGCAACGTTCTGGCAATTTATGCGGTCTCTACTTCGAAGTTCGGATTAGGCGATTGGCGCGGCAGCCGTTTTACGCCCTTGGGTAAACTGCAGATCGCTGAAAAAATCGGCGGCAATGCGCCGCCCGGTGCAGTGTTCAAGGATCGACGCCGCACCGGCGAGGTCGTTGCGCCCGATTCCCCGGGCCGCGACCCGATTGTCACGCGCATTCTCTGGCTCCGCGGATTGGAGGCACAAAATGCCAACGCGTTCTCTCGAGATATTTACATCCACGGCACACCCGAGGAACGGCGCATCGGAATGCCTGCGAGCTATGGATGCATCCGGATGCGTTCGAGCGACATCATACAACTATACGACATTGTAGGAACCGGCGCCGCCGTCACCATCGTAAACGCACCACTGGCCGCTGCCGTTCCAAGTCTCGTTTCGGCTCACTCGATGGCTGACACAAATACGGCGCCATTTGTAATGCGATAGGGCCGTAGCCGAGGTCGCTGACCGCAGCGCGCCCGTACCGAATATTCACGACGCCGCAGTCAGCGACCCGCCTCAGGCGGGCTACAATTACGGCAGCTTGCCCAGATGCTCTCTTGGTGTCTCTCGTGAAAGTAACGCCATGTCAGCGTCCACCATGATACGCACCAGTTCCTGGAAACGCACTTTGGGTTCCCAACCCAGAGTCTTTCGCGCTTTTGAAGCATCACCAACCAAAATATCCACCTCCGCCGGACGTTCATATCGCGGGTCATGTTTTACGTATTGCTTCCAATCCAGATTGGCGTGGGCAAAAGCTGCTTCCGCAAATTCGCGCACAGTGTGGGATTCGCCGGTGGCCAGCACGAAATCGTCACCTTCGCCAAGCTGTAAAATTCGCCAGACGCCTTCAACATATTCAGGCGCAAAGCCCCAATCTCGCTTCGCATCCAAATTGCCGAGGAACAATTCGTTTTGTAACCCGTGTTTGATCGCTGCAACAGCGCGCGTGATTTTGCGTGTGACAAACGTTTCGCCGCGCCGCGGACTTTCGTGGTTGAACATCATGCCGTTGCTCGCACAAAGCCCGTAGCTCTCCCGATAATTGATGGTCGCCCAGTACGAAAAAACCTTCGCCACACCGTACGGGCTGCGCGGCCAAAACGGTGTCTTCTCGGTTTGCGGAACCTCCTGCGCCTTGCCAAACATTTCACTGCTCGACGCCTGAAGGAAGCGGGAACGCAATCCGGCTTCACGAATTGCTTCCAGAATACGGATGGTACCCACGCCGGTGACGTCGGCTGTGTACTCGGGAATGTCGAAGCTCACGCGTACGTGGCTCTGCGCTGCAAGGTGGTAAATTTCGTCCGGCTTCAGCTCGTATAATAGCTTTACCAGGCTAACGGAGTCGCTGAGGTCTCCGTAATGCAGAAACAGTCGCACGTCGTTGACATGGGGATCGGCGTAAAGATGATCAATCCGCGACGTATTGAAGGTGCTGGCGCGGCGAATGATCCCGTGAACTTCATATCCCTTCTCAAGCAGCAATTCGGCCAGATAACTCCCGTCCTGGCCGGTGATGCCGGTGATCAACGCCCGTTTCATTGCGGCCATCATTGTAGGGCGTTTCTGTGAAACGCCAACGCTAGAACATCAAAGTGGCGCCTGACACAGACGCGCTACAAATGGCTGATGGCGAGACCAAGAAATATGATACCAATTAGAATCGCCAAGAGCATGATGATGTCCCTCGGAAGATTCACGTCTCTGGCGGTGAAACCATGATTCGTGCCAAAACAGCGCGCTGCGCGCCGATCAGCGCAGCGATGCCTTTGCGTGCGAGACCAAGCATCTGCTCCAACTGCGATCCCGAAAAGGTCGCTTCTTCCCCGGAGCCCTGCACTTCCACGAATTCTCCGTCTTCGGTAGCCACTAGATTGAAATCAACGGTAACGAGTTTGTCCTCTTCATAATCGAGATCCAGGATCGCCTGTCCATTTAGAATGCCGGCACTGACTGCGGCCACCAATTTTTGCATGGGAGGGGCATCGAGCTTTTTCTCCCTAACGAGTTTCCTGCAGACGATGGCGAGCGCCAGACTGGCTCCGGTGATTGCAGTGGTGCGCGTTCCTCCGTCGGCTTGCAAGACATCGCAATCGACCCAGATCGTGCGCGGCCCGAGCTTTTCCAGGTCGACAACTGCTCGCAGTGAGCGACCGATCAAGCGTTGAATCTCTACGCTGCGACCGTCTAGGCGACCTTTTGCAACGTCCCGCGGCTTTCGCGTCTGCGTAGAGTACGGAAGCATCGAATACTCGGCAGTTAGCCAGCCGCCAGTTACTCCCTGCTCTTTCATCCAGCGCGGGACCGCCTCTTCGATCGTAACGCCACAGATCACGCGCGTTTGGCCTATTGAGACCAGCACCGAACCGCTGGCATACGGCGCGACATTCAACTCGAAGTTGATCGGACGAATTTCGTCGGTGCCGCGGCCGTCATTTCGCTGCATGGTTGTGAGCTTAGGTGTAACTGGGATTTGCGCGACGAAGATTTATAGCATGAAATTGAGGTTACTCTCAAACGTGCGACTGTCTCCGCGTGGCGGTCATTGCATTCTAGCCGACGCTTAGCAATCGGCTTGACGCACTGCATTGACCATCGTTGTATACGCATTTTGAGTGAAAAACAGCGCTGACAGCCAGACAGCGATTTGCATTGCCGGAGCGCATCGTTCAGGCACGTCAATGCTCACAAGGCTATTGCATGTCTGCGGACTTTATCTGGGTCCAAAAAGCGAATTAATGCCTCCGCAGGCCGATAACCCTGACGGTTTCTGGGAACATCTGGGGTTCGTAGCACTTAATGACGAGTTGTTAAGCGAACTGGGAGGCGCTTGGGACCTGCCGCCGACGACTGACGAAAGCTTCGCAGATGAAAGGCTGGCCCCTTTGCGCATGAAAGCGAGGCTGCTGATCGAAAGATTCAGTTCCGCAGGTCTGTGGGGCTGGAAGGACCCACGCAATAGTTTGACGCTGCCATTCTGGCAGGACCTGCTGCCAAGCATGAAAACGCTCATCATGGTGCGCAATCCATTAGAGGTCGCTCACTCGATGAAAGAGCGAAACGGAACCTCCTATTCGTTTGGGTTACGCCTTTGGGAAATCTACAATCGGCGCTTGATCGACAGAGCAAACTGGCGCGACCGACTCGTCACGCATTACGATTTGTTCTTCGAAGATCCAGAATCGGAATTACGACGGATTGCGCAGTTTGTCGGTTTGTCTGATACCAAAGTTATCAGCGCAGCGGCGCTGGTAACGAAGCGAAGGCGCCATACCCATTTCAAAGTTGACGACCTGATTGATGCTCACGTCGCCCCAGAGGTGATCGAACTCTATCGCGTTTTGATTGATGAGGCATCAACCACACGGAAGAAGGCGGCAGCACCAGCGGCTGTGCAAGTCGCCAAAGTGGAGACGGGCGTTTTGCTTCCGGGAACGGTAAGCCGGCTGAACACGTTCATTCCAGAAAGAATTGGCCAAATCGAGCAACTCTACCGTGAGCTCCTGGCACAAACTGAAGCTCGCCACAAGGTCGACATCGAAAAAATCAGCGACCATCTCGCCAAAACCGAAGCGCAGCATAAGGCCCAAGTCGAGGAACTCACGGCGCATCTTGCCAAAACCGAAGCGCAGCATAAGGCCCAAGTCGAGGAACTGATCGAGCATCTTGCGCAAACAGAAGAGCGAATAACGCAATTAAACAGTCTGCTTCACCATAGGAGCATCAACCTCGCAGAAGATGAGAGGTATATCGGCGAACTGACAGATCGGTTACGCAAACAGCTATGGAATACGCGAAGGCTCTCACGTTTGCTTGAAGACGTGGAAAAATCCTCTGCCCGTCTGACCGCGTCACGTCGGTGGAAATTATCCAATCCGGGAGCAACGCTAAAAGCAAAGCTATCTCACGGGAAGCTGTCCGGTGGTTACGGGCACCTTGAAAAAATCGTAAACGCCTATGCCAAATGGCGGGCCGAGCATCCTGAAATCGCAAAGATCGATGAGGAAATCAAAGATACCCAGGTGCCCAAAATTCCCAGAACTCCGCTGGCGGAGACAGATGAGCAAGTAACTCGTCCGGATAATAGTAACAAAACTGGCAGGACAGAAACCAGGCCACGAAATAAGGCGTCTAAAAATTTGGGGGCGCCCACTCCCTCACTGCCTTTGACGTCCCTTCGCTTTCCAGCGCACCAGGAAGTGGAGGTATCAGTTGTTATACCGGTGTTCAACCAACTCTCGTTTACACATGCATGCCTCGCTTCGCTTCAAGCCGTTGAGGAACGACCGCACTTCGAAGTGATCATCGTGGATGACTGCTCCACAGATGACACGGCCAAGCTTATTCCTCAGATCCGGGGTATAATTTATCTGCGAAACGAGACCAATTCAGGATTTATCGTTTCCTGCAACTTTGGCGCGGAGAAAGCACGCGGCAAACACCTGGTTTTTCTGAACAACGACACTGTTGTAAGGCCAGGGTGGCTAAGTGCCTTGCTCGATACTTTCGCAGAGGAACCACAAGTAGGGATAGTTGGCTCAAAACTGATCTATCCAGATGGCCGATTACAAGAGGCGGGTGGGATTATCTGGCAGGATGCCTCTGGTTGGAACTATGGAAAGTCCGATGATCCCGAAAAACCTGAATACAATTATCTCCGGCAAGTGGACTACTGCTCAGCGGCGTCGTTGATGATTCCCAAATCGTTGTTTCACAGCCTAGGGGGTTTCGATTCGCGCTACGCGCCTGCCTACTACGAGGATACCGACTTGGCATTCAAGGTCCGCCGAGCTGGCTATAAGGTGTTATACCAGCCTCTAAGTGAGGTTATTCATTACGAGGGAGCAACCGGGGGCACCGATCTGTCCACTGGCACAAAAAAACATCAGGAGATTAACCGCACTAGGTTTGCGGAGGCATGGGCGGCCGAGCTGAAGACAAAACCACGCAATGGCGATGTGGCGTTCCTGCGGCAGGCATCGCCGGGGCGAAAGAATATTCTTGTGATCGATCATCATCTTCCAATGCCGGATCGCGATTCAGGATCGCTTCGGATGTTCCAAATCCTGAAACTGCTTCACCAGCTTGGTCATAGCGTTACGTTTATTCCCGACAACCTGGCAGACATTCCTCCTTATACGAGCGAGCTGCAAAAACGCGGCATCAAGGTACTCAACCACCCTTACATCAAAAAGGTGCGCGACTACCTGATTGCAAATGGCTCCGAGTTCGATGTGGTCGTGTTAAGCCGTTGCCAGTTTGCGCGAAAACACATCACGGACGTTCGCCGGTACGCGCCGCAGAGCCGGATTATTTTTGATACAGTCGATCTACATTTCCTTCGGGAAGAGAGCCAGGCGCGCCTAACCGGCGATCCTGAGGTCCGACGGAAAGCGCAGGAAACAAAACAGCAGGAGTCGGAGTTGATTGATCAATCCGACGAGACGTGGGTAGTAAGCCGTACCGAACGACAGCTACTCGAGGAGAAATGGCCTGAAAAGTCGATCCAATTGGTCTCTAACATTGTTGATGTGTCCGGTTCCAAAACGCCATTCACGCTTCGACGGGACTGGCTATTTATCGGTGGTTTCCAACACCCGCCAAACACTGACGCTGTTCTCTTCTTTATAAAGGAAATTTATCCGCTGTTAAGTGAGCGCCTGGGCGATGCAAAATTTTACATCATAGGAGACAAGGCGCCGCCGGAAATCGTCGCGCTGGCAAGTGAAAAGATCATTGTCGCCGGCTTGCAGCGAGATGCGCGTTCGTTTTTCGATAGCGTGAGATTGTCTGTCGCACCGCTGCGATTTGGCGCGGGAGTAAAGGGCAAAATCAATCAAAGCATGGCGTTTGGCGTGCCAGTAGTCGCAACATCGGTAGCTGTGGAGGGAACGGACCTGTGTGATCGTGAAGAAATTCTGGTGGCGGACGAGCCGGAAGAGTTTGCGCGAGCATTAATTGAGCTCTACGAATCGGAGGAGCTTTGGAATCGGCTCTCGGAGAACGGCATCGCGAAAACACGCGCTCTGTATTCCACCGACGCAGCCCGCAAGAATCTGGAACTTTTATTTCGTGACGATCATCTCAAAGGTTTAAAGCAGGCGCCAGCAGTTGCACGGCCCGAGATTGCCGTTGCCGCAAAAAACTGATTTTGGTTTCTCACGGGTGAGTAACACCGAGCCAACCGGCCAGATCACCGGAAAAATCACGGCGAGCCCGAATCCCATTCCTTTCGGGCAACGCGAGGTTGTGATTTCATGGGTGACGAACGATCCAGGTGGCGGTGAGATTCGTGTTGCGGCTTCAGCCAGTGAAGAGAAACTCGTGGCCCGCGGAGGAGAATCTGGCCACATTGAAATCCCCTGGATTGTGGATTCCACGATATATGACTGCCGCCTTTACGGCGGGAGTCAGCCGGATACGCCTATTGACTCAGTGAAAGTGCGACGCGATTTCAAATCCGTGCCGATGATTCTGCGCGATCTGGCAGAGGAAGTAACGCGTGGAAATATTGGCATGGCCGACCTTTCGCAATTCATTGCGACGGTTATGCCTCATTGTTTGCATAGCGGAAGGTTCCACGAGTTTTTTCCCCTTTGGGAGCGGCACGGTTTCCATGTGACGCCTGTGCACTTCTATCAGCCGATCCCTGATACGCGAACCTTGCCCGATGCGCTGTGGAACAAGCCGAGCGAACTCGTGGGCGTCGACATGAATGACTCCGTGCAGCTGGATCTGCTGCGAAAGCACTTTCCAAAATTTCGGGACGAGTACGAACAAGTTCCGGCGAGGCCGACCGGGGAACCGGACCACTTTTATGTCAAGAAAGGTCCGTTTCGTGGCACCGACGCCCTGGTGGCTCACTGCATGGTCCGTCATTTTCAGCCGCGGTTGATCATCGAAATCGGCGCCGGCATCTCTTCTCTGGTCCTGAGCGCAGCCGTTAAGAAAAACAACAGCGGAAGTGTCATCTGTATCGAGCCATTTCCTCAGGAATTTCTAAAACGTGGCTTCCCAGGGTTGCATTCCCTTATCGAGAAAAAAGTACAGGACGTCGATCTTGACTTCTTTTCGCAACTTGGCTCTCGCGACATTCTATTCATCGACAGTTCTCACACCGTGAAAATTGGTGGAGACGTCAATTATCTATTTTTGGAAGTGTTACCACGTCTCAACCCCGGGGTCATTGTCCATGTGCACGATATCTTTTTTCCTTTCGATTACAGGCGTGATTGGGTGATGGAAGAATTTCGGTTTTGGACCGAGCAGTATCTGCTCCAGGCATTTTTGAGCTTTAATTTTCGGTTCGAGGTGCTAATGGCCAACCGCTACCTCAGTTATTGCCATAGGAAGGATTTCAAAGCTACTTTTCCAAGCTTATCTGTCTTAGGTGGAGGCAGCTTCTGGATGCGCCGAAAGCCAGATGGTCCCGACTTTGCATGAAAAGCCCTGAACAGCTACTGTTGGAGGCGGAATCAGCTTTCGCCGGCCAATATGTGCAGTTGCGCAAGTGTGAGCGAGCGCTACGCGTGCGTATGTCTGAGTTGGAAGCCGCTGAGCGCCATATCGGCCAGCTTGAAGGAAAATTACTGAAGCTAAAGCATTATCACCGTGAGTTGGAATTGTTGAAGGAGCAAGAGCAGGCGCTACTCAAATCGCCAGAACGAAAAATAGGTCATGCGTTGCTTGCGCCATACCGCCTTTCTGAGCGGCTGATCAAGAACGTCTGGAAAAAGCCATTTCGGCGGAGCGGCGACGATACCTCTACTTCGAGCGAATATCACAAATGGCTGCACCGCCACCGAGCGACTGCATGCGACTTGGACCGAATGCGGCAGGAGGCGCTCGGATTCGCGTTCCAGCCGCTCATTAGTATCCTCACACCCGTCTTTAACACGCCGGTCCGATGGCTGAGAGAATGCGTTGAGTCGGTGCTGGCCCAGACTTATGAAAAGTGGGAGCTGATCCTGATCGACGATCATTCCACAGACCCTGATATGCTTCGAGCCTTGACCGAGTTGGCGGCATCTGACTCTCGGGTCATTTTGGGTAAGGACGAAAAGCAGCGCGGAATTTCTGCAGCCTCAAATCGCGGCCTGGCGATCGCAGCAGGTGATTGGGTGGGCTTCCTCGATCACGACGATCTCCTTGAACCGGATGCGCTTTTTCAAAACGTGAAACGGCTTCAAGACCATCCTGAAGCCGACCTGATTTACTCCGACGAAGACAAATTGACTGAGAGAGGCTTCGATTCTCCCATTTTTAAGCCGGATTGGTCACCGGACTACTTTCTCTCCTGCAATTACGTCTGCCATTTCACGCTCATCCGCCGCGAACTGGTCAAACAAGTCGGGGGATTCCGCTCCAGGTTTGATGGCGCCCAGGACTACGACCTTTTCCTCAGGGTTATCGAACAAACGAACCGCATCGATCACATCCCGCGAGTACTTTATCATTGGCGGCGCACCCTGACTTCTACAGCCGATAATATCCAGTGTAAGCCTAAAATGCTCGAGGCCGGGCGTGTAGCGCTCGAAGAGCATCTGCAACGGCGGCAGCAGCCCGGGCATGTCGTTGTTGACTGGCGCACCTATCTCTATTGGGTCAAACGAGAACTGACGGAAACAAAGAAAATCTCGATCATCATCCCCGTGCGCGATCGGGTCGATTTGCTGGCCCGTTGCCTCGATAGCCTAACAAGCAAGACTGGTTATGCACCTTATGAGATAGTTGTGGTTGATAACGACAGCCAGTCTGAGGATGCGCGTGCGTACTTTTCGAACTTTAAACACCGGCTCTTGCATTACAGCGGCCAATTCAATTTTTCGGCAATCAACAATTTCGCCGTGAAACAAACTGACAGTCCCTGGATCCTCTTTCTAGACTACCATACGGAGGTGCTCGACAACAACTGGCTGACCCTGATGGCGGAGC
This sequence comes from Verrucomicrobiota bacterium, assembly GCA_046731855.1. Lineage (GTDB taxonomy): Bacteria > Verrucomicrobiota > Verrucomicrobiia > Chthoniobacterales > UBA10450 > Udaeobacter. The sequence continues at coordinate 1,187 of JBKPLX010000197.1, read as the reverse complement.
ATGTCCAGCGGACCGAAGTCGGCGCAGTCGGACCTCGACTTCTCTATCCTGACGACACGGTGCAGCACGCCGGGATCGTGGTAGGCGTGGGTGGAATCGCGGAGCATGCGTTTCGCGGTTTGCCCGCTGAGGCTCCAGGCGTCTGTCGCCAGTTGCAAGCGACACGTAACTACAGCGCTGTCACAAAGGCGTGTCTACTGACAAGGCGAGATGTGTTTGACGAAGTGGGAGGATTCGATGAAGACCTGCCTGCTAGCTTTGACGAGATCGATCTCTGCTTAAAGATGCGGCGCGCTGGTTATGTTATCGTTTACACTCCATTCGCGAAGCTATATTACCACGAATCCCCGGTTAGTCGCGTGACAGATGAGCCGAACCTAATGCGTGAGCGCTGGCCGGAAGTGCTTGAACGCGATCCGTATTACAATCCAAATCTTTCTCGGGAGCGCGCTGACTTTTCGTTAGGCGACTGAATCGTTGTTAGCTCTGGCCGTCCAGAATATCGGCAGGAGCGTTAGACAAGAGCCATGCCGTTGGCTCCGTTTTCATTGACGCTCAGAAAGCCAAGACTATTGCAGATCGTACACTTCCACCAGAGCAACGCCAGTCGTATTACTCACACCACGCACGATCGCCGTGTAATTACCCGGTTGCAGAGTGGCGATGATCGCAGATTCGCTTGGTAGACTCGGAGCATGCCCACTGCTTTGAATCGCGCTAACCTGGTTGCTGTTAATGATCCCGCCAATTACGGTGGTCTGCCAGTTATTGTTAGAGGCAATCAAAGCCCCTGCGCCGTTGTGCAGATCCAGCGCCGGATCGGCCAATGCATTAGGAACCCCAAATCGCGTAAGCTCGGGACCAATGGCACGCACAATCACAGTCTTTGATCCGCTCCCTTCAACAATAAATCCGCCAATCATCACGTCGTTGCCCGTCTGAACAAAGCTCCGCGTACTGATGTTGCCTAAAATTGAGGCAGTATCAGTGCTCAGATCGTACACTTCCGCTAAAGCAACTCCAACCGTGTTACTCACCCCACGCACTATCGCCGTGTAATTACCCGGTTGCAGCGTTGCGATGATCGCAGACTCGCTTGGCTGAGTCGGAGCATGCCCGCTGTTCTGGATCCCGCTGACCTGGTCGCTGGTAATGACCTGTCTCTTATACACATCTCCGAGCCCACG
>JBKPLX010000196.1:0-14803 GCA_046731855.1 Verrucomicrobiota bacterium | reverse complement strand
CTCCCCATTGGCGGCAGCGCGATCACCGGAGCAATTGCCAGGGAATTTGGCGAATCCTTTGAAGCCGCAGAAACTCGCAAGAAGCGAGATGGCTTCGTAGGTCTGGGAGGCGCTTACGCCGAGCCTTCAGACCACGACCTTGCCCGTGTCTCGAAACTGGCGCGAAGCACAATGACTCGATTGCACGCAGAGTTGATGCGCTCGATCAGTCATTATCGGGCGCAACAGAAGGGAAGCCGGCCAGACCGCATTTTTCTTTGTGGCGGTGCCGTGGGTATGCCTTACATGCGCGAGTTTTTTCACGAGAAGTTCCAGTTGCCGATCGAGTTTTTTAATCCGCTTCGAAACGTGTCTGTATCGGAAGCGGCCTCGGCGTCGGACGTCGCGCACTCCGCTCATCTCCTTGGCGAATTGGTTGGCCTGGCGCTGCGCAGCGTGACGGACTGTCCAATGGAGTTAAGTCTGCTTCCGGCAAGCGTTGTCCGAAGGCAGGAATTGGAACGGCGCCGGCCATTCTTCATTGCCGCGGCCGCTTGCGTGGTTCTCGCTATGCTGGGCTGGTCGATGTATTACACGCGAGCGGCGCAGGTAACGCGAGAAACCGCTGAGCTGATCCAGCAAAAGAACGTCTCCATGCGAGGAGCAGAAACGCAGCTTAATAAACTAAAAAAACAGATCACTTCACTCGACAGCGTCGCTACTCCTCTTATTGGCGCAACCAATGATCGCGATTTCTGGCCGCAGATTCTTGAAGATCTAAACGCGCGCCTGCCTGAAGCCGACATTTGGATCACTGAACTCGGAGCGACCTCGGGTGGAAAACTTCTGGGTGCTGGCGAAAAGCGCGCCGGAGAAACTGCACCTCCGACTGCTCCGCCGGCTTCTGGACCGGCAACTAAAACCGCGGTCGCCGGCGCAAAACCAATCGATGGCATCCTGGTGCGCGGTCTTTACCTTTATAATCCGAAACAGCAGGAAATCGTCGTCGATTACTTACGCAACCTGGCGAGCTCGCCGTTTTTCGTCGTAGATCCAAAAACTCCGGAGCGCGTGATCAAGTCAAACTCCGTGCCAAACGACGCCGAGTGGGCGTTTCCTTTCGAGCTTCAGCTCACACTGCGCAAGCCAGTGAAATTGCCATGAAGTTGTGGTTTCAACAAAATCGAGCGCTCGCGACACTTCTGATTGTCTTTGGAGTTTGCGCCTTATTTGCCGGCATCCTTCTTTACTGGAGATGGGCGACCTGGCGCGATGCGAGTCAAACATTCGACCAGGCGGTGGCAGAGAAAAGTCGCATGGACCACCTCGATCCCTTTCCCAATGACGTCAATTACCGGAAACTGCAGGGTTACCTCGATCGATACAACACGACGCTGGACAAATTTAAGGACGAGCTAAAAAAGGAGATCGTCCCGACGCCGCCGCTCGCGCCCAATGAATTTCAATCGCGTCTGCGTCAGGCGACAGTTGCGACGCTGAACAGAGCGCAGACTAACAATGTGAAATTGCCGGACAAATTTCAGCTCGGCTTTGATGAGTTTGCCTTGGCATTGCCAGACACAGCTGTGACGCCACTTCTTGGACAGGAACTTTCCCAAATCCAGATGCTGATAAACATTCTGCTGGACGCAAAGGTGGACAGCGTTACTTCTTTTCACCGCGCGCCCTTGGCCGAAGAACACGCAGCTTCATCGACTTCGACGCCATCTGCAGCCACCGGACGAACGGCCACGGCAACCAGAGCAGCCACGCCGCCACCACCGTTGTTAAAGCGCAACCTTGTCGATCTGACCTTCAAAGCCACGCCCGCCGCTGCGCGCAAAGTCCTGAACGAAATCGCAAATTCAAGCGGACAATTCTTTGTCATTCGGACCCTGTATGTGCACAATGAAAAGGACAAGGGCCCTCCACGCCAAAGAACCGAGCCAACTCCGACTTCCGCACAGCAGACCGCCCCGACCCAGCCAGGCGCGGTCGCGCCACTAAATTTCATAGTGGGCAACGAGCACATCGAAGTCTCAGCCACGATCGAAATGCTGAGATTTGGCTCTTAACCAAGAGTGGAGATTTCCAATTTGTAACTACGGATTGCACCGATAACACGGATGATGATTCATGAAGAGTTAAGCGGCGAAATTATCGGTGCCGCGATGGACAGGACGGACCTGGCAATTCTCAGGTACGATTCGTTGTTATAGACGTTCGCTTGTCATGTCGAGCGAAGTCGAGACATCTCTGGATCTCAAATGCCAATCCATGCCCCGTGATTACAACTTCTGGGTCTATATCGTTACCAATCGTAACGACTCAGTTCTTTACATTGGTGTGACCAACCGATTCTCTCGCCGGACTTGGGAGCACCGGGAAGGCGCGAAGGTCGGGTTCGCCGCCAAGTATCAATGCAAAAAGCTGATCTATTACGAACATTACCGAGATATCCGCGACGCCGTCGCTCGAGAATCGCACCTGAAGAAATGGTCGCGAATCAAGAAGATTGAACTGATTAATCGATTGAACCCGGGCTGGCAGGATCTTGGTCCGGATGTTCTGCAAGAGGGATAAATCAAGAGATTTCTCGAGTGCGCTCGAAATGACATGCATGCGGGCCGGAGGCTTGGCTTACCTTGCGCGGCACGCGAAAAATTTAGGTCTGGTATTTGCGAAGGCGGGTGGTTAAATGCGCGCCGTGGTGATCGAGCATGGCGAAGTCGGAATGGATTAAGGCACATTACGATCGGGTGGTGCTTATTGCCGCTGGCATCTTTCTTTTCATTTCTGCCGTCTTCATTTGGTGGAACGCAATTCAATTTGGGAATCGTCTAGTGGCTCAGCCCGAGTCGCCGCCCAAGAATGCGTCACCGCCGCCCCTGGCAGCGGAGCTCGATCGCGCAGCGGAGCGTCTTCAACGTCCTTCGCAATGGAAAGCCAGTACTCGCTCCGGACTTTTTGTTCCGGAAAAACATTTCATTGGCGCTAATGGGCTTCCCGCGACGTTGCAGAACACACAGGTGCATTCGCCGGTTCCTAATGATTGGTTCGAAAAGTTCGGTTTACCGATTCAGGAAGCCGACGTACTCGATCAGGACGCCGACGGCGACAAATTTACCAATTTGGACGAGTGGCAAAGTGGGACCGATCCGACAAACAAGGATTCGCACCCGGATTATCTAACCAAGTTGCATTTGGTGTCCGCCACCGAGGAACCGTTCCGATTCGTTTTTGCATCGTCTGTTGGGGGAACGTTTGCGCTTAACACGATCGATCAGAGCGAGCCGACCCAATTTCTAAAAGTAGGCGACGTGATCCGAGGGACTGACTTTAAGATCGTCAAGTTTACCGAGAAACATGAGCGGAATCAGTACGGCACAAATGTCGATGTTTCGGAATTGCTCCTCAAACACAAGGACACCCATGTGCAGGTCACGTTGGTAAAGGAAAAGGTCGCTACTTCGCCGCAATCCGTGGCCACTTTCGTTTATACGTGGGGTGGCCGGAAGGAATTCGAGGTCCGCAAAGACCAGGAGTTTTCCCTGAAACCGGTAGAAGAGGTCAATTACAAGCTCGTGGATGTGCAGCCTAACAAAGCCGTAATCGTGAATACGCAAAAACCAAATGCGCGGATCGAGGTCGGTTTTGCTACGCCTTAACTACCATGGAAATCACTCTCCGTAACTCCTCCTATGAAAACTACTCCTCAGCACTCTCAAAACTCTAAACAGAAGATAACTAAGTTAACGAACGTCCCTTGGAAGGCGGAGTTCTGCGACGGCGTACGTGTACTCAGACCTCTTCGAAAGCGGCGCGAAGACGCGTGTGCGGTCCGAAAGTCCTGCGACTGCGGGACAAAACAGGTGAACGCGCATTATCCATTTCGCACGAAGTTCTTTGGAGTGCGATCCGTCGTCGCATCGCTTTTGGGGTTGGTTCTCATTTCGTCCACAGCTTTTGCGCAAACACCCACGCCGACAGCGACGGGATCGCCAAGTCCGACAGCGACGGCAACGCCAAGTCCCACTGCGTCGGAATGTCCGAGGCCGACACCGGGAACGTGTGTATCGTATGAAGCAGAGGACAACACGCTGACGGGAAGCGCCTTTGTTCTAAGCTGCCCGACGTGCTCGAATGGATTTAAGGTAGGCTACGTAGGCAACAATTCTGGTACTCTCCAGTTCAATGCTGTTGGTGCTGTCGCACCGGGCAGGTACACCGTGACGATCGACTACACCAACGGAGACGCGGTGCGCTACGCCCTTCTGAGCGTGAACGGCAGTCCGGGAACGCCTTTGACCTTTCCGTCAACTGGCTCGTTTCAGACTGTCGGATCAATACAGACGACGGTCACTTTGAACACGGGCTGCAACACGCTTGAGTTCTACAATCCCATCGTTGGTAGCTGGGCCCCGGATTTCGATCGGATTCAATTCAACTGCCCGACGTCGTATTTGGGTAATATCAGTACCCGGAGCTTTGTACAGACTGGCAATGACGTGATGATTGGCGGTTTCATGGTACACGGGAATCAACCAAAGAACGTGATCATACGTGCCCTTGGCCCTGAGCTCAGCCAGTTTGGCGTTCCGAATTTTTTGGCTGATCCGACATTGGAACTGCACAATGGCAATGGGGCTCTGATTGCCTTAAATGACGACTGGCAGACCGGCAATCAAGTTCAGGAAATTCAGGATAGTGGTCACGCTCCGGAGGATCCGCGTGAATCTGCGATTATCGCAAACCTGCCACCAGATAATTACACCGCGATTGTGCGGGGAGTAAACAACACAACGGGAGTCGCTCTTGTGGAAGTGTATGACCTCAGTCCCAGCCTTCACTCAATTCTAAGCAATATTAGTACTCGTAGTCTTGTTGAGACTGGCGATGACGTGATGATTGGCGGGTTCATTGTACAAGGGACTCAGCCAAAGAACGTGATCATACGTGCCATTGGCCCTGAGCTCAGCCAGTATGGTGTTCCAGATTTTTTGGCTGATCCGACATTGGAACTGCACAATGGCAACGGGGCTTTGATTGCCTCAAACAACAACTGGCAGCATACGATAATCGGCGGCAAAATCACCGACGACCAAGTCCGGGATATCCAGGACAGCGGCCACGCTCCGCAGGACGGGAGGGAATCTGCGATCATCGCAAACCTCCGACCAGGCAACTACACCGCCATCGTGCGTGGCGTAAACAACACCACCGGAGTTGCGCTCGTAGAAGTGTACGACCTGGATTAGACCAAATTCTGAGTATGAGCATTCAAGATCTCGAAGCGGAAGTGAAACGAATTCGTGTCCATTCGTGGTTACTTCTTCAAAAATTTTCCTTGAAACTCGTAGAAGAGATCAATTACAAGCTCGTGGATGTGCAGCCTAACAAAGTCGTAATCGTGAATACGCAAAGACCAAATGCGCGGATCGAGGTCGGTTTTGCGTCGCCGTAACTACCATGAAAATCACTCTCCATAACTCCTCCTATGAAAACTACTCCGCAATCTGTCCGCTGTAGTGGCAGCCGCGTCGGCTGCGATCCGTTAGGTAATCAACAGAAAACCGAGCTAATGAGGGTCTCGATTTTTAGACTTTCTTTTATTCGTTCATTCTGTAGAGGCAGCCGTGTCGGCTGCAATTGGCTGATTCTCGCAGGCGACACGCCTGCCACTACAAGTATCTTCCAATCATTTCGCACGAACTGCTTTGGAGTGCGATGCGTCGTCGCATCGCTTTTAGTGACGGTTACTAGCGCGTCGAGCTTTGCCCAAACCCCTGACAACGTTGCCGAGCGGGAAGTGCAGAAGCGACAGGCTGGTATATCTCAAGGCGAAGCGGCCCTAGCGCGAGGCCAGGCTGCCATGAAAGCGAAAGATTATGGCGCTGCACACGAGGAATTCAGGACTGCAGTCACGTATCTGCCCGATGCAGTCGTCTCCGGAAAAGCGCACGACGAAGCCGTGGAAGGCTTTTGCAAAAGCGGCGTCGTTTTGGCCGAGGCGCGAATTGCCGAGGGAAGATATGCCGATGCCGAGGCGATCCTGAGCGAAGTTTTAAGTGATCGCTACGATCCCAAGTGCCGTCCGGCGCAGGAACTTTACGCGCATCTGCGGCAACCCGGTTACTTCAATAAAACGATGAGCCCGCCCTTTATCGAAAAGGTCGAGCAAGTGAAACAACTGCTCACCGAGGCCGATGGCTTTTATCAATCTGGCAGGTACGACCTGGCAATGAAACGATACGACCAGGTGCTCACGCTCGATCCGTACAACACTGCGGCGCGCAAAGGCCAGGAAAAAATCAACAACACCAAATACAAATACGGTGAAGAAGCATATAACGAGACGCGATCGCGTCAGTTATGGCAGGTCGAGAAGGCGTGGGAACAGCCAGTTCGAAGGTACGGGCAAACCGGCGAACCAGTGGCCATCGGCTCGCAAAAAAATTTAGGGGGAACGGCGCAGGTAAGCTACAAGCTAAACACAATAATCATTCCGCGTCTTGAATTTCGTGACGCCAGTCTCCGCGAGGCAGTCGATTTTCTCCGAGAACAAGCAGTCGAGAACGATCCTGCCACTGAAGGAAAGAGAGGGGTCAACATTGTAATACCGCCTTCGCTCGCAGTTCAGCGTATCGTAACGCCGCCTGCCGCCGTTTCTCCAGCACCCGCAGGGACCGGGGTGCCTGCCACAGCGCCAGCTGGAACGCCTCCCGCTGGTGCGCCTCCCGCCGCCGCTAACCGGGCAGGTAATTTAACCGCTGCACCTCCGCCGGAACGCGGGAACATAACGATTGAGTTAAACCAAATTCCACTGGGGGAAGCACTGCGCTATATCGCAAATCAGGCTGGGTTGAAGGTTAAAGTAGAACCCTATGCCGTTTCCCTCGTCCCCAAAACTGAACAGAGCAGTGATCTTCTCGTGAAGAGGTATCACGTGCCGCCGGAGTTCTTCGGTGGCCCACTTGACGTGGGCTACTACCTTGAAGGCAGCCTGGGAGCGGGGCAGGGTGGGGCGGGTGGATCGGCGCAGCCGGCACCCGTCGCTGAAAATGTCGTGCAAAAGGAGGCCGTGAGTTACCAAACTGCCTCCGGAGTTGGCACCGGCGCGGGAGCCACCAGCCAGTCCAATCTGGTGCAGGGAACCAGCACTACCCGGCAGCATTTATTGAACGATCGCCAACTCGTTGGCCGGGCTGACGCCAGGACAATGCTGCTGAGCATGGGCGTTCAGTTCCCTACTGTTACGCTCCCGGATGGCCGTGCGGACAGTGCCAGTGCAACGTTCTGGCCGCATACGGGTGTTCTGATCGTGCGTAACACGCAGGACAATCTGGACATGGTCGATGCTTTGGTTGACCAGGCGAACGCTTCCCAGCCCAAGCAGGTGGAAATCGAATCCAAGTTTATTGAAATCACTCAAAACAATCTCAAGGAGCTCGGCTTCGACTGGCTGCTTGGTCCATTCAAGGTTGGCAACCAGGGAGCCTTCGGATCGGGCGGAACGTCGGTAAATTCGCCAGCAGCTAATCCCGCCAATTTCCCTTTTGTTGATCCCGCGACCCAACAGCCAATTGGCCAATTTCCTGTGACTGGCGGAAACCGCAGCGGTAGTCTTGCGATCAGTGCCAATGCTCTCGACGCACTACTGTTTCCTGGCGTGAGCGGCGTGGCACCTGGAATCTTTGGGTTGGCGGGTGTCTTTACCGATCCACAGTTTCAAGTTGTTATTCGGGCGCTGAACCAGAAGAAGGGTGTCGATCTTCTCTCGGCACCAAAGGTGACCACGAAAAGCGGCCAGCGCGCCATCATCGAAGTAGTAAGAGAATTTCGTTATCCGAGTACGTTTACTCCGCCGCAGGTTCCATCGATTGGCACTACCACGACGACTGGTTCACAAGTCGTCCCCGTAGTCGTCACCCCGACAACCCCTCAAACTTGGGAAACACGGAATACTGGGGTCACTTTAGAGGTGGAACCGGTAGTAGGAGGGGATGCGACAACGATAGACTTGAACCTCGTTCCACAGGTTGTGGAATTCGAGGGTTTCATCAACTACGGGAGCCCGATTAATGCGGTGGGGGTCAACACCATTGGGGGCGCCATATCAACATCTGTGCCCGTCCTGCTTACTCAGAATGTGATTAACCAGCCCGTCTTCAGCACGCGCAAAGTGACGACGAGCGTTAACGTTTACGATGGCCAAACAGTCGTCCTCGGCGGATTGATGCGCGAAGACGTGCAGAAGACCGAAGATAAAACGCCCATTATCGGCGATATTCCATTGGTTGGCCGCCTGTTTCGCACGAATGTTGATCAGCACATCAAACGAAATCTCGTTATCTTTGTGACCGCCCGTGTGATTACCCCGTCCGGCCTCGCATTCAACAATGAGGAAGAAGAAGAGGAAGGCCTGCTGCCGCCCGCGTTGCCCGAGGCCCCGGCGTATAAGAAGTAGGGAGATAGTTCATAGCCTATTGTTGATAGCTGTAGAGGCAGTCTGTCGGCTGTAAATTCGGCCACCTCTGTTCCTCAAATTCGTGTTTATTGGTGTCCATTCGTGATTAAAAAGGACTCCAAAAAAGTCAAAAAATTATTATTGACTTTATCTGTGAAGAATGAGATAACCCGCGCCACTCTTAAACAAACCCCTATGAAAATAAATAAAACCTCCTCAAAACTTACCCTTCCAGAGCAACGTGAGCGCATCGGCGCTTTTACGTTGATCGAATTGCTAGTCGTAATTGCCATTATCGCCATTCTGGCGGCTCTGGCAGTGCCCGCGCTCACCTCGGCGCTCGCCAAGGCTCAGATGAGCGGCACGATGAACAACCAGCGCCAGCTTTATCTGGCCCAATTCCAGATGGCCAATGATGGCTCTGCCACAGGTGACGCCAATTTGGGTTGGGTGAGTGATCTCCCAGCCGCAGATCGGGCAACTTTGCAGGCTTATCTAAACGCGCTTCTCAGGAACGGGTATTTGAAGGGCGCCGACGTCGCCAAGCTTATCAGCGCGCCCGGTTCTAGCCCAACCGTCAACGTAACTGTTGGCACTCCCGACACCGTTGCTCTTGCCGGTACGGCGTCTGCCGCGATAAAGGTTTACGGTGTTCGCGACGGAGATCCTGCGCATACGATTTTCTGCGCGAGCCATAATTACATTTATGATACTCCGATCGTGACAGGCAGCGTCCCTTATGGCACCAAGGGCTTCATTGTGATGCACAAAGGGGGCGACGGCGCTGTCTTTAAACCAGGTCAAGCTGACACGACAGGCTGGGCAAGTGATCAAGCTTTCGAGAGCAACGTCGGGTATAAAAGCGGTGGCACGCTCGGATCGCCCGCGGCTGGCGATCCTGCCATCGTATTGACGTTTAATTAGGAACTAGCATTTAGCTAATTCAAAGCGCCCTGCCGGGGAAATCCCGGCAGGGCGTTTTTGTTTGTCGGGAAATGTAAAAGGGACGTTACTGGGCCAAGACGACTCTGGAAGCTGAGGTAGTTCGTTCGGCTAACTACAACTGGTCGAGACGAACATTCGGTTGAGACGAGGGAACGGTAACTCGCTTTTTACTGGGAGTATCGGAAATCGGTTCAACCGTCCACGTCCAGCTGAGACGGCCATTCTTGTCAAAGGTCCAAACTGCCCCACCGCGTTTCCAGATTTCCATCTGCCAGTGATAGGTGTTTGCGGGAATTGCGAACACAAATGTGACGGCCGCCGTAATGATCACTCCGGACAGCACTCCAATCAGGAATATCCTTCTCATTTTGTTTCCGGAGCCGTCAATTTGTTGGCGTTCCTTCAGTCCTATTATCTGGTACTCCGTCAACTGCGTTGCAAAGTTCTCGGAAATAGTAGAGACCTAATTGGTGACAAGTGAGATGTGATTCGGGATTTTTGAATCGCGAAGGAAATCGTCTAGAAGATAGCGATTCAACGTTTTGATGCTTGAACAACCGCTCGCAAGCACGCGCGATCACAGCGGTGCTTTCGAATCATGTAGTGAATAAATCTCGAGGGATTAAAGTCGAATCCCTCATAACGATTTTCTGATTCTTATGAAAAAAATTTTGATTGCATTAGCGATGCTTACTCTTGGCGCGTCTTCTCTTCAGCAGGCGAGGGCCGACGTATCCGTTGACTATTTTTACGATAATCTTTCCGGCGGAAACTGGATTGAAGTTGAAGGTTACGGATACGGCTGGCAGCCTGACCTGGCGGTAAACGATTCCAATTGGCGCCCGTACGCAGACGGTTACTGGGCGTACACCGATGATGGTTGGACGTGGATCTCGTATGAGGATTTCGGCTGGGCCACTTATCACTATGGCCGCTGGGCGAATCTTGCGGATTATGGTTGGACTTGGTTTCCGGGAGAGGACTTAGACTGGGGGCCGGCATGGGTCTCCTGGCGAACCGGTGGTGATTATGTTGGTTGGGCGCCTTTGCCGCCACGCGGTCCGGGCGTCGTTTATCAGGGACGGCCCATTGGCCCTCAGGTGGACATCGAGTTCGATATCGGTCCGGAATATTACAATTTCTGCGAGACTCGCTACATCGGTGAACCGGTACTGCGCAATTATATCGCTCCGCGGGTTCAAAATGTGACCTACATCAACAACACGGTGAACGTCACGAACATCATCGTTCAAAATAATGTGGTCTATAATTATGGGCCGAATTACGAGGTGCTAAGCGCGCAGTCAGCCCGACCGATTCAACGACTCAACATCGAGCGGCAGTCTGCGACCAATCTTTCTGTAGCCGCAAAATCCGGTACACTCACAAAAGTGCAGGGGAACAAACTGATGGTCGCTGCTCCGCCCAAGCTGGCAAAAGCGCCTCCCACCGCCAAGCCACCGACTGTGAAGACCAAAGTTGCGCAGCCAAAGCTCAACCGCGGATGGGCCGGCGTTTCGAACGAAGCGCAGCTAAAGCAAAAAATTAAAACGGAGAATCCCAAGAACATTCCTCCCCCGACTCGCCCGGCAGCGCGCGGAGGCGGGAGCCCGCCACCAGCAGTTGGCGTGGGTCCAACGGCTCCGGCCGCAGGAGGCGCGCCGGTTTCGCCTGGCCCAAAAGGCCAACCCGTCCGCACACCACCGGGAGCGAAACCGACGCCTCAGGGCGCGAAGGCGACGCCGCCCGCACCGCCAGCGGGCGCATCGCCTTCACCATTTGAACGCCCCAAACAACGGCCAGGAGGACCTGCCGGACGACCTCAGCCCGGCGCGACAACGAGCCCTGCAGGCGCGCCTGTCAGGACACCGAGGCAATCTTTCCGCCCGTCGCCGCCACCGCCTGAACAGGGCCAGCCGCAAAGGGGCAGGTTTACCCCAGCCCCGAAACCCGGACAGACTGGTGGTCCGGCCAACGCGCCAGAGCAAGGGCGCGGTAAAGCTTTCGGAGCTGAGCGTGGCGGGACACCAGCACCAGCCGGTCCCGGTGCCCGTGAACGTCGCGGTGGCGCAGAACGAGAAAAGCCGCCCGGCCTCGGACAACCTAGTACGCCACCTAGTGGTGCAGGGCCTGGCGAGACGCGAGGCGGAAAAGAGCGCGGACAACCTGGCGCCCATAAACCGCCAACCACGCCACCTGGAGGTGCGGGTCAGGGCGAAGCGCGAGGCGGAACAGAGCGAGGGCAAGGCGCCTATGGTCAACCTGGCGGGCAGCCAAAAGCCGGACGGCCAGCCGCGGCTGAGGAAGGGCCGGGGAAACCGGTAAGGAAAAAGGCAGAGGGGACTCCAACGCCAAGGCCACAGTAGGTTCTCGTATTTTGCTTGTAGTCGCCTCACTGTGTCGAGGCGTTTGAATGGGAAATAGGGCGACACAGCGCCGTGATTACAGCAATTCTGCGATCTGCACCGCGTTCAGTGCCGCGCCTTTGAGCAGTTGATCGCCGGACACCCAGAATGAAAGGCCGTTTTCAAATGCACAATCAAGCCGCACTCGGCCCACCTGACAATTATCCTTCCCCGCCACGCTGAACGGCATCGGATAGCGATTGTTCTGCGGTTCGTCCACCAACTCCAGGCCCGGCGCTTTGGCTAAAACTTCGCGGGCCTGCTCGACTGACACCGGACGCTCGAACTCGGCGCTCACGGCTACGGAATGTGCACGATAAACCGGTACGCGGACGCAAGTCGCCGAAACGGGAAGTTCCGGTAAATGCATAATTTTTCGCGTTTCATCTTGCATTTTAGCTTCTTCCTTTGTGTAACCGCTTTCAAGGAACGAATCGATATGCGGCAGAAGATTGAACGCTATCGGATGCGGATAAAGTGTCGCCTCGGGTGCTATGGCTGGGGTCATTGACCCCGATTCGGAAAATGATTTCTTGTTTTCTACAGCTAGTTTTGTTTGCCGGCTTAATTCTTCGACTCCCCGCGCGCCACTGCCGGAGACGGCCTGGAAGCTAGTCGCGAACACGCGGCGAACACCAAACACGCGGTGAAGCGGATGAAGCGCCATCAACATCACCGTCGTGGTACAATTAGGATTCGCGATTACTCCGCGATTCTGGCTGACGTCTTCGGCATTAATCTCCGGAATCACCAGCGGCACGTGCGGATCCATCCGAAAGGCGGACGATTTGTCGATCGCGATTGCGTCCGACTGACAGGCTATGGGGATATAATTTCGGGAAACATCGCCGCCCGCGCTGAAAAAGGCGATATCGATTTTGTCGAACGATCGATCGCCAAGTTTTTCGATCGGGATCGATTCTTCGCGAAATCGAACTGATTTTCCAACAGAGCGTTCCGAACCGATCGCACGCAGGCTCGCCACAGGAAAATTTCGTCGCTCCAACACGCGTAACAATTCAGTGCCAGTCGCGCCAGTCGCGCCCACGACAGCGATGTGGTAGCCTTTCATTACTACGCGGATTTTATCGTTTGGGCGCACTGATGCAAACTTCGCGAAAAACCATACATATCTCGATTAGAGATCAGCAACTCATCGTGAAGGAAGATGAGACGTCGATCTGCACCTATCCGGTGTCCACTTCGCGATTCGGCATTGGGACGGAACAGGGGAGTCTGAAAACGCCGATCGGTCGCTTTCGTGTAGCGGAGAAGATTGGAGGCGAAATGCCGACCGGGACAATTTTTCGAAGTCGCGTGGCGCTCAAGCCCGACGATCCGCATCCACCGACCGAGGACCTTGTGATGTCACGTATTTTATGGCTGGACGGATTAGACGAGCACAACGCCAACACGCGCGAGCGTTTCATTTACATTCATGGCACAAAACATGAGAGTAAAATTGGCAGCCCCGCCAGCTGTGGTTGCATTCGGATGCGCAACGCAGACGTCGTTGAGCTATTTGATCTTGTGGATCACGACACGCCGGTAATCATTGAAGAATAGAGCGTAGGGCGCCGTCAACCGTCTGCAGCGCTGCAGCTTCTCCAGGCAGGCTGGTCCGCAATCTGTGCGCTGACACATCCAAAAAAGTCGAAAAAAACGTTGCTTCCCTGTAGTTCCCTGCCTAAACAACCCGGAGCAACCTGCTGCGAAAGGAGGCGAGATAATTGAAACTATTAAGACTGATCATGATCGTGGCCGTTTTGGCCACTGCTTTGAGTTTTGGTGCTTGTGCTCAACATAAGGAGACAGTGACCACGGGCGCGGGCACGACCGGCTATTCAAAATAAAGCTGGTGCCCGGTTGTGACACGTTCAAAAAAGTTGAGAAAAGCATTGCCTCCCGGTTGTTCCCTGTCTAAACAGACCGGAGCAACCTGCTGCGAAAGGAGGCGATATAGATTGAAATTTTTGAAAGTGATCATGATCGCGGTCGTAATGGCCAGTGCTTTGGGACTCGGGGCGTGTGCGCAAACGAGGGAAGCGCCTCCACCTCCGACAGCCAAAAAATAATTAACAGCAGCTGGTTGTTTATTGTGGGCGGATTCGCCCAAGAGGCCAGGTCGTGTCTCGACCTGGCCTTTTCTTTTTACGGATTCCCATGTGTCCATGCGGCGCATAGCAAGTGTGCCACTCATGCCCATCGCTTTTCATCTTCTCATTTTCCCGCTAAGCTGCGCGAGTGGAATTAAACGGCCAGGCATTGACACTCTCCGACGTCGCCGCCGTGGCGCTCAACGGAGAAGAAGTTAAAATTTCCGATCTCGCCCGGCCGCGTATTCTAGCGTCGCGAAAAGTTGTCGAGGAAATCATAACGCGCGATGCGGTCGTTTACGGCGTAACGACTGGCTTTGGTAAACTCTCCGATGTTCGCATCCCGCGCAACGCCTTGAGCGATCTTCAGCTCAATCTCGTTCGCAGCCACGCCTGTGGAATCGGTGAGCCGCTATTGGAGCCCGAGGTTCGCGCAATGATGTTGCTGCGCGCAAACGTGCTTGCGCTCGGCTTCAGCGGTATTCGTTTGGAGATAATCGAAATGCTTTGCGAGATGCTTAATCGCCGCGTGCATCCGGTTGTTCCGGAAAAGGGTTCGGTCGGTGCCAGTGGCGATCTCGCGCCGCTCGCCCATCTGGCACTCACCTTAGTTGGAGAGGGTGAAGCGTTTCTCGATGGCCAACGAATGGAAGGCGATGAAGCGTTGCGGCGCGTGAAACTAAATCCGGCCAATCTGGAAGCGAAAGAAGGATTGGCGCTATTGAACGGAACGCAAGCCATGCATGCGGTAGGCGGACTCGCACTTCTCCGCGCAAAACGGCTTTCGCGTCTCGCAGATATTTCAGGTGCCATGAGCCTCGAGGCGCTCAAAGGCACGCCAGCGGCGTTTGATGCTCGCTTGCAGGATGCCCGGCCACACGCTGGACAAAAGGCAGCGGCAAAACATTTGC
>JBKPLX010000195.1:0-4205 GCA_046731855.1 Verrucomicrobiota bacterium | reverse complement strand
TCCTGCGCGGCGAACAAGTTGAACTCAAGGCGGTCGGTTTTTCGCCGTTCCCAACCCTAAAGCCGCAAGTTGTGACTGTTAAGCTTTCCCACGGCGGGCTTGATCGCGTTAAGATGTCCGGGCGCTCGCTGAAGGGCGACCGATTCATTGTGCATCCTGAGGTTCCGGCAATCGCAAAATTGTTTGTGACTGTGCCCGACACCAAGGTTTGGCTGACGAATCTCGAGCCCGCGGGTTTCCTGCGGTGGGAAGGACCAATTGTATTACCGAATGATCAACTGATTCGCGTCGATTTACTTCCTGGTACAAACAGCGGGCCGGCAGAGCCGAGTAAACGTCAATAATCCGAGGCTATTCGAATTTATGACTTCGTTACAATTTGAGATAGCAGCAGCCTCTAAGACGCCAACGTCAATAGAACTGTAGTAGATTCGAACGCGCACTGGATTATTCCAGGCCGATTCTTATTTTGCTGAGCGAAGAAACCTTATGGCTGAGGCATCGCAAGACCTCGAAGGCCCGGATTTCGAAAAGGGCTGTGACATCGACAAAGTGCGCGATGGAGGAATGCTCCTGGGCCACGCGTTTGGTGAAGCGGTTCTGGTGGCCAGGCGGGGTGACGAGTTTTTTGCCATCGGCGCGACGTGCACGCATTACGGGGGTCCGCTGGCAAAAGGTTTGATGGTGGATTGCACCGTTCACTGCCCATGGCACCATGCGCGCTTTGATTTGCGCACGGGCGAGGCGATTGCTGCGCCGGCGCTGAACAATGTCACACGTTACAAGTTCGATAAACGTGGGCAGCAGTTTTTCGTCACAGGCAAGATCGATGAGAAACCGGTGCGCAAACCCAAATCATCGCCAGCGAGCGTCGTGATCGTTGGCGCGGGCGCAGCTGGCAGTGCCGCGGCTGAGATGTTGCGGCGCGAAGGATATGAGGGGCCGGTGACGTTGATCGGAGCTGATGAGTTTTTGCCGTACGATCGGCCAAATCTTTCCAAGGATTATCTGGCTGGGGCGGCGCCGGAAGAGTGGATTCCGTTGCGCCCTCCGGACTTTTACCGCGAACAAAAGATCGACACGATGACAAGCACATCTGTCACTGCGATCGACCCGGAAGCCAAGCAGGTGATGTTGTCAGATGGTCGTTCGTTACCTTACGGCGCGCTGCTGCTGGCCACCGGCGCGACGCCGGTTCGCATCTCGATTCCGGGGCACGATCTGCCGCACGTTTGTTATTTGCGAACGCTCGCCGACAGCCGGCGCATTATTGACAAGGCGAAAAGAGCAAGGCGCGCGGTCGTAATCGGCGCGAGCTTTATCGGCCTGGAAGTGGCGTGGTCCTTGAGGGAGCGCAAGCTAGAAGTCGCAGTTGTCGGAAAAGATTCCCTGCCGCTGGAAAAAGCTCTCGGACGCGAGCTGGGCGGGTTGGCTCGCGAAACACACGAGGCAAATGGCGTGCAATTTCATCTCGGTCGAACGCCAGCGGCAATTCAAGATCGATCTGTGCAGCTCGATGACGGGACGAAATTAGATTGCGATTTGGTGGTCGTTGGGATCGGCGTGCGCCCAAACGTTGCCATCGCCGAACAAGCGGGCATCGCGACCGACAACGGCGTATTAGTCAATGAGTTTTTGGAGACGAACGTGCCTGGCATTTTTGCGGCTGGCGATATCGCGCGTTGGCCCGATCCACGCGCGGGACGCATTCGGGTGGAACATTGGGTAGTGGCGCAGCGCCATGGCCAGGCCGCCGCGCGTAATATCCTCGGAGCGCGCGAGCCATTCATCCTGCCGCCATTTTTCTGGAGCAATCATTTCGATCTGCACATTCATTATGTTGGTCATGGCAGCGGCAAGGACCAGGCGATTGTGTCTGGCAATTTGAAAGAAAAAGAAGCCTCAGTGGTCTTTCGCAGCGGGGATAAGCTTGCCGCTGTGGCCAGTGTCGGTCGCGACCTCGAGAATCTTAAAGCTGAAGTGGCCCTCGAAAGCGGCGAGGAATTCCATCCCTCATAATCTTCTCATTACCGGCGCGAGCGCGGAGAACTGCTGCCAGGTTTTGATGATTAGATACAGCAGAAACACGGTGGCGATGAGCGTAATAACGAAGGAATTTCACAATCTAGCCCAGATACAATTACGGTGAGCCAATGAACGGTTCGAAATTGTATTTGTTCCTTTTCCTTCTGATCAGCAATTATTTCTTCACGCTTCTTATCATCGGTTTGGTTGCGGCCTGGATATCACTGGTAAGGAAGCCTAGGCCGCTGAAAATTAACACCGTTGCTGAAGCATTCCTGTCTTACTACATGCTTTTCCCCATAGGCATTAGCAATCTTATCAACTTTGTTTTTCATGTTTTCTTCGGTGATACGGCGGCAAAGTTTATCGGCTGGGAAAACAGTCCATTTCAAGCTGAAGTGGGATTTGCAAGTCTCGGCGTCGGCATAGCAGGAGTCCTTGCTTACAAGGCAAGCTTACCGTTCCGAGTCGCTACTTTTATTCCGCCCGCCTCTTTCTCATTGGGCGCAGCTGGAGGTCATATCTATCAAATGGTAACGGCGCATAATTTTTCTCCTGGGAACGTCGGATTGGTTCTTCCAAGCGATATTATCATTCCCGTTGCCGGTTGATATTACTGTGGCTGTCACATAAACATCCAAAGTCGGAAGCGGCGAACCACAAGCTGGTATAGATCAACGAGAGAAAGGGGCTCACAGAGCGCCGCTACGGCCAGCAAACGGTTGCCCTGCGAGGTTTGTCTCGGCTAGATTTCGCACCATGTGTCGCAATACGTTCTTCGTCTTTTCCTTTCTCTTATTCTTCGTACGACCGGTTTTTGCCGAATTGCCAATCCAAGAACGCGCAGATCGTTTTCTCGCGCTGGCCAATGCCGGTTATCAGGCCCTGTTCCGGGGAAACAGTGAGGCTCAATGGCTTGCAGTCACCAATGTAACTCCTCAGCACGATGCCGCTGCCGAGGCGACAGGAAAAGCTTACGCTGCCTTCAACGGAAATCCGGCAATCATCAGCGAAGCGCGCGAGCTGCTCACACACGAGAAAGAACTCAACGAGCTGACAGTTCGGCAGTTGAAACAGCTCCTGCTAAATGCGGCTGAAGGCCCGATGACAAATCCTGATCTCGTGGCAAAGCGTGTCGCGGCCGAAACGAAACAGGCGTCGATCCTCAACGGTTTCGAGTTCAAGCTCAACAATCAGCCAATTACCGTGAACCAGATCGACGACAAATTGGAGAAGAGCGCCGATCTCAACGAGCGCAAGGCTGTCTGGGAAGGATCGAAACAGTCTGGCCCGGCTTTGAAACCAAATTTGGTAACACTGCGCGATCTGCGTAACGGCGTCGCCAAAGAGATGAAGTATCCCGATTACTTCTCGCTGGAGGTGGCTGCCTACGGAATGACCACCGACGAAATGCTCAAGATGTTGGAAGATTGGATGACCACACTGCGTCCGCTTTATTTGCAATTGCATACGTGGGCCAAATACAAACTCGCCGAGAAATTTCATCAGCCAGTGCCGAAGAAAATTCCGGCGCATTGGATCAATAATCGCTGGGGCCAGGAATGGCTCGGTTTGGTTGAAGCAGCGGACATCGACAAGTATTTCGCAGGGCGAAAACCGGAATGGATTATTAAAACGGCCGAGCAATTTTACACTGGGCTCGGTTTTTCGCCGTTGCCGGAAAGTTTCTGGCAGAAATCAGATTTGTATCCGGTTCCACCTACCGAGAAGCGCAAGAAAAATACCCACGCCTCCTGCTGGCACATCGATCTCCAGAACGACATTCGCTCGCTGCAAAGCATCGAACCGAACGCCCGCTGGTTTTTCACCGCTCACCACGAACTCGGCCACGGATATTACTTCAAGGCCTATTCGCGCCCGGAAGTTCCATACTTGTTACGACTCGGCGCGGCGCCGGGATTTCACGAAGGCGTGGGCGAGTTGATCGCCCTCGCTTCAAGTCAGGTGCCGTATCTGCAATCGCGAGGTGTATTACCGCACGAGTTCAACGCGGACAAGACGGCATTTCTCCTCGATGATGCTCTGGCGCGCTCGGTCCCGTTCATTTATTTTTCCTGCGGCACGATGCCGCACTGGGAAGCAGATATTTACGCGCATGATCTTCCGCCCGACCAATGGAACGCGCGCTGGTGGAAATACGTTTCCGATTTCCAAGGCAT
>JBKPLX010000194.1:0-22005 GCA_046731855.1 Verrucomicrobiota bacterium | reverse complement strand
TATAGCTTTCAAGGGCTACGCGAAGACGGACTCCGTTTCCTCGCGGAAGCGCGCGCGAAAACCGGCTTGCCCGTAGTCACTGAAGTCATGGATCCGCGCGATCTCTCGATGATCGAAAAGTATGCGGACTGTCTTCAGGTTGGCACCCGTAACATGCACAATTTCTCGCTCTTGAAAGAAGTGGGCCGAAGTAGCCTTCCCGTGCTCCTTAAGCGCGGGTTCAGCGCCACAATTTACGACTTGATGATGAGCGCCGAATACATCCTCAACGAAGGGAATCCAAACGTAATTCTCTGTGAGCGCGGCATTCGAACATTCGAGACAGCGGCCCGCTACACGCTCGATCTAAGCGCTGTTCCAATCTTGAAGGCGAAAACGCATCTGCCGGTCATCGTCGATCCAACGCACGCTCTCGGTGTGAGAGAATTTGTTCCACAGATGTGCCTGGCGGCAGTCGCTGCCGGCGCAGATGCGCTCATGATTGAAGTGCACGATTCCCCCGAGATGGCCAAGAGCGACGGCAATCAGGCGCTTACGCCGGAGATTTTCGCGGAGCTCGTCCCGCGTCTTCGCGCCGTTGCCGCAGCCATCGGCCGCGCATTGTAGCCGCTTTGCTGGTGTCGATGCGTCTGCCGCGTAAGCGTCACGGCGCCGCCGCTACAAAAACCGCTATTCCCTCGCATAACTACAGAGCGGTTCGCAGAGACACGCTACAACTCTCGCGGAATTTGGCGTAAACTCTCCAGTGGAGAAACCAATCGGGATAGAGCTTTTGGAACGTGTCGCGGCGAGCGAACCTATCGCGCGCAAGCTTCGCGCAATACAAGGCGCTCAGTGGCCTGTCCAGTTCTCGCATGTTATCCAACCAGCACAGCCATTTCTGGCCGCTCTAATCGCGCACGACCGGCGCTGGCTATCGCTCGATAATCGGCAAGATGGCGATTCCACGATTTGGATCCTGTGCCCCAGTGTTCATTCTCAGGAACTGTTCTACGAGACTTTGCTTAACTGGTTGCCAGACGCGCTGTTCCTCCCGGAAGCAGAGTTTGCAGCGGCGGAGAATGTTTTGCCGGATCCGGAAATTGCAGCGGAACGGCTCGCAGTCCTTATGCAAATCGAGCGCGGAACCGGCCGACACGTCATCGTCGCAACACGGGCGAGTCTCGATCAAGCTGCGCCAAAGCACGACGCGCTGGAATCTGCCGTCACCCAAATTCACCGCGGGGCAGCCTCGAAGATGGAAAGCCTGCTTGAACGACTTGTAGGCAGTAGCTATGAACGCGTCGCCCAGGTCACCACACGTGGACAATTCGCCGTCCGTGGCGGCATTGTCGATCTTTATTCGTGGCAGGCTCCAATGCCTTTCCGGGTGGAATTCTTCGGAGATCAGATCGAATCCCTTCGCGAGTTCGACATCGATACTCAAACTTCAGCGCGCGACCTGAAGTCAGTTGACATCTTCCTCGAACAGCGAGCGCTAGACCAGAGCGGCCACGTTCGCGATTACGTTGCTCCGAATCATCTCAAGATCGATATCGAACCAGAAGAAATCTCAAGTGGGCAAATCCAGATCAGCGAAGGCTGGATTGAAACTGGTCCGGAAGATTTCAGCGGTGCATTCCAGGATTGCGAAATCGGCGAGTTTGCGGTCGGCGATCTAGTTCTCGCTGAGGCGAAACGGGCGCAGTTTGTCGAGCGCTTACAGGAATGGCGCGCCAATAACGCAAAGATCATCATCTATTTTCAGACCGAAGGCGAGGCTGAGCGTTTTCGCGAGATCATGGCGGGCGCCATCGACAGCATCGATTTTGTCGAAGGAACTCTCGCTCACGGATTTTGTTTCCTCGCCGCCAATCTCGTCGTCCTCTCTGCCGCGGAATTGTTTGGACGATTCGCGACCCATCCGCGCCGGCGTCTGCATCGCGCGGAGCGCCATCGCACACAGATTGATTTCAGTGAGCTAAACGAGAGCGACCTCGTAGTACACCTCGAGCACGGCATCGGGCGATTCCTGGGGCTGCAAAAAATTGGTAGGGCGCGACCGCCGGGCGCGCCGGAGGCCATTGGACAGGACGGCTCGGCGATCCGTCCCTACCAGCATGAAGAGCAGGAAGTATTGGTTCTCGAGTTCGCAGATGAAGCCAGGCTCTACGTTCCCCTCGAGCAGGCGTATCTGGTTTCCCGCTACGTTGGTGCAGGAAAAAAATCGCCGCCTCTCAGCTCGCTCGGCGATGGGCGATGGGCGCGCGCCAAAATAAAAGCGGCCGCTTCCATTTTTGATTACGCCGGGAAGATGCTTGCAGTTCAGGCACAGCGGGAAACGCATCCGGGGTACGCGTTCGCTCCGGACACAAAGTGGCAGGTCGAATTTGAACATTCATTTCCGTTCCGTGAAACGCCGGACCAAATGAAGGCGATCATCGATACCAAGATCGACATGGAACGTTCCCGACCAATGGACCGCCTGATTTGTGGCGACGTTGGTTTTGGTAAAACCGAAGTGGCGGTGCGCGCTGCGTTCAAGGCCGTCATGAACGGAAAACAAGTGGCCGTGCTGGCTCCGACCACCGTCCTCGCTCAGCAACATTTCGAAGTGTTCCGGCAGCGCATGCTCGATTACCCAGTCCGGATTGAAATGCTCAGCCGTTTCCGTTCTCAATCCGAACAGAAGAAAGTATTACGCCTTCTGCGGGAAGGCGGCGTCGATATCGTCATTGGGACTCATCGGCTCATATCCGGCGACGTCGTATTCAAAGATCTCGGGCTGGTGGTGATCGATGAGGAGCAGCGCTTCGGAGTGCTGCACAAGGAAAAATTCAAAGAGCTTTTCAAACTGGTCGATGTGCTGACACTGTCGGCCACCCCGATTCCGCGCACCCTGTATCTGTCGCTTGTGGGCGTAAAAGATATGTCCACCATCGAGACTCCGCCGCTCAACCGCCTGCCCGTGGAAACAGTGATATCGGCTTACGATGAGCGGCTCATTCGCGCTGCGATTGATCGCGAGCTCGAACGGCAGGGTCAGATATTCTTTCTGCACAATCGCATAGCGACCATCGAGCGGGTGCGCGATCGGGTGGTCGATCTTTGTCCGCAAGCGAGGGTTGAGATCGGGCACGGGCAGATGGATGCCGACGAACTGGAAGGCGTCATGGCGCGGTTTATTGCTGGGAAAACCGACGTGCTCGTTTGCACGACGATCATTGAAAGCGGTCTCGATATCCCGAACGCAAACACCATCATCATCGATCGGGCGGACCAATTTGGTCTCGCCGACTTGTATCAATTGCGTGGACGCGTCGGGCGGGCGGAGCACAAGGCTTACGCTTATCTGCTGCTCCCGCGCGAGATGATGACAGTGGGCGCAGCGCGCAAGCGGATCAGTGCCATCAAGCAGTACAGCTCGCTCGGGGCCGGTTTTCGCATCGCAATGCGCGACCTAGAGATTCGCGGGGCCGGCAGCATACTGGGCACCGCTCAAAGTGGCCACATCGTTGCGATCGGCTTCGATTTGTATTGTCAGTTGCTCAAACAGGCAGTGACACAACTCAAAGGTGAAAAGCCGCGCTTTCGCCTCGATGTCGATCTAAAACTTGATTTTGTCGCCACAAACGAAGCGGAGTTCGTAAGTTCAAGGAACGACGGCTTCCCAGCGGTCAGACTAGATGTGACGGCTCGGAAGCCGTCACTCCTTGAGAAGATCCCAGCCTTTATTCCAATCACTTACGTCAGCGACCCCAGCTTGCGTATCCGGGCGTACCGCGACGTTGCAGAAGTCGCCACGCGCGAGCAATTGCAGCGTCTGGGGCGCATCTGGCGAGACCGCTTTGGGCCATTCCCGGCGCCGGTTGACAATTTGTTTGGCCTCATCGAAATCAAGCTCGCCGCGGCAAAATCAGGGATAAACCGCGTTGAGGTGCGTGAACGCAAATTGATGCTGACCCGGCGGGGGGATTTTATACTTGTCGCGGGCAAATTCCCTCGTTTAGTTGGAGCCGAAATCGAACAGCATCTCAGGGAGATTCTGGAACTGATAGAGAAATTATGAGAACCTTCGTGCACCCCTTTACCGCCGTCGCAGCGGCGGTCTGTGCGCTTACTTTATTGCCCATTTGTTGCGGCGCATTCGCCCAGGAGGCTCAGGTGGTAGACGGCATCGCTGCGATTGTGAATGGCGACGTCATCACGTACTCACAAGTGCGGCAGTTGTCCGCGCCGCGCGAAAAACTGTTGCGGTCACAATTCACCGGTCAGGACCTGGAAAACAAGCTGAAAGAAGCCCGCCAGTTTGCCCTGAAAGATCTGATCGACCGACGGCTTATCATCCAGGCGTTCAAAAAGGAAAGCTATCAAATTCCGGATCACATTGTCGATCAGCGAGTACACGACATCATCAGGGAGAGCTTTGGCGGTGATCGCAATACCTTTGTCAAGACGCTCGAGGCGCAGAATTACTCGCTGGGGGAGTTCAAGGAAAAGGAGATGGAAAGGATAATCGTCCAGGCGATGCGCGGCCACAACGTTAAGACCAACTACATTATCTCGCCGACCAAGATTGAGGATTTTTACAGGAAGCATCGCGACCTGTTTACAAGCAAGGAAGAGATCAAGTTGCGAATGATCATGATTTCGGGGCAAAAGGACACCGGGAACGCCCAGGCACAAAAGTCGCTGGTTGAAGAAGTGCTCGGGAAACTGGCCGCCGGCGCCGAATTTGAACAAACAGCACAGATTTATTCTGAGGACAGCACAAAAGAGACCGGCGGCGATTGGGGCTGGATCCAGCGCAACACTCTGGCTGCCCCGCTGGAAAAATTCGCTTTCAACATGCCTGTCGGCAGAATCAGTAATATCATCGATTACGCTGGCAATTACTACATCTTGAAGGTGGAGGACAAACGCGGCGGCACGACTAAATCACTCGCTGAAGCGCGAGGTGATATCGAGAAAAAACTGATTCAGGACGAAGCGCAGCAAATTCAGGAACGCTGGATCGCCAGTCTGCGCCAGAAGGCTTATATCAAGACGTTCTGATGTTTGACGCTGTAGCGGCGTCTGTGGCGTAAAGATTATTTGAGCGGCAACGTCTCTGCGGTACGTCATTCGCGTTAGACGAAAAACTGTTCGCCTTTTAAAGCGAATGTTCGTCTAATTCTGGTTAGATGGTGAAGCCGCGCGAGATTCGGAGAGGCGACATAGTCCGCGTCACTCGTATTCCGCCCGATCTGGATGATCGCGCAGGCATCGGCACACCTCGGGTCTTCGAGTCCGCCGTGGGGAAGACATTCCGAGTCGAAGGCATCGGTGAGTATGGACACCTTGAGCTTGTCGTCAGCCAGACCGGCACTGGTAGCAGCCACACGTCGGATACCATTTGGATTGACCGGAGTTCGTCGAGAAAGTCAGAGAGATTTGAACGAAAACCATCTAACCAGCCGCTGCAGCCAACGGCCCGTTGGCGTTGCGCGTCGATATCGATTTTGATTAGTGCACTCTCAACTGTAGCTCAGCCTCGCGCCCGGAGCGGCGGCTGAGCTCCTTCTCGTTAGGCCCGTTGCGATATGAAAACACTTGCTATCATATTCATCGCCAGCATTACGTTGGCGCAATTTGGTTTCGCCTTGGCAGCTGCGTCCCAGAATTCCGGGGTGCGTGATCTTGCCGCGGCAAAATCGTTCGCGTTTGGAGGCGTTGGCGTTGCCGGGCTAATGTCCGAGGGCGAACGGAATTTGCGCGCAGTTTTACAACAGTTCGATGCTTCGCAGCAGTTACAAGCTGCGCTCGTCCAGGCGACGCCGGCAGGCAAGCTTTACATCTTGGTTGGCCTGCGCCGCTGCGATCGTGCCGCGTATCAAAAGATCTTTGATTCCTTGGCGCGTCTCAATGATCCCGTTGAAGTCGCGCGCGGATGCATGATCAGTCGCGAGCCGTTTCGTCAGCTGCTTTCAGAGATTCAGGACGGGCGATTCGATGACTACTTGTCACGGCCGCCACGGTGATTGTCGTCACTCTTTCTAGGCACGGCTTCAGAGTAAACTAAATATTCCTGTGCTCGCTGTAGCCACGGCTGTGCGGGCCTTCCCCTATTTGTGAAACCGCGCCAGTCGCTGGGCAAAGAATTCTATCTGGGCGATAGCGTCAGAGAGCCGCTGTCACTGCCCTTGGCGATGCGCAAGTTTTCCTCGGCTTCCGGGAAGTCTGGATGCAGACGAAGCGCTTCTTCAAATTGCGCAATCGCGCTCGGAATGTTGCCTTCGCTCATGAAAACTTTTCCGAGGTAATTATGCGGTTGGGCGAGCTTTGGATCGAGCTTGGATGCCGCTTGAAGATGCTTCTTCGCTCCTGGCAAGTCGCCTGCTGCCAAGAGCGCGGTTCCAAGATCTATTTGAGCATCGACATAATCAGGATCAGCGCGGACCGCCTCTCGGTACTGCACAGTGGCCTCGTCCAGTTTGCCGTGTTTTTCCAGAAAGGCACCGTAGCTATGATGGGCCTGCGCAGATTTCGGGGCCAACCGGACCGCGGCTTGGCATTCCGCAGCGGCCTGGTCATCGTGGCCTAGTTGCTCAAGAAGATAAGCATAACCTGAGTGGTACTCGGCATTGCCTGGGTCCATCTTGAGCGCTGTTTCATAATGCTTGTGCGCCTCGTCCAGTTCTCCCTTGCCGGTTAGAATGGTCCCGAGACCCACATGCGCCTTCGCGGAATCGGGATTTAAATGCAGCGACTTGGAAAATGCCTCAGCTGCTTCATCAACTCGGCCGGCATCCTGCAAAGCGGAGGCGTGATTAAGATGAGCCCGGGAACTGGTCGGAAGATCGGCCGCAATCATGGCAACGCGATCGAGCTCGCTCCGGGCCGTGTGTGTCTGTCCAAGCCAGAGCGCTCCTAGCGGAATGACGAAAACGCCTACCCACTTCGCTCCGTGCAACGCCCAGCCTGGGAGAAAACCTTTCGTCGAAACATCTGCTGTGCCGCCACTGATCCCGAGAGATTGCCGAGTAGATTTCTCGCGCACCTTCCAAATGAATCCGTCATAATAAAAATGCAGCAACGCCGACGCCGTCACCACACCGGCGAGCACGCTCTTGACTGACTCGACGCCGACACCCGGCTTGAAATAGCCAAACGCTCCATAGGCGAAGATTAAGCCGATATACAGACCAATCAGCGAACCACTGCGCCGGAACACAAAACGCATAAACCCGCCAATCGAGCTGTCTGACTCGACGCGTTTGCGATTATAAATCCAAACCAGCGAGAGATACTGGACATCGTGAAAGACTTCGAACAAGGCAATGCCGACGAGAACGCTGGCCACGATATTATTGCAGTACCACCAAAATGATATGCTTGTGATGAGAAGCACGAGTTTCACCGGGCTTGGCCGCTGCCCGCGCACCCACGACCAGACGTAATTTACAAGGAACAATCCCGCGACTGCGAGCGCCACCGCAAACAACCCTTGCTGCGCAGTGCGGAGAAGCGCAGGCGGGATGAAAGGTCCACCGGCGGAATAATAAGTTTCGAGTGTATCGGTCATTCGCTGTGGCGAGAGCAGTACGGCCGTGGCGAACCAGATCCCGCACAATGCGAAATCCAAACGGCGCGTTACCTCTGCGAACGAACCGACTTTCGCGTCGTAAATACGGCAGAACCCGTAGGTCTGCATCATGCCGTGCCAAACGCCCCAAACAAAGGCGACAAGCACAATGCCTTTAAGATCCCAAATGGAAAAGGCGGCGCAGACGACCACCAAAAAGACCGGCGCAAAAATGAAACGCCACTTGAAGCGCTGGAATAACGCGCGATCGCCGTAGGCGCGAATCATTCCTGGCAGGTGGTGGCCCATTGCGCCAAACGCGGCGACGAACAGGTAAATGTCCTGCGCGCTCCAACGCGCCTGTGCCACGAGAAAAATCGGTACGATCAGCAGCGGAGTGCAGACGTAGAGGACCAGGTCCCGCCAACTGTCCAAAATCCACAAACCCTGCTTTCGCGCGGCTGCGGGCGCAGCGGGGACCGTTTGCGGACTTGAGAACGCAGTAACGTGCTGCATGCCGGGGAGCAGTTTCCTTAAACTACGGGGAAAATCAATGGCGTCTTGCGGAAAAACTCCGCTGCAGTCCATATCGACTCTGTTGCGATTGCAGATTAGAATTCGCCTCCGCGTGTTCCACTCCTGTCGAGCACCATTATGAACACCAAGAGTTCGAGACGGACTTTTCTGAAAATCTCCGCGGTAGCCGGAGCACCCTATATCTTTGATTCGCCCACATTCGCACAGTCGGTTCGACCTTCCGTGATCGTCGTAGGCGCGGGTGCTTTCGGAGGATGGTCTGCGTTTCAGCTAGCGCAAAGGGGGGCAAAGGTAACGCTAATTGACGCTTGGGGACCAGGAAACTCTCGTGCCAGCTCGGGCGGGGAGACTCGAACCATTCGTGCCACGTATGGTCCTGCCCACATCCTGTACACCAAAATGGTCGCCAGAGCTCTGCAATTGTGGCCGGAATACGAGCAGCGATGGAATCTCAAGCTCTTCTTTCGTAGTGGCGCGCTCCGCATGGCCGGGAGTGATGATTCCTATGAAAGCGCAGCGCTACCAGTCCTCAAAGAAGCTGGAATTCGATTTGAGAAACTCTCGGGCGCGGAATGCGCGAGTCGTTGGCCACAAATCAATTTCGCTGGAGTGCCGTGGAGCATTTATGAACCAGACTCTGGCTTTCTTGCAGCGCGTCGCGCGTGCGAAGCTGCTTGGAATGCATTCCTCAAGCAAGGCGGCGAGTACCAACAGGGTCAGGCCACGCCTAGGAGAATCAGAGGCAATCACATGGACGGAGTCACTCTCGGCGAAGGCAAAATCTTGAAGGCCGACTGCTATATCTTCGCCTTGGGTCCATGGCTTGGCAGAGTTTTTCCGTTCTTAGCTTCCAGCATCATGCCCACTCGGCAGGAGGTTTTCTTTTTTGGGACTCCTGCAGGTGACCTACGGTTCAACGAAGAGCGTCTGCCGACCTGGATTGACGGCGGTAAGCGTCCTTTCTTTGGGGTCCCAGGAAACCATTGGCGCGGGTTCAAAATCGCTGACGACACACGTGGGCCAGTGATTGATCCCAGCACGATGGAGCGCAAGATCTCGCAGGAGAAGCTTTCAGCGGCACGAGACTATATGCGGATGCGCTTCCCAGCGATGGCAGATGCACCGCTACTTGAGAGCCGGGTCTGCCAATATGAAAACTCCACTGATCATAATTTCATATTGGATCGCCATCCCGAGGCGGAGAACGTCTGGATCGTGGGCGGAGGCTCGGGACACGGCTTCAAACATGGCCCGGTGATCGGTGAAATGGCTGCCGATGCTGTGCTCGGGTCAAAACCGCCGCCTGCAGAAATGAGTCTCGGACGTCTCCTAAGGAATCGCTCTTGAGGCGAAACAGGGCAACGGCTGCTCACAGACATCATGCAGATTAACAATTGCTTGCTACGCGATGTAGAGCTGACGAAGCTGCGCGGTGCGACCACGTATCGGCATCACGCTGGGCGATTGCGCCGGGATCGGGCCAGAGATTGTCGATCGCGCGCTGAGATCTAACCGAGTTCCGAAATCAGCCGAATACAAAGTCATCGGTAAATATCCCGGTTCTCGGCCAGGAAATCCTACCGCCGAAAGTGCGCGCGCTGCAGCGGCGGCGCTGGAGGAAGCGGTCACACTTGTGCGGCGCGGTGAGCTCGATGCAATTGTAACCGGCCCTGTTCACAAAGCCCGGATGTACGAGGTGGGCTTCAAGTTTGCAGGGCAAACGGAATTTTTTGCCGAGCGTTGTGGCATCAAGAACTTCGCCATGTGTCTGACGGGCGGAAAAATTACGGTCGCCCTGGTCACAGCGCACATTCCGTTGCGCGAGGCCGCAAGCGCGCTCAAGCAATCGGAGATTGTCCGCGTGGGGCTGTTACTTGTGGATTTCCTTAATTCACAATCCATTAGCTCGCCGCGCATCGCCGTTGCGGGATTGAATCCGCATGCCGGCGAATCCGGCACACTTGGCCGTGAAGAAATCGAAATCATCGGCCCTGCGGTATCGGAGCTGCAATCGGGAATCGAGAATCGAGAATCGAGAATCGTTGGCCCAATTTCCCCCGACACAGTTTTTCACCGCGCGATTGAAGGTGAATTCGATGCGGTGCTCTGCATGTATCACGATCAGGGTTTGATCCCACTGAAACTTCATGCCTTTCACGAAGGTGTGAATGTGACACTTGGCCTTCCTTTTCCTCGTACCAGTCCCGATCACGGCACCGCGTTTGAAATCGCCGGCAAAGGAATCGCGCGTCCCGACAGCATGATCGCGGCGATCAATCTCGCCGCGGAACTTGCAGACGCAAAACTGTAACCGCGCTCTGCGAGTGCCGGCATCGACTTCACCTCGGCGGTCACAGACCGCCGCTACAGCAAATCCTGCTCTTGCTCTTACTCATGCTCATGCTCGATTGCAGGAAACTCGATTGCGATTACGAACATGAGCACCGGAAAGATCGAAAAGTACCTTTCGGTTTTTAACATCGGAGTACAGAACACGTTCGTTTACAGGTGGAATTATTTTCTGCGCGCGTTGTTCGGCCTGATCCCACTGGCCGGCACGGTTTTCCTTTGGGGCGCGGTGTTCAAGGAGCGCGGCGGCGGACTGCATGGCTACGACTACGGTTCGATGATCTATTACTATTTGCTCACTATCCTGGTGAGCAATCTGGTCACGCCGACGGAGGACGAATGGCAGATCGCTGCCGATATTCGCGAAGGCCAGATCAATGCGCTTCTGACCAAGCCGATGAGTTATCTCGCCTACCGGTTCAGTATTTTTTTAAGCGGGCGTCTCGTTTACACATTCGTCACTCTGCCACCGATTGCGCTAATTTTTATTTATTTCCGCGACTACATCGTGCTGCCTACCGATCCGGTGGTCTATGTGTTCGCCACGGTGTCGATGTTAATGGCGGGATTCATTCAATTCTTTATCACGTACAGCCTTGCGATGATGGCATTTTGGATTCTGGAAATCTCGACAATCGTTTTCATCGTTTATTCGTTCGAATACTTCCTCGGCGGCCAGATGTTTCCAATCGACATCATGCCGTCCACCGTTCAGGCCGTGATGAAATGGTTGCCATTTTACTACGAGCTGTTTTGTCCAATTGCGATCTTTCTCGGCCGATTGAAAGGGGCTGAGCTTGTCCAAGCGCTGGCGATCCAAACGGGTTGGCTGTTCCTCGCGTGGGCCTGGGCAAACTACATGTGGAAACGCGGCCTCGGTCATTATCAGGCCGTCGGCGGATAACCGCTGCGATCATTTCCGAACTCGCACGCGTCGTTGCTTCGCACTGTTCGGCGTAGGTCAGTGCGATAAGTGATTCAGCTCCTACACTTGGGTAAGGAACTCTATCGGTTCACGGCTGCTTTTCCTCGCAGAGTTTTTGGAAAGCGGGATCGGCGCGCAACGGGTCCCAGATCGGATCGAGCCTAAGAAGAGCCGGCGTAAGGGAAAATGGATACATCGGGCTATCATAGGGCGTTTGTAACAGCCGGGTGAGAGTGGAAATCGCACGGCTATTCTCGCCGGAGATCGTTTGAATTACGGCCACGTTCTCTTCTAGGCTAGGTACCCCCAGCGGATCTTTAGCACGGGGCACAAGCACAACTGCACGCTCCGCTGCTTTTAGAGCCGAGTCTTTCTCCCCCATCGCCGCATAAGCTTGAGACAGCGCTCTCGTAACGGGGATGCTGTCTAGTTGATCTCTGTAGAACCGCTCAATTGTATCGCGCGCCTGTTCAGCAGTAAGCTTTGCGCCAGCTGTATCGCCAGCAAGGTGCTGCGTTAAGGCAAGCACCACCTGATCAGTGGCCCTGTCGATCTCAAGATCAAAGTGGAATTGAGCCAGTCGGGTTT
The DNA here is from genome assembly GCA_046731855.1 of Verrucomicrobiota bacterium. GTDB lineage: Bacteria > Verrucomicrobiota > Verrucomicrobiia > Chthoniobacterales > UBA10450 > Udaeobacter. The sequence goes on along the minus strand of JBKPLX010000194.1, from coordinate 10,063 downwards.
GCAGCAGTCGAATGAGCTCACCGTAATTTCGTTCAAGTCTCAACTGAGTCATCTTGGTGACGAAGGTATGCCAAGGAAAGAACGGCCAATTTATTTCTGGCAGCGACCTGGCGGCTTCTTGCAAGTTACCCTCAGCCTGATAGATGCCCGCCTTTGCCGCCATCATATTCGGATCGTTTGGCGTAATATCCAGCACTCGATCGTAGAGCTTTAGCGCGGCCGGCAGTTGTCGAAGCGTGGCGTATGTCCATGCTGTGTCGTTGAGTACCGCCACATTACGTGGGTCAAGAGCCAGAGCTTGCTCGTAGTAAGCAACGCTTTGATCCAAGTGTCCCTCGTATTGGGTAACTCGGGCGAGGGCATATGGCACTTCGCTGCTGCCGGGTAACAGTTTGCTCACGCGACTGAACGTGCTCTTGGCAAGCTCGTAGTCTTGCAGGACCCAGAATTGATAGTAACCCAAGGCGAGCAGTGTTTCAGTCGAGGTCGGATCCAGTTTGTGCGCATTCTCCAAAGCACGTTTCGACGCATCGCTGCGCGCGGCATCGGCAGGGTCGGACCGAATGAAGAAAAGCATAGCGTCCACACGCGAAAGCCGCGCCCAGGCAGCCGCAAAATTGGGGTCAAGCTGCAGCGCCCGTTCATAAAAACTAACGGCCTTTCTTCCGAGATCACGGGAGTTGAACGAGGAGGAGAAGCGTTCTTGAAAAGCCAGGCCACGCAGATAGGCATCGTAGGCTTCTGGGTTGTTGGTTGGCTTAACCGCCAATGCTTGCTCCTCGCGACTGGTTAGCTTCGCGCGCAACGAATCGGCGATTCCTCTGGCAATCTCGCTCTCGACCGAAAAGATGTGGTCAGTTTGCGATCAAAAGTCTCAGCCCAAAGATGGGAATCACTCGCCGCTTTAATCAGCTGCACGTTCACCCGCACGGTATCGCCGCTCTTTTGCACGCTACCTTCCACAAGATAGGCGACGCCCAGTTGCTCCGCGATTTCGCGCAAGTTTCCAGACGCACTTGTGTAGTGCTGCGTCGATGTGCGGGAGATCACCTTCAGATCGGCGATCTTGGATAAGAGTGTCAGAATCTCGTCCTGAATGCCATCGGCAAAATACGCGTTGTCGGGATCATGACTCCGATTTTCGAACGGTAGTACCGCAATGCTTTTTTCCGAAATCGATTCGCCCGTCTGCCCGTAAAACGGGTGTCGTCCAACGATGAGCATTGCAATAACCAGCAGCAGCACCCCGATAATGACGAAATCGAGGATTCGACTAGTAGCGCGCTGAAGCGATTTCGCCCGTACCGGATCGAGATCTTCCGTCCGCACTACTCCTTCGGGGGTGAATTCGTAGAGCCAGGAGAGTAGCATCGCGATTGGAAATCCGACCGCTAGCGCAATGACAACAAAACGCACTGCGGAATTCGGAACTTCAAAAAACGGAAAGATCTGCGTCGTAAGCTGTGTGAGAAACCATGCGACGACCCCGTATGCGACCGCTGCGCGGTAAACATTGCGCCGCTTCAGTTCGGTCAAAAACTTCGTTGAATTCACTCTGCGTGCGCTGACGAAGCGCTTGTTTCAGAACCATTCTACCTTGATGAGCGTAACTAGGGAAGCGAGTAAAACGGTCCAAAACGCTGCCTCAACGTATACGAACCACCTAGCGACAGGTTGAACCTTGGGCGTTTTTATCCGAAATACCAACCCAGCCATGGCGCGACTTCATGAATATCAGGGCAAAACCATTCTTGCCGCTAATGGGTTCAAAATCCCGCGCGGCTCTTCGGCTCTAGCGGCCGAGGAGGCTGTGACTGCAGCGGCGGAGTTAGGCGGCGAAGTGGTCATCAAGATTCAAGCGTGGACGACAGGTCGCGCAGGCATCGGTGGTGTCGCGTTCGCTAAAAAGCCGGATGAAGTTCGCGAGCACGCGGCGCGAATGCTTGCCATGAAAGTCGGACAGTTTCCAGTCGAAGCCGTGCTGGTCGAGGAAAAGATCGACATCGACCGGGAGTTTTTTCTTTCATTTGCCATTGATGACACGGCTCGCGCGCCGATGATCATCTTCGCCGGCGGCGGCGGTACCGGAATCGAAGAACGCGCCGCCTCAACGCATCGCATCCCGTGCGACGTCAATCGAGGACCTCTTGATTCAACTGTGAATGAAGCCGTTGCTTCGACCGGACTTTCCTCAAAGCAGGCAACGCAACTCGCCGATTTGATTCGGAAGCTGTTTGCTGCCGCACGCAGCGTCGAAGCGCGGTCGCTGGAAATCAACCCGCTTGTATTGACCAAGAGGGGCGAGTTCGTCGCCGCCGATTGCCGAATCACAATTGATGATTACGCCGTGGCGCGTCACCCTGAACTGGGAATCGAAATCGCGCGCGAGTTCGATCATCCACCGACTGCTCTGGAACGCGTGGCCTACGCAGTCGAACAAAGTGATCATCGCGGCACATTTTATTTCGCACAATTGGCGACGGCTGCTCCCAAAGGTTCCCAAGGTCTGGTCGGTTTTCACGGCGCCGGCGGCGGCGGATCGATGATGTCGATGGACGCGATCGTGAATGCGGGCTTCACCATCGCTAATTTCACCGATACCAGCGGTAATCCGTCTGCATCCAAGGTTTATCGTGCCGCGCGAATCATTTTGGCTCAGCCCGACCTGGTCGGATATTTTGGTTCCGGTTCGGGTGTCGCGAGCCAGGAGCAATATTGGTCGGCGTACGGGCTGGCCAAAGCTTTTTGGGAACTCGACCTCGACATTCCGGCCGTGATCCGTCTGGGTGGAAACACAGAAGATCGCGCAGTGGACATCTTGCAGCGCATGTCCAAGCTACTTCGCGCACCGGTCGAGGGTTATCGCAAAACCGACACGCCCGCCGTGATCGCCGCGCGCTTTGCTGAACTCGTGGAGAGCGCGGCCGGCACAAAATGGAAACCACGCATCCCGCGTGCGCCTCATTTCATCAAAGATTCGTCAGTTGGTTCCTTGCCTGTCAAAAACGGTAGCGTTTGGATCGACACTAATCAGTGGTCGCAAATTCGAGGCGCTGTCGAGACGCATTCCGGCGGATTGATTGTCGATCGAGGAGGCGTCCCTGCTCCATCGCTGCCCGACGAAGAATTCGCGACTAAAGATTCCGAATTACTCGCGTGCGACGTCGAGTGTCGCCTTGCTAAAGTCGAAGGCTTCTATCTGGAACTCGATATTCCGGGATTGGACGAACTGATCGGAGGCGCTCGCTAAATGGCAGTTCTAATCGACGAGAAAAAGCGCGTTCTGGTGCAGGGCATCACTGGGCGCGAAGGGCGGGCACGGACGCGGCTGATGCGCGAATATGGAACCAACGTCGTAGGCGGCGTTACGCCAGGAAAGGGTGGTCAAAGCGTTCTTGGCATTCCTGTGTTTAACACGCCACAGGAAGCCGCGAATTCATTAGGTAACATCGACATCTCGGTGCTTTTTGTGCCGGCGGCAGGCGTGAAGGACGCAGCCATTTCTGCGATTGACGCAGGGATCAAACTTACCGTGCTGGTGCCCGATCGCGTTCCAGTATGGGACGCCATGGAAATCGCAGCAGCAGCAAAAAAAAATGGCGCAATGTTTCTTGGACCCAACACGCTGGGAGCCTTGAGTCCGGGCAAGGCAGTGGTCGGCATGATCGGTGGCCGCGCGGAAAGTGCGCGACAATGGTTCAAGCCCGCCGTCCCGAACGGGGTGGGCGTGATCAGCCGCTCCGGGGGCATGGCTTCAAGCACTGGTTATTATCTGGGACAAGCTGGCGTGCGGCTTTCAACCATCTTGCACATCGGTGGCGACGCGGTGCTCGGGATTCGAATTCCTGATGCCGCGCTGATGTTCCAGGCTGATCCTTTTACTGAAGCCATTGTGATCTTCGGTGAAATCGGTTCGTCACAGGAGGAAGAATTGGCGCAACTGATTGTCGATCGAAAGGTCACCAAGCCGGTGATCGCCTATATTGGTGGTAAGGCTGCGCGCGAAGGCACCCGATTCAGTCACGCCGGCGCGATCATCGAGGGCGGGCGCGGCACACACGCAGGCAAGGTGAAAGCCCTGCGCGAAGCCGGCGCAACGGTGGTCGATTCATTCGGGGCACTGCCGGACGCGGTTGTCGAGATTCTCAAGAAAACGAAAGGACAAAGTCTCATGAGCGAAGCCGACAGGAAAGCAACATGGAACACCGCGATTACGCGCATAGAACCTAACCGAGTGGGGGTGCGCGGATACGACATTGCCGAGCTGATGGGACGCGTCTCCTTTGGCGCAGCGGTCTATCTGATTTTAACGGGCGAACTACCCTCGCCGGCAATCGCACGTTTGATGGACGCGATTCTGGTCGCCTCGATTGATCACGGCGCGACGCCGCCAAGCGCGTTGGCCGCGCGGACTGTCGCATCAACCGGAGCAACGTTGAGCGCGGCGGTTGCTGCCGGAATCATGTCGATCAATCGCCATCATGGCGGGGCAATTGAAGATTGCGCCCGTCAACTGAAAGCAATCGCCGATCGCGCGACTCGTGAATCTATTTCATTGGACGAAGCCGCGACGCGCACACTGGCAGCGATGAGAGAAACAGGCGAGCGCATGCCGGGATTTGGTCATCGTTATCACACGAAAGACCCGCGCACGGCGCGCCTTTTCGAGCTGGCGCGCGAGGCTGACGTGAACGGAGTACATATGCAAGCAGCGCGGGCCGTTGAAAAAGCGTTCGCCGATTCAAAGAAAGCCCTGCCCATCAACGTGGACGGCGCCATCGGCGCCATCCTGGCTGATCTCGGAATGAACCCATTAGCGTTCAATGGCATTTTCATGATTGCGCGCACGCCCGGCCTCGTGGCTCACGTGATCGAAGAACAAACTCGCGAGAAGCCCATGCGCCGAATCGACCCGGTCAATCACGGCTATGACGGCCCCCCGCCGAGAAGTATGCCCGGTACGTCCCTTTCCTAGAAGTCACCTGTTAGGCAGAGACTGGGCGAGTTTTTGCAGTGGAGCTAACGACTGCCACGTCCAGAGGTCCGAATAAAAACGATTGATTGTTCGACGCGTTTCAATCAAGAATCGTGCTCTCCAATGAAACTCCACAATGAAAAAACACTCTACTTCAGCATCGGCACCCGTCCGCCGTACCTTCGGCGAAGACGGGTTTTTTAACGTTCGTGTCTTAATCAGCTTGTTTGTTATCCTGGCTGGCGTCTTTCTGGCGCTGGTGGGCTTTGGCGTGTTCTCCGCGCAAGCGCAGCAAAAATACAGGTTTGTCCTGAACCCAGTCGACCAGCTCGTACCCGCGGGATTCGATTGTGCTAAAATTCGCGAGCTAGGCATCGATAAGCAGGAGAACTTCGGGGCGGGCGCGATTATGATTGCCTGCGGCGAGGCACAGGGAGGCTCGGCAGTTTTCGGCGGCGCATTGTCCCAGATTGTCCAACAATTGATGCAGCCCTCGGCGTATGGCGGTACGGACGTTGATCTGATCACCGGCACTGAGACTTTTCCTAACGTTACTCAGTCCGAGACATTCACTGCGAGCAATCCGGATAACCCGAACCAGATCGTGGTCGCTTATAACGACTCACGCGGCCGCAACGTAAGCCCGATCAACATCTCTGGAGCATCGGTCTCGACCGACGGCGGGAACACCTTCACTCGCCTCACCGGCGCTAACGGCCAAAGTCCATTCTCCAATACGGTTGGCGACCCCGTTATCTTGTACAACCGCCCAACCGGTACCTGGTTTACCATTTGGCTCGACGGCGGCTGCGGCGGTCAGGGTCTTGGGGGCTATAAGACTACCACTCCTGCGAACGCGAATAGCTGGACACATTACTGCATTCACACCAACTCCCAAGACGATCGAGAATCCGGCTGGGCGGATAACAACCCATCTTCTCCTTTCTATGGCAGGATGTACACTTCCTGGAACGACTTTAATGTTGGCGGGGGAGCTCTCTTCGTTCGTTACTCAACGGATAACGGTGTCACCTGGACCAATGCGCGACAGATCACGAGTGGCACTCCATTCATCCGCAACGTCCAGATCACCGGCGACCTGGCCACAGGCGACGTGTACATCGCCGGAATGAATGAAGGCGGCGGCGGCTTTCCACACAACGATTCTAATCTCATCTTCAGATCTACGGACGGTGGTAACACCTGGAGCAACACCTACGCCGGTCCCAGCTTTCCTGGGCCGGGGGTAACGGCCGTGGGCTATTTCGCGTGCATGTTTACCGACGGCGGTGGTTACTGGCGACACGAGGGATGGGGCGAACCGGGCGCCTACAACGGCGTGGTGCACTACGCTTATGCCCAGCACGGCGCGGGCAGCGACCCTGGCGACGTCTATTACATCCGCTCAACGGATCGCGGGCAAACCTTTAGCGCCCCGTTGAAATTGAACACAGACGCCACCTCGCGGCCTCAGTGGCAACCGAACCTTTCGGTCAGCCCCAGTGGCACTGTTCTCGCTGTATGGTATGACGCACGAGAGAGTGCTAGCTGCACTCGTGGTAATCCCGCCGTTCCCTGTTACAGGATGTGGGCGCGCAGGTCCACCGACAATGGCGCGAGTTGGTTGTCTGATCAGACTTTCTCGGATGTGATTAGCCCGCTGCCGGCGCAACCTGATCCGGGTATTCAGGCGACCTATGCAGGCGATTATGACTATGCCAGTTCGTCGCCTAACCAACACCTGCATGCATGGGTAGATGGGCGCGTAGCCATCAGCGGCAGTTCCCAGCAGGATGCCTTCCATGATAGACAGTCAGTGGGTGGTGCAGCATCGCCTACACCTACCCCGACGGCGACGCCAACACCTACTCCTACACCCACGCCAACTCCGACAGCAACGCCGACCCCGACTGTGACTCCGACGCCGACACCCACGCCGGGCCAAATCATGCTTAGTGCACGTGGCTACCTGGTAAACGGGCGACGGAGAGCGGACTTGACCTGGAACGGCGCAACTTCGAATCGTGTCGATGTTTACCGCAACAGCGTTCTGATAGCCACTCCGAGAAATGACGGCTTCTATACCGATCGCATTGGCGGCCGTCCGCCTGGTAGCTTCACATATCGAGTGTGCAACACAGGCACTAACACCTGTTCTAATCAAGCAACGGTAACATTTTGAGATTTCGGATCTCGCCCTTACGCGGGAACTCGCGCGGCAATGCGAGTTCCCGCTAACAGGGATTGCTGTAGTCAGGTGTCGCTGACCGCGGCGTCCGCCGCCTACTTTGGGTGCTAAACACGGCCGGGATCAGCGACCGTGGCTACAACTCTTCACGGACCACCTCACGCTGGTTTACAATTATCGCGGAGTGGGTCGAGGGTGCGGCGTGGGCCGCGGCCTGGGCGGCACAGGGGGCCGCACGGTTGGATTAACGCTGCGGAATACACCCCCCCCTGCGGTGCCGGCAAAGGCACGACCGCCAAAACCAAAGCCCAGCGACCAGACATTGCCACCAGGAGGAAGTAACCCGCTGCTAACGTTGCTCCAACCGTCCCCATCATTTATCGAACGGAAAACACCGCCCGCGGCACCTGCAAAGATGTGACCAATGGGGTTGACTACTACAGTGTTCACATCGAGTGCCGAAAAACCAACATTTTGTTCCGTCCAGGTATCCCCGTTATCAGTGGACCGGAACATACCACCGCCTTGACCCATCTGAGATTGAGTCCCGGCAAAGATATGATCATTGGTATTAATCGCCAGGCCAGCTACGTCAGTAGATGTTAGGCCTGTGTTAGACAGGATCCAACTATCTCCATTGTCAGTTGAGCGATAAACACCGTCCCCGCACCCGAATGTACCAGCAAAGATGTCCCCGTCATAACTGATCGCTAGAGACAAGATGCTTCCGCATCCCAAGCCATTGTTCACTGGAGTCCAACTATTGCCATCGTCTGTCGAGCGGAACACACCGCTGCCAGGGTAGGTTCCGGCGAAAATATGGCCGGTGCTGAGATTGATCGCCAACGCCCGGACGTCAGTCGTGATTACGCCCTGATTCACCTCTACCCAGCTATCTCCGAAGTCAGTCGAACGATAAACACCGCCAGCACCACCGATAAAATCAGCTCCTGCGAAGATGTGACCACCGTTGGAAGTGGTCGCCAATGACCGAATGTAACGCGCCGGCAGACCATTGTTGATCTTCTCCCAAGTTTGACCGCTATCAAATGACCGAAACATGCCAAGCCCATACGTGCCCGCGAAAATCATATTGCCTACACCTGACGGAGATGCTGGGGCGAAGAAGCGGGAAGGCACTGGGAAAAAGATCGCGATTGCTCGGACGTCAGTCGCTATTATGCCGTTGTTTTGCTCGCTCCAGGTATCACCATTATCCTTCGACCGGAAAACGCCGCCACCAAAGTAGGTACCCGCAAAGATGTCCCCACTCGCATTCGTGGCGAATGAAAGGACAAAGATAGTCGTCAATCCGTTGTTAATTTGACTCCAGTTGTCTCCGTTATCTGTCGAACGGAACACGCCGTCGCCATAGGTGCCGGCAAAGAGCGAGCCGTTAGGAGTCGCTAAGAGGGCATTAATGCCATTCCCCGTGTCCAAGCCATTGTTGACGGGTTCCCAACTATCACCATTGTCAGTGGAACGAAGTACACCGACGGGACCACCAAGAGGATCGCCCCCTGCGAAAATGTATCCGCTCGCGTTGATGGCCAACGACAGAAACGTGGCATCTGGAACTCCTGTGTTAAGTCCGGTCCAGCTGTCCCCGTTGTCGGTCGAACGAAACGCCCCACCGCCAAACGTCGCGGCAAAGATGTCTCCGCCGGAATTGATCGCGAGTGCAGTGACATAAGTGTTCGTCAAGCCGTTATCCACCAATGTCCAGTTGTCGCCGTCATCAGTCGATCGATAAACGCCACCGCCTGCAAATGTACCCGCGAAAATGTCTCCGCTGGAATTGATTGCCAGCGAAATGACCAAAGGAAATTCCAAGCCGCTGTTAATCGCAACCCAGGTGTCTCCATTATCTATCGAGCGAAACGCGCCGCTAAAAGTTCCAGCAAAAATGTGCCCGACACCGCTGATTGCCAGTGCGCGCACGTTCGTGTCGGTAAGTCCGTTGTGGATTCCCGTCCACGATTCTCCGTTGTCGGTGGATCGAAAAACACCGCCCCCCTGAGTGCCGACAAACACGTGCCCGCTCGGATTGGTGGCCAAAGCAATACCATCACCGCCCTGGGGACCGTTGGTTTGCGCCCAAAAGTTGTCGGCAGGACGTTGAATGCGGGCTTTGACGTTTTGCTTTTGCGCGACGTTTGAAACTGGTTTCGCGCTTGGTGGCTGAGCGAATGTAAACATGCTTAGACCGATGCCAGCCAGGAAGACAAGGAGAGCGATTAGCAGGCGGAGATTAAAAAAGGCAGACAGACCATCAGATTTCTTTTTCATTTGTGCGCGGAATTACCGCACAAGAACCGTTCTACCCGAAACACCGGACAAGGTTCAATACATTTCTCGTTCTGAGCGGGGCGATGCAAATATCTAAAGCCGGGAAACCGGTGATCGCGACCCGGGTACTCGTGGCTCGCGTTGGGGAGCCGCGACTCCGAAGTTCTTCGCGAGCAGTGCCGCTTGGGGCGCCGGGACTAATCCACTAATCCCCAATCACTAACTACTAATCACTGACCTTCACCCCTACGGAGTCGGGCGAGGTCGCGGCGTCGGTCGAGGTCTTGGTGTTGGAGTAGGCCTTGGGGTAGGTGTCGCAGTAGGGGTTGGTGTTGGAGTCGGCGTAGGCGTCTCCGCGGTGCAGATGTAAGTGACTTTCAATCCGTTCGCAAGCGTAGGCTCCAGACACGAGAAGGTCGTAGCCGGGCCGACGAAGTTACTTGCCTGCACTCCACTTACTTCCCCGCTGCCTATGTCGGCAGTCATCCCATACAAGACGTCAAAGAAGCTTGAGTTGTTCTCGTACAGGGCCAGTTCAAAGTCGGCTGTACCCCGTCTGTCAATATAAGTCGTGCGCCATTCAATGTAAAAGACCCGGTTAGGCGCCGTGC